>PLDZ01000040.1 GCA_003136295.1 Candidatus Dormiibacterota bacterium
ACGTTTTCGATGCCGACTGCCTGATACTCGCGGATCTCGGCGAGCAGGTCGTCGACGGTCGAGTCGCGACAGGTCAGGTGTGCCATCGGCAGCAACCCGGTCTCACGCCCAATGCGCTCGACCAGGCGGACGGTGCGGTGGTCGCGACTGCTCCCGCCGGCGCCGTGGGTCACCGAGACGAAGGCGGGCTCGAGCTCGCGAAGCGCCGCGATGGCGGCGAAGAGACGGTCGGCGCCGTCGTCGTCCTTGGGAGGGAAGAACTCGAACGAGAATAGGGGTTCGCCTCTGGCGAACAGGCTGCTGATCCGCATGGTGCACCGATGGTGACGGACGCCGGCGTTTGACCGCTACCGAGTGCAACTCCGGCTATCGCACAGAGAACGGCGACTACCGGGCCATCTTCAACCCACACGGCAGCGCAGGTCACCAGCGCGAATGGGACAAACGGCCATCGAACGTGCGCATCAGCGCCGAGGTAGTCGCTGGTCGGGCAGTCGAGCGTCCTCTCACCAGAACCACGACACTCCGCACCCTCGTGGCGCTGTGGGGGTGCTCATCGCACCTCCCAGGGGACGTCGGTACCAGGTCGGTCGAGAGGTTGCTGAGCAACAACCGGGAGGACCGCAGGCTTCTGACGAACGGGCGCCCGTTCCAGAGCCTTGTCAGTGACCACCAGGGATGATCGCCAGCGGCCAACATGTGACCGCTGAAACGACCATCCAGGTGATGAGGCGCTAGGCAACTCTCGCCGCCGGCCTCGACCTCTGGCGGTGAGGCGGTCGCAGCGTGCTAGTTGGAGTCTGCGCGGTTGTGCTGGGACACATCGGTGCCGCCCGTCTGCTGCATGATTTCCTGCGCGCGCCGCACGTCGTCCGGTGTCCCATGGACCACGACGAGTGACTTGCCCGCGGTCAGGTACTGCGTGTACTTGGGGATGTGCTTCTTCGCTACGAAGTACCCGATGATCGCGCTGAGCACGCCGGCGCCGACAGCGCCCTCCGCAGCCCCGACGACAGTGGATGCGAGCGGGCCGATCGCCAGCACAGGTCCGACACCTGGGATGAACAGCGCGGCGACACCGGCGAGCAACCCGAAGAGCCCACCGACCCACGCGCCTGCAGCGGCACCGGTCTTTGCGACATCACCGGTGCTGACGAAGCCGTTGAGCTGTATCTCGCTCTGCAGGCTCTGCCCGATGACGGAGACTCGATTGGAAGGAAAACCGGCTTTGACGAGGGATTCGACCGCCTTTGTGGCTCGGTCCAGCGTGTTGTACACCGCGACCACGCTGTCGTTAGGCAGCGTTTGCGCGGGTGCGGCAGTTGTTGTGACCGTTTCAGTCATCGATGCTCTCCTTGACGCGTGAGCGCCGTGCGAATGCCATGTCGTGCGATGGGTCATCGAGCTCGAGGGGAGCGCGGAGCGTGGATGCGCGCAAGCGCTTGTCCCACGGCGCCACGGTGGTCATCCCCCGGCGCCGGCCGTCTGTGGCTGCGACTGACGGCCCACGACATCGGTTTCGGTTGCCGGCTGTGCTTCCTTCTTCCCGTTACCCTGCGCCAGTTGTCCCTGGGGCTGCTGACCTTGGACCGAGATCTGCCTCGGTTGCGACGCGGCCTGGTCGATGGGAAGCGCGATCTTGAGCACGCCGTTCTCAAACGACGCGCTGGCCTTGTCGAACGTCGCGCCGTCCGGGAGCGCGATCTCGCGCCGGATGCGACCTTCGAACCGCTCGTGCCGGATACAGTTCTTGTCGCGCTGATGGGCTTGCTTGCGCGTGGCCGCCTCCACAATCAGACGGCGCGGCTCACCTTTGATCGTGACCTCGTCGGGCGCGAATCCGGGCAGCGACATCTCGATACGGAGGCCGTTCTCGTCCTGATGCACATCGATCGGCGCCACCAGCGCGGGCTGCAGGTCGCCAATCCTCGTCGGTAGAACGTCGATGAATGATCCACCGAACATGCGGTCGAGGCTCTGGTGAAGAGTCATCAAATCGTTGGCGGGATCCCAATTGACCAGGGTCATGGCTGCACCTCATTCCTGTGTCATCCAGCGTACTGATGACCACACTAGTCAGCCCGTCACCGCCCACGTCAAGGGACCCAGGTGTTGGTGTCATGACTGGAAGGAATGACACGTGCAAGAGCTGAAGGCGCGAGTTTGTGGGTGCAGGTACCTGTCAGCAGTCCGAACCGTGCGAAACGTCCAGACCAGTCACGACGCCCACGCGTTCCAAAACGCCAGGCGGGATTCGCAGCGCTCCATCTCCGCCTGCAGCGATGGAAGATCGTTGCCGAGCAGCTGCCCCTGAACTGCCTTCGTTGTCTCACCGGCCATGCCACGTGTCCGGTCGAGGATTCGCGTCTGCACCCTGACGAGTTCCTCATAGGCGCCCTGCCAGTAGCTGAGCATCGTGGTCAGCGGCAACGCCGTGTGGCCGTCGGTACCGCCTCCCAACGATGTCATCGGTTCCGGAATGACGTCCAGCTGGTAGCCGCGTCCGCGCACGGTGAGGATCAGGTCGGGATGGCGCGGGTTGAGCTCGATCTTGTGGCGCAGCCGCGAAACGTACAGCTCGACCTCCGCATCACGTCCGGGAAGATCCATGCCCCACGCGCCGCGAGCGAGCTCGTGACGGTCGAGAATCCGGCGGGGATGTGCCATCAGGAATGCGAAGAGCTGCCATTCCGCCGGGCCGAGCGGCTGGCGCCGGCCTCGGCGCTCGATGGTGTGATCGGCGAGTCGCACCTGAAGGTCACCGAGGATTGCGCCCTGGGCCAGCGCCCGGTTCAAAGGTTCGTCACGCGCCAGCATGGCGCTGACAGCGAGGCTGAGGTATTCGGGATCGAACGGTTTCTTCACAGCAAGTGTCGCGCCGTGTCGAAGCGGGCCTTTGAGCTCCTCCTCGTGTTCCACCAGCACCACGAGTGGGCCGACAAACGCGCGGCGCACGAGCGTGAGCGCCTCCTCGTTGTCTGGCATGTCGCGTGAGTTGATGAACACCAGTTGAGCGCCCGAAGCCTCGACCGAGTGGACCAGCCGTCGGAAGGTCGCGAACGCGCGGGGCTCCCATCCCGCGTCCTTGACGACTGCAGTCAGCATGGCCACGTACGCAGGTGTCGACTCCAGAATCGCTGCCGTGACCGGCGGCGACGATGCGACCCCCTTCGCCATGCCCATCACGACGCCCGCTCCCATGCTGCCCCTCCCAGAGCATTCTGCGCCTTCGGCGCTCGGCGGTGATTCAGATCACCGGAGGATAAGGGACGCTTAGTTTTTCGCTGATCACCGGAGTGAATGCCGGCTCCGGCGATTCCACAGACCAGGTGAGGTTCCCGCAGACATGTGAGACGGTCGGAGAACCGTACCAGATGGGTGAACTGCCGGCTCAGTGAGGTGCTCGAACGGGTCACAGTGGGCCAGCTATTGACCAGAGTCAGGGACAAATGCCATGCCGGTGGCCTGGCCGAATCCGATCATCACCGCACGGACGAAGCCTGTCGTCAGGTCAACTGTCCCGACGAAACCGACAACGCCGGAATCACTGGGCGCCTGTGTATAGACGGCCCCGAGACCAGCCGGACCGGCGCCGACGATCACGAGGTCATACACGTCCCGCTGGGGCGGCCAGATCATGCCAAGGCCGGCAGCAACCTGCTCGACCGTCGCGCGTGCGATGCGCCTGCCGTCGGGGAGGATGCAGAGTGGTAGATCGGCGGGATCGACGGTGTACTCCAGTGCCATCCACCTCCTGCCAGTCGTAGGGAAGTCCGTTTCGCGTGAGAAAGTCGCGCAGCGCATACGCGGCAGCCGACGAGCGGTCACCGACCAACTGGACCTGAGGCGTGGCGGGGCGCGCGTCGTAGTCAAAGAGACCCATCGCCGTGTCTCAGGGGTGCGACGGTGCCGGTGGTGCCGCCTCGAGCTCGAACCCGATCTCGTCACCGAGGATCTTCGCGGTGAGCGCGGCGAGCTGGCGGGTCTCCCGCTCGGTGAGGCGCGCGTAGAGGCGCCTCTCCAACCCGGCGAGGTGGGTGTCTTGCGCTGCCCTGAACTTCTCGATCCCGCGGGTGGTGATCGACACCTGGACACCCCGCCCGTCACCGTCGGCGGGGGACCGCTCGACGAGCCCCCGCCCCTCGAGCTCGGCGACTAGACGAGACACGCGGCTCTGGCTGAGGGGTGTGCGCCCGTTCAGTTCGGCCATCCGGAGGCGCCCCTCCGGAGCGAAGAGGGCGAGGACGAGGAGCACCTCGTGGGCGCGCAGGCTGATCCCGTGGTCGCGCTCGAGCTCTGCGTCCAGGTCTCGGACGAGGGTCTCTCCCGCGCGGACGAGCCCGAGGAAGGCGGAGGCCCGCTGCGGGGAGGCGTGCTTCAGCCCGTCGGGTCGGTACACGACCCCGGCGACCTCCTTGATGGGAGAGGCCGGGGAGGTCGGTCGCGGCCGGGGCATGGCGAGATTCTACCAGACGGGTTGCATGCGCACGCATNNCAGTGGGCCTCATGGCTGCCATCGGCAGTCATGAGGGCGCGTTCACGCTGTCATGGGAGGGCTAACACGATGAGCACACCCGATACATCCACCCAGCCGGTCTCGGCGCTCGGGCATCACGAGCCAGATCCACACCGCTGGCGGGCGCTGGCGCTGGTGTGCGTGGCGTTCTTCATGACGGTCCTCGACGGCACCATCGTCACCGTCGCGCTTCCCTCGATCAAGAACGCGCTGCACGTGTCTGACAACAGCCTGCAGTGGGTGCTGATCGCATACACGATCACTTTCGGCGGCTTCCTTCTGCTCGGAGGGCGGGTGGCCGACCTGCTCGGTCGGCGCCGGCTGTTCATGATCGGGGTGACGATCTTCTCGGCGGCGTCTCTCGTCTGCGGACTTGCCAACACGATCGGCGTGCTGATCGCAGCGCGCGTGGTGCAGGGGGTCGGAGCGGCGATCGTCTCTCCCGCGACGCTATCGATCATCACAACGACGTTCCAGGAAGGCTCAGAGCGCAACAAGGCGCTCGGCATCTGGGGTGCCATGGGCGGCAGCGGCGCAGCGGGCGGCGTGCTCCTCGGCGGCATCCTCACGAAGTACGCAGGGTGGGAGTGGATCTTCTTCGTCAACGTCCCCGTAGGCGCGCTCGTGCTCGCGCTGACGCGCGCGATCGTCCGCGAGAGCCGGATCCCGGCGCTGCGCGGCTTCGACGCGGGCGGCGCTGTCACGATCACGTCCAGTCTCTCGCTGCTCGTCTATGCGATCTCGGAGGCGCCTGAGGTTGGTTGGGGCACCGGCCGCACAATCGGGCTGCTGATCGCCTCCGCAGCGCTCTTCGTCGCGTTTCTCGTGATCGAGACGCGGAGCCCGTCGCCGATGGTCTCGTTCGACATCTTCCGCATCCGCACCGTGACCGGCGCGAACGTGTGTGGGTTCTTCCTCGGCGCGGTCGTGTTTTCGAACTTCTTCCTGCTGACGTTGTACGTCCAGCAGGTGCTCGGCTACTCGGCTCTCAAGACCGGCCTGACGTTCCTCGCAACCGCCGGGACGGTGGTCCCGGTGGCAGTCATCTCGCAGGCGCTCGTGACGAGGGTCGGGCCGCGGCCGGTGATGGCCATCGGCCTGGCGCTGATCACGGGCGGGATGCTCTGGTACACGCAGATTCCGGTGGAGGACTCGTTCGTCACGCACCTCCTGCCTGGGTATCTGTTGGTCGGCGTCGGCATGGCATTCTCGTTCATCCCGATGTCGATCGCCGCGCTCGCGGGCGTCGAGCCGCAGGAGGCCGGGCTCGCATCGGGGCTGATCAACGCAACGCAGCAGATCGGCGGCGCGCTCGGCGTCGCGATCGCCGCGACCGTCGCGTTCACCCACACAACGACGCTGCTCGCGTCGGGACACTCGCCAGCGCAGGCGGCGACGAGCGGCTTCGCCCTGGGCTTCTGGGTGATCGCCGGCATCAGCGCGGTATCGGTCGTGGCCTGCATCGCGCTGCTGCGCGGCCGGGAGCTCGAGCAGACGGCGACAGGAAATTTAAGCAGCGGATCGACATCGGCGAGCGAGCCTTAGAGCGCTGCCAAAACAACCCAGCTAAAGGGAGATCCTCCGTGAACACCGAGCAGCGAGAGAACCTCGAAGCAGTCCTGCGGCAGTCGGCCTTCCCCGTCGGCAGCAATGTCAACGAGCAACGGCGACTGCTCCGAGATTTGATTTCGGCGCAGGCGCTGCCCGCCGACGTGACCGTGACCGCAGCCGCACTGGGCGGCGTCCCAACCGCCGAGATCACAGTCGACGGAATCGAACCTCGCCACGTTGTTCTTTACTTCCACGGCGGCGTGTACGTAATGGGGGACGCCGTCCTCGCCGCTGACCTGGCCTCGCAGGTCGGCCGGCGGACGCGCGCCAAGGTCATCTCCGTCGACT
>PLDZ01000162.1:0-840 GCA_003136295.1 Candidatus Dormiibacterota bacterium
CGGGGTCGAGTGACGGGCTGCGTCGCACGAGGTCGGCGATGACACCGGCGGCGAGGTCATCGGGACGCACCCCGGCCAGTGCGCCACCGTGCCGGCCGATCGGCGTGCGCACCGCATCCAGGACGAAGACGTCCTCGCTCACGCGCCCTTGGTCGCCTCGAGGCGGCGCAGCACCGTGAGTTCCTCCTGAGTCGGTGGGTCGGTGGTGGCGAGGTCGGATGCGACCGCGAGCGGCCACCCGGTCGCGGCTCGCGCGTCCTCGGCGCTGAACCCCTGGTGGACGCTGACCAGCGTGAGCTCGCAGGTTTCCGTGTCGGGCGAAAGGATGCCGAAGTCGGTGATAACAACGCGCGGTCCGGACCCGGTCAGACCGAATCGCTGACGATCGCCGGACCCACTGCCGAAGCCCACCGACGTGATGAAGTCGACGCGATCGACGAACGTTCGCGGCGTCTGGCGGAGCACGACGACGACCTCGCGGCACGACGCGGCGATTTCCGGTGCGCCTCCCGCACCGGGAAGCCGCACCTTGGGATGGTGATAGTCGGCGCCGATCACTGTGGTGTTGATGTTGGCGTAGCGGTCGATCTGGGCAGCGCTGAGGAAGCCGACGTCAATCCTTCCNNAGGATGCCGTCGCCGATCGAGAGCGGCAGCCGGTCCGGTTTGACGCCGAGTGTGCCCGATTCGTAGATGAGCACGACGTCCGGCGCGCTGGTGACGCGCGCGAGGTTCGCCGCGGTGCTGGGCAGCCCGATGCCGACGAAACAGACGGTGCCGTTGTGCAACTGGCGTGCGGCGGCGACGGTCATCATCTCGTCGGACGTGTACGTCGCGGTCA
>PLDZ01000162.1:857-3949 GCA_003136295.1 Candidatus Dormiibacterota bacterium
TGAGGCTTGGGATCAAGGCTGTCGACGATCTCCTCCACGGTGATGAGCGACCGTTTCGCGGCCAGCACCGCCTCCTTCTGCACGCCGAGGATGCCCCACATCTGCACATTGCCCTTCCGATCGGCGCGCTGCGCATGGATGATGGTGACGTCGGGTGACAGCGCCGGAACCGCGGTCAACACCTCGCCGGTGAACGGACAGGTGATCGGTCGGATGGTGTCCGTCTGCGCCGGAAGGTCGGTACCGACGTAACCGCGAAGCACGGCGAATGGAAGGCCGCTCGCTCCGGCGAGGTAGCGGTTCGCCATCCCCGCATGGCTGTGCTCCTCGAGTTCCAGCGGCAGCGGCCAGCCGTTCTCGACGGCGTCCCGAAATCTGTGNNCACCCCATGCCGATCAGCTGGTCATAGATGAGGTCCGGGGTCATCCGAACCAGGGTGAGATCCCGGCGGCGCTGGCGAATGATCTCGTGACCCGCCGCGAACGGGATGAGGTGGGTGAACCCCTCCATCACGAGTGTGTCGCCGTCGTTGACGACCGCGGCGATGCCCTCGGGCAGCGAGACGATCTCAGCCATGCTTGCAGATCAACATGTTCGCGTAGCGCACACTCGTACTCTCAACCTTAGCGGTTTGCATCAGTCGTCGGCACGCGGCCGGGAGGTTGCCTGGCCCCACAACGATATGCTACGTTCATTCAGAGAACGTGGGTTCGCTATGCGAACACTTCGGCCACAGGGTAAGTGCGGGGTGCTAGCCATGTCCCAGGAGGACGCCCTCGTCAACATGGGCGGCGTCGATATCGTCGAGAGCCTGATCGCCGGTCACCAGCTGTCGCGCCGCGACGTCCTCAAGGCGCTCGGCGCCGGGTCGCTCACCCTGGTCGGCGGCGGCCTGCTCGAGGCGTGCGGCTCACTCGGCAACACCGGCGGAACAGCCAGCGTCGGCACCATCAAGATCGGGTACGTCAGCCCGCTCACCGGCGCGGCCGCCGGTTTCGGCGAGCCGGATCCGTACGTCGTCTCCCTGGCTCGTAAAGCGTTCGCGAGCGGCCTCACCATCGGTGGCAAGAAGTACTCGGTCGAGATCATCACCGAGGACAGCCAGTCGGGACCGCGGTCCGCACAGGCTGCCGCCGATCTGATCAACAGCTCGAACGTCGATCTCATCCTCACGACCTCGACGCCGGAGACCGTGAACCCCGTATCCGACGCCGCCGAGGCTGCCGGCGTGCCGTGCGTCTCGACCATCGTTCCCTGGGAGGCGTGGTACTTCGGACGCCAGACCAACCCCGCCGCGCCAGTGCCCTTCAAGTGGACCTTTCACTTCTCGTTCGGCGTCGCTCAATTCGCGAGCGCGTACACGCACCTCTGGCCACAGGTGCCGACCAACAAGGTGGTCGGCGTCATGTGGCCCAACGACGCGGACGGCAACGCAATCCGCGGCGCCCTCGGGCCCCTGCTCAAGAAGGCCGGCTACACGATCGTCGANNCGATCGGCAACGGCCTCGCCAGCGGCGTCTACTGGGCTCCGACCTGGCCGTATTCGTCGTCACTCACCGGCATCTCCTCGGCCAATCTGGCGAGCGGCTATGAGGCAAGTTCGGGCAAGGAGTGGAATCAGCAGGCCGGCGCGAGTCTTGCGCTCTTCGATGTTGCCGCTGCCGCCCTCAAGGCGAGCGGCAACCCCAAGGACAAGCTGGCGGTGGCGAGCGCGATGAAGACCGTTACGGTTGATACGCCGCTTGGTCATCTCGCATGGGGAACCGGGCCGAATCCCAACGTTGTCGCGACACCGATCATCGGTGGACAGTGGGTGGCGACGCCCGGAACCGCCTATCCGATCAACTTCGTGATCTGCGAGAACTCGAGCGATCCCAACGTCCCTGTGGCCGCGAAACTGACCTCTTACAGCTAACTGCGGGCGCGTATCGTCGTGCCGATGTCGACCCCATTGCTCGAGGCCAGCGGCATCGGTCAACGGTTTGGCGCTCTCGTGGTTCTGGAAGGCGTTGACTTTCAGCTCGCGACCGGGGAATCGGTTGGCGTTGTCGGACCCAACGGCGCGGGCAAGACGACGCTGCTGAGCATCCTCGCGGGCTCGATCCGTCCGACCTCAGGCCGTGTTCGCTATGAGGGAAACGACGTCACCAGCCTGCGCGCCGACCGCCGCTGCCGGCTCGGCATCGCGCGGACTCACCAGATTCCGCGGCCTTTCATCGGCATGACGGTGTTCGAGAACGTGCTGGTCGGTGCCCTGCTGGGAGCCACCGATCGCCGCACCACCGCATACGAACGCGTCGTCGACGTTCTCGAGACGTGCGGTCTCGTCGATGTCGCCAACCGCCGGGCGGCGGATCTCGGTCTTCTCGATCGCAAGCGTGTAGAGCTCGCTCGCGCGCTTGCCACCGACCCGAAGGTGGTGTTCCTCGACGAGATCGGCGGTGGCCTCACGGACAGCGAGGCGATCGAGTTGGTCGGCACCATCAAGGAGCTCCGGCGGCGTGAGATCGCGATCATCTGGATCGAGCACATCGTGCACGTCCTGGTCCAGGCGATCGATCGCCTCATCTGCCTCGACGCCGGGAAGATCATCGCGGACGGCCTCCCCGACGACGTCCTTGCCGACACGGCGGTGATCGATGCGTACCTCGGTGCTGCGGTCACGTGAGCCTGCTCGAGGTGCGGTCCGTCGACGCGCAGTACGGTCTGCTGAAGGCCGTGCGAAGCGTGACACTCACCATCGACGAGGGTGAGACTCGCGCGCTGGTGGGCGCCAACGGTGCGGGCAAGACAACCTTGCTTCGAGTGATCGCCGGAGCGCACCGACCCGCTGCCGGCAACGTCATCTTCGACGGCGTCGATATCACCAGGGTGCCGGCCCACAAGCGCGTTGCGCTCGGCATCGCGCTGGTTCCCGAGGGCAGGCGGCTGTTCCCCGGGCTCTCTGTTGAAGAGAACCTCAGCATCGCGGGTGGCCGCCGGCGCGACGGTGCCTGGACGGTGGATCGTGTGATCGAGATCTTCCCGATGCTCCAGCAGCGGCGCAGGCAACGAGCGGCGACGCTCTCGGGCGGCGAACAGCAGATGCTGGC
>PLDZ01000257.1 GCA_003136295.1 Candidatus Dormiibacterota bacterium
TGCTCTGGAGCGAGGATGCGGCACTCGCCGAGGCTGACGTGGCGCGTCCGCCCGCCGATGTCACGCTGTCGGTCCGTTTTCAACGGGACAGTTCAACGGCCCGAGTCTCGCGGGTCACCGCCGTCGACGGCAAACCGCGTCCCGCGCGCGCGATGCTCGGCGTGTGCCCGGTCGTGCTCTTCTGGCCGGAGGACCTGGCGCTCGTGCGCGGCGGGCCCGATGGGCGCAGGCGCTTCCTCGACGTCATCCTTGCTCAGACCGACCAGCAGGCGGTGGCGCATATGTCGCGATACCGCCGCGTGCTCGATCAGCGAAACGCCCTCCTCCATCAGCTTCGCCAGGGCGGCGGCGCCCGTGACTCACTAAACAGCTTCACCGGCGAGCTCGCACATCACGGCGCGTGGCTGGGGCTCGCTCGTTCGCGCCTCGTCGATGCGCTGGCTCCGCTTGCGGCACAGTCGCTGCACGACCTGAGCGGTCAGCTCGAGCGCATCTCGCTCCGCTACGCACCGGCGCACGTCGCCTCGATTCCCGACAGCGTCGATGCAGCAGAGCAGGTTCTTCTCGAGACGCTGCGCGACCACGCCGCGGAGGAGGTCGCTCGCGGCGTCACCCTGGCGGGACCTCATCGCGACGACGTCGCGTTCGACCTTGACGGCCGTGCTGCGCGCGGTACGGCCTCGCAGGGTCAGCAGCGCAGCATCGTACTGGCCTGCAAGCTCGCCGAGGTCCGGTACCTTCAGGACACGGCGGGCGTCGCTCCGGTCATCCTTCTCGATGACGTGCTCAGTGAACTCGATCCCGAGCGCCGCGGGCGCCTGCTCACTTTGCTTGCGGCGGGATCGCACCAGGTGCTGGTGACCACCACCGAGCCGCTCACCGAGGTCGCTGAATTTGACGACGTGCTCCACTTCACCGTGCGCGGTGGTGTCGTGACCCAGGACGAGCGGCGGTGACCGAGCAGCGCCTTTCGGATCTCATCGATCCGGCGCTACGCGGATTGGGCGTCCGCGTGCAGGTTCGCGAGGAGCGCCTGCGTCTCGCGCTCGCCGATGTTGTCGGCGATGGACTCGCCGCGCTCTGCCGCGCGGAACGGCTCGATCGAGGTGTTCTCGTCATCGCCACTGCCAACAGCGCACTCGCGCATCAGCTGCAGATGGACGCTCCGCGAGTCATCGATGCGCTGAACCAGCGTGTCGGACAGGACCTGGTACGCCGCATCCGCTTCAAGGCGATGTGAAGGGTCAGGCGACTCGCACCGGCATAATGATGCAGAGGTAGTCGTCCTTCCCGACGGGACGGATGACTCCCGGCTGCAGCGAGCCGTTGAACGAGAGCAGGACCTCATCGGAGTCGAGCGCCGACAGAGCATCGAGCATGTAACGTGCGTTGAAGGCGATCTGCACGTCGTCACCCTGCACGTTGGCCGTGAGTGGAGCCTCATCGTCGCCGACCTCCGCGGTTTGCGCGAGGAGCGTGAGCGTTCCGTCACCGATGCGCAGACGGACCGGGTTCGCAGCATCACGCGCCAGCACCGCGGCGGTCTTCGCCTCGCGCAGCAGTGATGCCGTCGAGAGGCTCACCGTCGTGGTCGATTCGCCGGGAATCACCTGATTGTAATTGGGGTATGTCCCCTCGATCAGACGCGAGGATATCTCGACATCCTTGAGCGTGAAGAACACCTGGTTGCGCGCGTGAGCGAAGGCGATGCCGACCGTCGGACGGTTCGGATTCACGGCGCGAGCGACCTCCGAAAGATGCCTCGACGGGACGATCACCGATGTGACCGGCGGTGTTCCTTGCACGGTGACGTCGATCGTCTTCACCGCAAGACGGTGGCGATCGGTCGCCGCGAGCGTGAGCCGGTTTCCGTCCACCTGGAGCAGCACACCCGTGAGCACCGGTGCCGTCTCGTCGGAGCTCGCCGCCATCACCGTCTGGGTGATCGCGTTCTGCAGCGTGATGGAGTCGACCTCGATGGACGTCTCGGTGTCGCGCGCCGGGAGCGGCGGAAATTCAACCGCGTCGATGCCGTGCACGTTGGCCCGGTGGACGCCACCGGTAAGCTTCAATACCTGCGTCGTCGGTTCCAGCTCCATGGTGCACGGGGCGTCGCCGAGCGACGAGACGAACTCACCGAGCAGACGGGCCGGCACCGTGATCCGGCCCTCCTCGAGCACGGTTGCCGGCACGACGACCGAGATCGTGAGATCGAGATTCGTTGCGGTGACGCGAAGACCATCGCTGCCCGTGTCGAGAAGCACGTTGCTCAGCACAGGCAGCGTCGATCTGGGTGAGACCGCGCGGGACACGAGCCCGAGAGCACCACTGAGTGTCGAGGACGAGACGGTCGCTTTCATGGACGATTCCTCTCTGGAGGCTGCGTTATCACCAGACTCAATGAGTATGACCTGCAGAGTCTAGATATCAGTAGACGATGTAGTGGTGGGGACATGGGGGACAACCCGGAAAGCGATCTCATCGCGGCTCCGGAAGTGTCGCCGGCCTGTGCGCAAGTGGCACCCGTTGTCCACCGGTTGTGCACCGGGAGCCGGGTTGCGCACTTTGTCCACATGCCGTCCCGAGTTCCGCGAACAGGGTTGTCAACGGTTGTGCAGCTGCTCGCGGATGGCGCGCACCTCACCCTGGAGTCGAACATCCTCACGCATCAGCTCGGTGATCTTTTCGATCGCGTGCAGCGCGGTGGTGTGATCCCGGCCGCCGAAGGCGCTGCCGATGACCGGGAGCGACGACTCGGTCTCCTCGCGGATGAGGTACATCGCCACCTGACGCGGGAACACGATGTTCTTGTCGCGACGCTTGCCCTTCATCTCCTCGACGGAGATGGCGTAATGCGCGGCGACCGCCAGCTGGATGGTCTCGATGCTCACCGGGGTCGAGTCCTGGACGGGGATGACGTCGCGCAGGATCTGCTGGGCGGTCTCGAGGGTGATCTGCTGGCCGTTGATCGACGCGTGAGCGAGCACGCGGATGAGCGCGCCCTCGAGCTCACGGATGTTCTTCTGGATCCGGTGCGCGATGAACGAGCACACCTCGTCGGGCACGAGCTTGCTGTACGGCCCGAGCTTGGTGTTGAGAATCGCAAGCCGGGTCTCGAAATCCGGAGGCTGGATGTCGGCCATCAGGCCTCCCTCGAAGCGGCTGCGCAGGCGATCCTCGAGGGTGGGGATGTCCTTGGGCGGCCGGTCGCTGCTCACCACGATTTGCTTCTGGAATTCCTGCAGCGCGTTGAACGTGTGGAAGAACTCCTCCCTCGTGTGGTCCTTGCCGGCGAGGAACTGGATGTCGTCGATGAGCAGGACATCGACGCCGCGGTAGCGCATCCGAAACTCTGCCGGCCGGTTCTCGACGATCGAGGCGACCATCTCGTTCATGAACTTCTCGGAGGTGACATAGGCGACCTTTGCGTTGTGATGCGTCTCTCGGACCGCATGACCGATCGCATGCATCAGGTGGGTCTTGCCGAGACCCACGCCGCCGTAGAGAAAGAGCGGGTTGTACGCCTTGCCGGGCGCCTCGGCGACGGCGCGGCATGCAGCGTGGGCGAAGCGGCTGGAGTTTCCGACCACGAACGTGCTGAATGTGAATGCGGGGTTGAGCCGCGAATCGTTGGCGCCATCCTCGGGTTCGCTGACGTACGCGTAGGTCGGATCCGGGACGTGAGGCGGCGCCTCCGGGAGTGGCGACCTCTCCGGGTCGACGGTGATGATCACCTCGCAATCGCGCCCGAGTACGCCCGATAGGGTCTCGCGTATCAGCGGGACGTAGCGCTCGCTGACCCAGTCACGCGCGAACATGGTTGGGACGCCGACGGTGAACGTGTGCCCATCGGAGTCCACGAGAACCGCGTTGGCGAGCCACGCTTCGTATCCAGGACGTACCACCTGGAATCGCAACTCCTCCTGGGCGACCTGCCACAGCTGTTGCGGATCCATGCTCGCGGTCGAGTTCCCACTCTCGATGATGGGCTCGACGCGCTGCGTCTGATCACCGACTGCGCCGACACCGACTGTTCGATCCACTCGTTCCTCGCCTTGGCCTGCCAATCACAGCGCAGTTATCCACAGCTTGTGCACATCAGTGGATAAATGCATGGCCGCTGGTGGCCGGGGGGCTTGGTGAGACGAATGGAAGGGCTTCCCGCTCCCGCTGCAGCCTGCGGAGTCTAACAATGCGCAGCCCCGGTCACAAGCGGAGCGAGCGCACCACCAGGCTGTGATCTCGTGGCGGCAACTGCTCGGGAATTCCGCGCCAACTCGACGGCAACTCTTTGGGAAGCAAGGGTGGTCGACCGCTGCCTTGGTATACTCGCGACGCAACCCCGTCGGGCTCAGCGGTGCCCAGAGCGCCCCCGACGCGATCAGTGTCTCGGAGAGACGGCCATCAAGCGGACGTACCAACCCAAGAAGCGCTACCGGCGTAAGACGCACGGCTTTCGCATACGTATGGCGACGCCGGGCGGACGCCAGGTGCTCAAGGCACGCCGTCGCAAAGGCCGCAAGCGCCTGACCCCGGCTCCTACGCGATGAACCGGCGGCATCGCCTTCCCGGGCGACGCCGGATTGCGGCGGTGCGGGAAACCGGAATCGAGGCACGCTCGGGTGCCGTTCGAGTGCGTGCTCTCCGGGGTGAAACCGCCATCTCGCGGGTTGCATTCGCTGTGCCTGGGGCCACCGGATCCGTTTGCCGGAACCGCGCACGGCGACGGCTGCGGGCGGCGATCGCGCCCGTCCTGATGGAGCATCCTGGACTCGACATGGTCGTGAGCCTGCCGGGACGCGCCACCGAGATGCCCTTCGCGAGCCTCAGGAGCGCCCTGACGGCGGCGCTCACCACGGCTTCCCGCTCGGCGCCACTCAAGGCCAGGACGTGAGACGCGCCAGCCTGGTGTTCATTCGCATCTACCAGGTCACCATCGGTCCCCTCTTCGGAATGATGAGCTCGTGCCGCTACGAGCCCACCTGCTCGCACTACGGCTATGAGGCGATTCAGCGCTTCGGCGCCCGCCGCGGCTGGTGGCTTGCGGTGCGCCGGATCGCCCGCTGTCACCCGTGGCACGAGGGCGGCATCGACCTGGTGCCGGAGACGTACATCAGCTGGCGCGCTGCGCGGCGCGTGCACCGCGACGCGGCCCAGCCGGGGAGTGCCGCGTGATCGGTGCCGCAGCGCCTGCCGCCTCCGGCGGGTTCAATCCGCTCTCGATCTTCACCATCCTGCAGTACCCGTTCGCGTGGGTGCTCCAGCAGCTGGTCAACGTCTTCACGCAGGTCCCACCGCTGAAGGCGATCGGGGCCTTCGGACTAGCGGTCATCGTCCTGACCATCGGGATTCGAGCGGTTCTCTTCCCGGTCTTCGGCTGGCAGCTACGAACGTCTCGGAGAATCCAGGCGGAGCAGCGGCTGGTCGCACCCCAGCTTCAGGAACTGCGCAAGAAGTACAAGAAAGAGCCGCAGCGGCTGAGCCAGGAGATGAACGCGCTCTACAAGGAGCACGGCATCAGCCCCTTCTCGAGCCTGACCGGCTGCATCCCGGCACTCGTGCAGATGCCGGTGCTGATAGGCCTCTACCAGTCGATCAAGTCGGTCACGGGAACCCTCTCGTCGACCGACAGGGGATTCCTGTGGATCGATGACCTGACCAAGTCGGCGCAGGCATCGTGCTGCACGGGGAGCACCGGCCTCGCCGGCGTGCTGACCCACCCGGCGTTGCTCATCCTGCCCCTCATCGCCGGCCTTTTCACCTTCGCGCAGTCGCGAATGATGATGCCCCCCTCGCGTCCGGACATGTCCGACCAGGAACGCTCCATGCAGGGCGTCACCAAGCAGATGTCGTTCATCTTCCCGGTGATGATCTTCGTGTTCAGCTTCCTGTTTCCGCAGGGGCTGGCCATCTACTGGGCAACGGGAACGATGTTCATGGTCGCGCAGCAGTACCACCTGCTCGGCTGGAACGGTCTGGTGGTTCCCTCCTGGTTCCCGGGTGCCAACCGCGTTACCGCGCTGACGATTCCGCGAACCCCGGTCAACACCAAGACCGGTGCGGGCTCCGCGAAGGCGGGAGCCGCGGTCGTACCGTCCAAGAACGGCACTCGCAATGGCACCCGTCCCGGCGCCAACGGCACCAAGCCCAAATCAGGGGCCGCCACCGACGAGGAGCCACCGGTCCGATCCCAGAGCGCGACCGCGCGCTCGCTGGCGCGACCCAACAGACCGAACAGACGGAGGCGGCGCCGCTGAGCGCGGCGTCGAGGGAGAAGTGGTGAGCGAGAGCAGGGTGACGTCGGTCGAAGCAGAGACCGAGGATGGCGTCGAGGCTCGCGGGGCGACCATCGAGGAGGCTGTCAGCAATGCGCTCAGCCAGCTCGGGGCGAACCGTGAGCAGGTCGAGGTGCAGGTGCTGTCGCCGGACAGCAGGGCGCTCCCAGGCGAGCGGCTGTCGACTGGGGAGCGTCGCGTGCGCGTGTACCGGATCGACGAGCACGCGGCGAATGCACGGGCGCTCCTCGAGGAGCTGCTGACGCGAATGGAGGTGCCCTGCCGGGTGAGCGTCCGTCGCGGTACGGGAACTGTCGGCTCGTCATCGGGAGGGCCGGTGATCCTCGACATCGCGGGCGACGACCTTGGTCTGCTCATCGGATGGCGGGGCGAGACCCTGCGCTCACTGCAGACGGCGCTGAACCTGATGCTCGGCGAGGAGGGTGTCGAGACCCGCCGGGTGATCCTCGATGTGGAGCGCTATCGGGCCCGCCGTGAGGATCAGGTCCGCGAGCTCGCCGAGCGCCTCGCGCTCCGTGTCAAGCGGACCGGCGAGCCCTACACGCTCGACCCGATGCATGCCTATGAGCGGCGGGTGATTCACATGACCCTCGCCGNNCGACCCCGACGTGACCACGGAGAGCACCGGCAGAGAGCCGGCGCGGCGTGTGGTCATCAATCCCACCGGTCCAGCGCAGGGCGGCCCTCCGGAGCGCTTCGAAGGAGCCCGCCAGGGCCGGTCAGCCGGGCGGTCCTACTGACCGAATTCGCCGTCGAATCCCTGTCCGGGGGAACCAGGCTGACGGCAGTCCCACTCCCCGGGCGCGCCTCGGTTGCGATCGCGTTCATGGTCGGGGTCGGTTCGCGCTATGAGACTGAGGCCGAGAGCGGCATCAGCCACTTCGTCGAGCACATGGTGTTCAAAGGTGGCGCGCGGTACCCGACCGCCCGTGACGTCAGCGAGGCGATCGAAGGCGTCGGCGGTGTGCTCAACGCCGCCACGGATCGCGAGGCGACGATCTTTTGGACTCGGGTCCCCACAGCGAAGCTGGGTCTTGCCGTATCGGTGCTCGCGGACATGCTGCTGAGCCCCGCGCTCGACGCTGCCGAGGTCGCGAAGGAACGCCAGGTGGTGATCGAAGAGCTGCGC
Source organism: Candidatus Dormiibacterota bacterium (assembly GCA_003136295.1). Taxonomy (GTDB): domain Bacteria; phylum Chloroflexota; class Dormibacteria; order Aeolococcales; family Aeolococcaceae; genus Palsa-851. The sequence continues at coordinate 7,426 of PLDZ01000257.1, forward strand.
ATGTACCAGGACAACCCCCAGGACTACGTGCAGATCGCGTTCGACGCGCTGATGTGGCCTGACCATCCGCTGGGCTGGGATGTCGCCGGGCGCGAGGAGACCGTCCTCTCGTTCACCGCCGGCGACTGCCGCAGTCACCTCGAGAAACACATGCTGCCCGCAACGCTGGTTGTGAGCATCGCCGGCGGCTTCGAGACGGCGGACGCCGTCGGGATGATCGACGAAGCGATCGGCCCGTGGGCCGCGCAACGCCACGCGAAGCCAGGGCCGGCATTGCCCGCCACACCACCGTCGGGACCGCCACTCACAGTGATCCGGCGCAGCACCGAGCAGGCGAACATCCTCGTCGGCGCGAGGGCGCCCTCGTACAACGACCCCGACCGGCACGTCGCCGAGATCCTCAACGTGATCCTCGGCGAGGGCATGTCGAGCCGTCTCTTTCTCGAGCTTCGCGAGCACCGCGGACTCGTCTACGACGTGCACTCATTCATGAGCCGGATGTCGGACACAGGAGTGCTCGGGATCGGCCTGGCGTGCGAACCGCGCCAGGCTGCAACGGCACTCGAAGCAGCGGTCGTTGAGCTGCGCAAGCTTGCCGAGAAGCCGGTGGAGGACGCAGAGATCACCAAGGCACGCGAATATGCAAAGGGCCGTCTGCTGCTCCAGCTGGAGAGCACCTCGGCGCTCTGCGAATACTCCGGACAGCAGATGCTGCTCCAGGGAAAGATCGTCGAGCCCGAGGAGCTCGTTGCGCGGTTGGAGTCGGTCGAGGCCACCCAGGTCAGCGAGCTTGCTGCACGCCTGCTCACCGGCGGGCTTCGTGCCGCGGTGGTCGGGCCGTTCCGCGGCGAAACCCGGTTCGAGAAGGCGATCGCGGTCTGATGTCCGCATGTCAGACTTGCGCGCGGTGAGCGTCGAACGAACCCTGGTTCTGGTCAAGCCCGACGGCGTGCAACGACGTCTGGTCGGCGAGGTGATCACGCGTTTCGAGCGCCGCGGCCTTCATCTCGTGGCGCTGAGGTTGCTGCGCATCGAGCGTGACCTGGCGGAACGACACTACGCGGAACATCGCGGCAAGCCCTTCTTCGCGGGCGTCATCGATTTCATCACCTCAGCGCCGGTCGTGGCCATGGTGTGGGAAGGCGACGACGCGGTCGCGCAGGTGCGCTCGATGATGGGCGCGACCAACCCCTCGGCGGCGGCGCCAGGCAGCATCCGCGGCGACCTTGCTGTCAGTATTGGCAATAACGTGGTGCACG
>PLDZ01000101.1 GCA_003136295.1 Candidatus Dormiibacterota bacterium
CGACCAGCATCGTGCACAGCTGGGTCGAGTTCCAGGATGGAGCGGTGGTCGCGCAGATGGGCGTCCCGGACATGCGGGTGCCGATCGCCCTTGCTCTTGCGGACGGCGAACGCCTCCCCGGCGTCGGGCCGCATCTCGACCTTCGTGACGCTTCGCCGCTGGAATTCCTGCCCGTGGACGGTGCCCGCTTTCCGGCCGTCGCACTGGCGCGCAGTGCGGGAGAACGCGGCGGTCTCGCGCCTTGCGTCTTCAACGCCGCCGACGAGGAGGCCGTGATGGCGTTCACCGCCGGACAGTGCCGCTTCGACGAGATCGTCCCGCTGGTGAGTGACGCGCTCGCAGCCTTCCACGACGGCGACGCGTTGACTCTCGACGGCGTGCTGGAGGCCGACGCGTGGGCACGCGGGTTCGTGCGAGCGACCACCGTGGGAGCGGCCGCGGCTCGATGATCCAGTTCCTCATCTACGCCGGCGCGTTCGTCCTCGTGCTCGTCACGGTGATCACCATCCACGAGTTCGGACACTTTGCCGTCGGCAAGCTCTCGGGCATCAAGGTCGAGGAGTTCGCGATCGGCTTCGGGCCCAAGCTCTACTCGCGCACCGTCGGCGAGACGCTCTACGCGATCCGTGCCATTCCCGCCGGTGGCTTCGTCCGGATGGCAGGGATGCTGGGACTCGCGGGCGAAACTGATGCTGGAGAACGCAACTTCTACCGCGCGACGCGCCCGCGGCGCTTCGCGACGGTTTCCGCGGGCATCATCGCGAACTTCGTCTTCGGCGGGCTGATCTTCGCCATCGTCGACATGCAGCCGACACCGTCGCTCTTCGACTCGCATGCTGCGTCAGGTGCGGCAGGGCTCAGGACCGGCGACACGATCCTGGCCATCAACAGTTCGCCGATCCGTCAGGACAACCTCACCGACGTCACCACCGACCTCCATAACGCGACCACGGCAAGCCAGGGACGCCCGATGAATGTCGAGTACCGCGCCACCGACGGCAGCATCCACAACACGGTGCTGACGCCGCGGCTCACGCTCTCGAATGTCGTCGCCGATCAGTCAACCGTCGCCGGGGGCAAGCTCCCCGCCGGCGGCCTCACGGTGACGGCGATCAACGGCGCCCCGGTCGGCACCGGCGACCCGGCGGCGCTGCTGGGCAACGGCTCCCCGGTCACCATCAGCGGCTACCTCGTGAACGCCGACGGCTCGCCGTCCAAGTACTTCAACAACGTCACCGTGTCCGGGATCAAGGACGGATACCCGACCAACAACGAGATCCGAGCAGCGTGGATCATGGGCGTCGTCCCCGGCTTTGATGGCGAGACCGCGCCGGCGGCGATCGTCACCGGGTTCAGCGCCATCCCCGGATTCGTGTGGGGAGAGGTGACCGGGATCTACGGACTGATCGTCCATCCACCCCAGGGCGGGATCAACGGTCCCCAGGGCTTCACCGGCCCGGTCGGTATCGCTCAGGAAACCGCCGTCGCCACCAACAACGGATTCCTCGGTCCCAACGGCCTGGTCTGGTGGATCGGCTTCATCAGCCTCAACCTGGGCTTCGTCAACATGCTGCCGATTCCGTTCCTCGATGGCGGCAAACTGCTGTTCATCCTCATCGAGTCGGTGCGTCGCCGCCGCCTCAACCCGAAGGTCGAGGCCGCGATCACCGCTGTCGGTCTGGCGGTGGTCGTCGTCTTTGCCGTGTATGTCACCATCGGAGATGTGAGCAGGCTATGACCGACGGGGGCTCGCCCATCAAAGCGCGCCGACCCACGGTTCCCGTTCGCGTCGGGACTGTCGTCATCGGCGGCGCCGCACCGATTGCGGTGCAGACGATGACCAAGACCCAGACTGAGGATGCCGCCGCGACCATCGCGCAGATCGAGCGCGCCGCGAAAGCAGGAGCCGACGTCATCCGCGTGACGTGCGACACACGCGACGCCGCGGCGGCGTTGCACGAGATCGTGCGTGAATCGCCGATCCCCGTGGTCGCAGACATCCACTACGACGCACCGCTCGCGTTGCTCGCGCTCGAGGCGGGGGTGCACTGTCTGCGTCTCAACCCGGGCAACATCACCGACAGCGCGAAGGTTGCCGATATCGCGCGTGAAGCGAAGGCGCGCAACGTGCCCATTCGAATCGGGGTCAACGCCGGCAGCATCCCCCAGCGCAAGGAGTTGACGCGCGGTCGTGGCGGATCGATCGAGGAGACCGCACAGAACATGGTCGCCGCTGCGTTGAGCCACATCCGGGTGCTCGAGGAGCTCGACTTCCGCGACATCAAGGTGTCGCTCAAGGCGAGCGACGTGCTCACCAACCTCGCCGCCAACCGCGCGTTCGTCGCCCTCGGCAACCGCTACCCGCTGCATCTCGGCCTCACCGAGGCAGGACCGGTGGACACGGGGAGCATCAAGAGCGCCCTGGGGATCGGCCTCCTGCTCGCCGAAGGGATCGGCGACACCATTCGCGTATCGCTGGTCGGATCGCCGGAGGAAGAGGTGCGCGTCGCGCGTCAGATCCTCGCCAATCTCCAGGAGAAGGGCGACGGGCCCAATCTGGTCGCGTGTCCGACCTGTGGTCGGCTCGAGATCGACATGATGCCGATGGTCGCGCAGGTGTCGAAGGCGCTCGAGGGCGTGAAGCGGACCATCACCGTGTCGGTGATGGGCTGCGTCGTCAACGGCCCCGGAGAGGGCATGCATGCCGACATCGGGATCGCCGGCGGGCGTCAGAAGGGCATTCTGTACCGCAACGGCAAGGTCGTCTCGACGCTGCCGGAGGGTGAGCTCGTCAGCGCGCTGCTCGACGAATTGCACGACATCGCAGAGGAAGACGCGCGCCTGATCGCCGAGGGGAAGCCCCTGCCGGTCGGTCTGAGCGAGCGCGAGGGCGTCCTCACGTAGACTGCTCGGCCATGGCCGACGAGAAGCGGATCACCGCGCAGAGCGACGATTTCGATCGCTGGTACACGGATGTCATCCGCCGTGCCGAGCTCGCAGACTATTCGCCGGTGCGCGGCTGCATGGTCATCAGGCCGTACGGATTCGCGCTGTGGGAGCACATCCAGCGCGCGCTCGACGACATGATCAAGCGCACTGGTCACGAGAACATGTACTTCCCGCTCTTCATCCCGGAGTCGTACCTGCAGAAGGAGGCCGACCACGTGGAGGGCTTCGACCCGCAGGTCGCGTGGGTGACCCGAGGCGGGGGCAAGGAGCTCGAGGAGCGACTTGCCGTGCGCCCCACCAGCGAGACGATCATCTGCTCGATGTACGCCGACTGGATCCACTCGTGGCGTGATCTCCCGGTGAAGATCAACCAGTGGTGCAACGTCGTGCGCTGGGAACACCGAACGCGCCTGTTCCTGCGCACCACCGAGTTTCTCTGGCAGGAGGGCCATACGTTTCATCAACTCGACAGTGAAGCGGCTGACGAGGTCGACACCATGCTCGACTGCTACCGCGAGCTCACCGAGGACTGGCTGGCCATCCCGGTGATCAAGGGGCGCAAGACCGAATCAGAGAAATTCCCCGGCGCTCGCTACACGGTCAGCATCGAAGCCATGATGTCCGACGGCTGGGCATTGCAATCGGGGACGTCGCACCACCTCGGGCAGAATTTCACGCGTGCGTATGACATCGCCTACAGCGACCGCGATAACCAGCGGCAGCATCCGTTTCAGACGTCGTGGGGATTGTCGACACGCACGGTCGGCGCGGTGATCATGGCCCACGGCGATGACATGGGCCTGATCCTCCCGCCCAAGGTCGCCCCCGTGCAGGTCATCGCCGTTCCGATCACGCGCAGCAACGACGAGTCCGGGGCGGCGGTGGTGGAGGAGGCGACCGCGCGTCTCGAACGTGAGTGTCCCGCGGGTGTTCGCCTCCGCGTCGACCGTCGCGAGGGGATGCGGCCGGGCGAGAAGTACGCGCACTGGGAATTGCGGGGTGTGCCGTTGCGCATCGTCGTGGGTGCCAAGGACCTCGCGGGAGGCAATGTGACCCTGGTCCACCGGGTCGACCGCAGCCAGGAGACCGTTCCGCTCGAAGGGCTTGCAGCCAGGCTTCCAGCACTGCTCGAAGCCACGCAGCGCGCGATCTTCGAGCGCGCCCGCACTCGCCTCGATGAACGCAGCGTCGACGTGTCGAGCCTCGAGGAATTGGTCGCGGCGTTTGCAGAGCGCCCGGTCTTTGCGACCGCGCCGATGTGCAACACAGCGGAGTGCGAAACCGCCATCAAGAGTGCAGTGCACGCGCTGACGGTTCGCGTGCTCCGCGCCGATCGGCCCGCGACCGGTGCGCCCTGCATCGCGTGTGGAACGCCCTCGGACTCCAACGCGCTCCTCGCCCGCTCGTACTGAGGCGATCCCTCAGGACTGGTCGACGGCGATGCGCTTGAGGTGCGCCCAGAACGCCTCGACGGCGGGGGTGTGGAGGTCCCGCCGGCGCGCGGCAGCGAACGACTGCGAGACGCTGCGTCCGGGCAGTGGAATGACCACCAGGCGGCCCTCGGCAATGTCCTGTTCGACGACGGAACGTGGCATGGCAGCGAATCCGAGTCCGGCGAGGAGCGCCGCATGGAGCGCGCCCTCCTCGAGCTCGAGGGTGTTCTCTGGGTCGACGTGGCTGCCCAGCGCGTGGGCGGCGAGGGCCTCGGTCGCGCTGCCGCGCTCGTGGGCGAGGTGGCGATGGGTCACAAGGTCGCGAACTGCCGTGCGGCTCGACGCCAGGGGATGGTGGGCCGCGACGACGGTGACCAGCTGCGTGTGCTCGAGCACGACCATCTCGATGCCGGGCTCGTGGACCGACGACCCCGCAAGGATGATGTCTGCCCGTCCCTCAACGAGCATGGTGACCAGCGATCGCATCGGCGCCAGCGCGAGGCGCACGTTGATCTCCGGATGGTCGGCGACAAAGGGTGCGAGCCAGCCCGACAACCGGTGCGCGCCCATCACCCGTCCCGCGGCGACGGTCAGCTCACCACGTTCGAAGGCGAGGTAGCCGACACGCAACTCCTCGATCTGGCCCACGTCCTCGAGCACGCGCACGGCGAGCTGGCGCAGCGCACGGCCCACGTCGGTGAGCTGCACATTCCGGCCCACGCGCTGCAGCAGCGGAAGCCCGAGGGTTGCCTCCAGGCGCCGCACCACGCCGCTGACCGATCCCTGGGAGAGACCGAGCGCTTCGGCGGCGGCGGTCACGTGCTCGCGTTCGGCCACGGCGAGAAACGTGTGGAGCTGATCGAGTGTTATCCGGGGTCGCGGATGTCGAGGGCGCGACTGCGGCGTGCGCATCGCGGCGTTAGCCGCGCGGCGCCGGTTCTGGAAGGAGGCCGCTAGCGTCGATGGCCGCCAGAACGGCGGCAACCGATTCGTCGACGGTCTGGGTGCCGCTGTCGACCACCACGTCGGGGGCCTCCGGCGCCTCGTACGGGTCCGAGACACCCGTGAAATGGTCGATCTCCCCGGCCAGCGCTCGCTTGTACAGCCCCTTCACGTCGCGCTCCGCGAGCACGTCGATCGAGCAGCTCACATAGACCTCGACGAAGCGGCCGATGCGCCGACGCACCTCCGCCCGCGTGTCCTTGTATGGGGAGATGGCGGCGGTGATGGCGACGACACCATTGCGTGTGAGCAACTCAGCGACGAATCCGATGCGGCGGATGTTGATGTCGCGATCCTCTTTGCTGAAGCCCAGACCGGCACTGAGCGTCTGTCGCACCTCGTCGCCGTCGAGTACCTCGACACTCAGACCGCGCTCGCGGAGCTCAGTCGCGACGCGCTGCCCGATCGTCGATTTGCCTGCTCCGGAAAGACCCGTGAACCAGATCGTGAGGCCGGTCACGAGGCGACCGGGGAGGCGACGGCGTAGGCGGCTCGCAGGATCTCGGCGACCTCCGGCCTGGTGAACTCGTGAGGGATGGGGTCACCGCGGGTGAGCATCTCGCGAACCCGCGTCCCGCTCAGGATCACGCGGTCGTCAGCGCCGTGGGGGCAGGTCTTGGTGCTCGCCATGCTCTCGCATGCACGGCAGTAAAAGGAGTGCTCGAACTTGTACGCCGCGAAGCCGAGCCGCTCGGCGCCGCCGAGCTCGTCGAAGAGCGTCTGCGCGTCATAGGTGCCGTAGTAGTTGCCAACCCCGGCCGCGTCCCGGCCGATGATGAAGTGCGAGCACCCGTAATTCCGGCGCACCTGTCCGTGGTAGATGGCTTCGCGGGGTCCTGCGTAGCGCATCGCGCCCGGGAAGATACCGAGCACCACCCGATTGGGCGGGTAGTAGCCGTCGAGCAACGCCCGGTAGCACTCCATCCGGACCTCGAACGGCACGTCGTCGCCCTTGGTCACGCCGGAGAGGGGATGCAGCAACAGTCCGTCTACCTGCTCGAGCGCGACCTTCGTCAGGTACTCGTGAGCGCGGTGCACTGGATTGCGTGTTTGGAATCCCACCACCGTCGACCAGCCGCGGTCGTTGAGCGCCGCGCGCGTCTCAGCCGGCGTGGAGATCACATCTCCCGACGCCTGCGCGGCGACACGTACCGGGCCGGCGACAACCGTCGGTCCCTGCGCGAACAGCGCAGCGACGCCCGGATGGGCTTGGTCCGTGGTCCGGTAGACCTCGCGGGCCTCGGCCTCCAGGTCTCGATCGTAGATCTCGGTCACGGTGAGCGCCCCGAGCAGGTAATCCTCATCGTCACGCAAGGCGACGACGGTGCCCTCCTGCAGCGCGCGAGCGCGATCACCGACGGGGAGGGTGATGGGGAGCGTCCACGGCGTGCCGTCGCTGAGCTGCGCGTGCTCGACAACGCTTTGATAGTCGCTGCTCCCCTGAAAACCGCCGATCGGCGAGTATGCGCCGCTGCCGAGCAGCGCCAGATCGGCGGAGGCCGTCTCTGAAATGCGCAGCGAGATGAGTTCCTCAGTGCGCGCACTCAGGTCGGCAAGCTCGTCTGGGGACATGAGCAGATCGACAAGCGCTCCCCCGAGCGGCGAGACGAGGGTTGCCTCGTTTCCTGCCACTCGGGGCTCGCTTGATTCCAGGGTCATCGCGGTCAGTCTACCGGGTCACCCCCTTCAAACCGCTCTGCGTCCCATCGCCGCTAGCAATCAGTCGCTTGAATTCACTCGTTCGACATACTCTCGTTACATCGTGTTTGATCGACGCGCTCTCGCTCTACACTCGTAAGGGCCATGCCTATCAACGACCTCATGGTCCGTGTCGACTACCTCCCTGCGGAGGATCGAACCGCGATACGGCGCGCCTTCGATGTCGCAGACCGCGCGCACACGGGTCAGTCCCGGCTCACCGGCGAGCCGTACATCGAGCACCCTCTCGCGGTTGCGGGCATCCTCGCGGACCTCCGCCTCGACCCGGAGACGCTCATGGCCGCGCTGCTCCACGACACAGTTGAGGACACTGCGGTCACACGCGAGGAGGTACGCGGCCTGTTCGGCGACCAGGTCGCAAAGCTGGTCGACGGGGTGACCAAGCTCGGCAAGATCCACGTGCGCAGCGCCGAAGAGCACCAGGCCGAGAACATCCGCAAGATGCTCGTGGCGATGGCCGAGGACGTGCGCGTTGTGCTCATCAAGCTCGGCGATCGGCTCCACAACATGCGCACGATCAGCGCGCACACGACCGAGCGCAGGCTCCGCATCAGCAGAGAGACGCTGGACATCTATGCGCCACTCGCGCATCGTCTCGGCATCTGGGAAATCAAGGGGGAGCTCGAGGATCTTGCGTTCGTGCAGCTCGACCCGGACAACTACCACCTGATCGAGGCACGGCTCGCGAGCAGCCGCCAGCAGCGGGATGCCTTCGTGCGCGACGTGACCGAGATTCTCGGACGAGAGTTCGCACCGCTCGGCATGAGCGCGGAGATCGCCGGCCGTACCAAGCACACCTACAGCATCCACGAGAAGATGCTCCGCGGGCAGAAGGAGTTCGGCGAGATCTACGACATCATCGCCATTCGCGTGCTCGTCGATTCCATCAAGGATTGCTACGGCGCGCTCGGGGTCGTGCACTCGCTATGGAAGCCCTTGCCAGGCCGCTTCAAGGACTACATCGCGATGCCCAAGGGCAACGGCTATCAGTCGTTGCACACCACGGTGCTGTCCCACACAGGCGAGCCCATGGAGGTGCAGATCCGCACGCAGGAGATGCACGAGACCTCGGAGTACGGTGTCGCCGCGCACTGGCGCTACAAGGGCGGACAGGATGGCGCGCGAATCGACGAACGCTTCACGTGGCTGCGCCTGCTGATGGACTGGCAGAAGGAGGTGCTCGACGCCGAGGCCTTCGTCAACACCGTCAAGGTCGACATCTTCCAGGACGAGGTCTTCGTGTTCACGCCGCGCGGCGACGTGCGATCCCTGCCGCAGGGATCGACGCCGGTGGACTTCGCGTATCGCATCCACACCGACGTCGGACACAGCTGCATCGGCTCGAAGGTCAACGGACGGATGGTGCCGCTCGATCATCGCCTGGAGAACGGCGAGATCGTGGAGGTGCTCACCACCAAGGCGCCGCACGGACCTTCGCGCGACTGGCTGAATTTTGTGAAGACGTCGAGCGCGAGAGAGAAGATCCGCCAGTGGTTCAAGCGCGAACGCCGCGACGAGAACATTCAGAAGGGTCGCGAGATGCTGGACAAGGAGTTCCGGCGTCTCCGCCAGATGTCCCTTGGCGGCGTCAAGGACGATCAGCTCCTCGAACTTGCCCAGGAATTCAAGGTCGCGACCATCGATGACTTCGTCGCTGCCGTCGGATACGGAGACATCAGCGCGCGCAGTGCGGTGCTCAAGTTCGGCGCGGATGAGCAGCAGTCCGACGACGATCGCATCCTCGGCATTCCCCTCACGAGCACGCCCGCGCCGACCGGTACGGTGCGCGTGCACGGGCACGTCGACATGCTTACCACCCTTGCGCACTGCTGCAAACCGGTGGCCGGCGACGCGATCCGTGGCTACGTGACCCGGGGAAAGGGTGTCACCGTGCATCGAGCCGACTGCGTGAACGTCCGCAACGCCGGTGACGTGGAGCGCATCGTCGACGTCGAGTGGGAGACCGGTGCACGACAGGTGTATCCGGTGAGCATCAAGATCGAGGCGTGGGACCGCACCGGGCTGCTGCGCGATATCGCCGCGGTGATCGCTGAATCGAAGATCAACCTGAGCGGAGCGGATGTCCAGGTCTACGACGACAAGACTGCGGTGATCAGCACCATCGTCGAGATTCAGAATCTCTCGCAGTTGAGCCGCCTCCTCGAGCGGCTCGAGTCGGTGCGGGACGTGCACACGGTCGCACGCGACACGGTCTGAATATTTCCCAGCACAGGCCGGCTCGGAGAGCACCCTGGCGTGCTGCTCGAAGAGCACCTTCGCGTGAGCGAGCATTGCCTGCCCGCCCCACTGACCTTGGAAGATCCTGCCACTTGCAAGTGAGCTGTCGCGCCTGGAACATGGCGCCGTGATCCCCGGGCCACCCTACATAACGGCAAGCTCGTGGAGCGCATCGCGTAGCTAACGTGATGCGCGGAGGACTCCACCACGTCGAGCTATGGGTCCCGGATCTACCACGCGCGATTGACAGCATAGGGTGGCTCCTCACCGCACTTGGGTACGCGCCGTACCAGGACTGGGGAGAGGGGCGCAGCTGGCGCCTTGGGGACACCTACATTGTCGTCGAACACTCTCCCGCGCTCACCGACGACGTCCACGACCGATGCCGTCCGGGGCTCAACCACCTCGCCTTCGGCGTCGGCGATATCTCACAACTCGAGGAGCTCATCGCCGATGCCACCGACCACGGTTGGGCGCTCCTGTTCCCTGACCGCCATCCGCACGCTGGCGGACCCGATCACTACGCCGGCTACCTCGAGAACAGCGACGGCTTCGAGGTCGAACTCGTCGCCGACCACGACGAAAGGAGTTGAGCGAGAGCTCCGGCTGATCGACCGTCTATCTAGCATCATTGGCGGATGCTGGCCCGCCCGAGCGTCCCCTACCTCGGTCGCTTCTTCGCCACGGCCTTCGACTTCCCTATCTCTGCCTGATATCGCGCCAGTTCGACGTCAAAGCTCTCGAACCCGAACCCCTCACAAAGCGACCGCGCATACCGGAGCGTGAGCGTTCCGACCGCAACGTCGCGAGCCAGTTTCCGGCCGTCAGCCGCTTCGTGCTCCTGGCTGTCGGCGGCTAGGGCGGCGAGCGGTTGGCTGAGCGGGATTCGTCCCTGAGCGCTCCGCTCCGCCTCTACGACGTGGACATCTGACCCAAGTAGCGTCACAAAGTAGGAGGCTCGGTCGTCGTTGACTCTTAGTTCGAGTTTCACGCCACGACTTCGCAGGAGCGTGAGATCAGCAAGTGTGTCAGGGAAGTTGTCGGCTGCTATTTCCAGCAGCCGGCCCCACGGGCGAGCCGATGACTCATACCGAAGGACGGTGTTCACCAGCCTCATACCACCTCCAGTATCCGCCATCGGCGGAGCCGATTAAGTTGCCGCCCGAGGAAATCGCAGCTGCTGCATGCCGTTTCTGAGGCGACTCATGTTCGCGCCAAGGCTCGCATGCGCGACCAGGTCGCAACCTCTCCGGCACCTTCCAAACAACCCTGGACATGCAGCAAGAAGAACACCACCCGTGTAGCCGCACAGGCCGGCTGCGACTCACGGATTGCTTTGCCCTGCGACGCCACTCTCGCTCGTATGCACTCGGGATTGGGACCCGAGGCCCCGACGCCGTGCAGACATACTTGCGCGGTCCCGGGCTCCTATCCGCCGACGGCGATGTCGGGCGCGCGCGTCCAGGTGCG
>PLDZ01000180.1:0-6519 GCA_003136295.1 Candidatus Dormiibacterota bacterium
ACTCGTCGCGCGGTGGTCGCTCGAACTCACCCAACCGGAATGGTCGCTCGGCTATGCGTGGGACATCGTGGTCGCGGGGCATGAGGCCACCCCGCTCGACGATGATGCGTCCGAATGAGACTGCCGCTCACCCCGTCGCAGACCGTCGGACCGTTCTTCCGCATCGGGCTGTCGACCACGATCGGCGCGCACGTTGTCGGCGAAGGAACGCCAGGAGCTGTGCGAATCTCCGGGCAGGTCTTCGACGGTGCCGGAGAACCGGTGCCGGACGCGCTGATCGAGACCTGGCAGGCGGAAGGAGCCGGGCGTTGCGCCACTGATGACGAGGGGCACTTCGCCATCGTCACCTACAAACCGGCGCGAAACGACGTCGATGGCTCCATCGCGGACGCGCCCCATCTCGACGTCTCGGTTTTCGCGCGCGGGCTGCTGACGCGCCTGGTGACGCGCATGTACTTCCCCGACGAACGCGAGGCGAATGACGCGGACCCGGTGCTCCACGCGCTCAGCTCCGCTGAGCGCTCGACGCTGGTGGCGTTGAACGAGGGCGGAAGTCTGCGATTCGACATCCACCTCCAGGGCGCGCGTGAGACCGTCTTCTTCGACCGCTGAGGGGCTCGTCGATCCGCTCTTCGGCAGCGCCGTGGTCGACGCGGCCGTCAGCGACACGGCGTGGCTGCAGGCGATGCTCGATTTCGAGGCAGCGCTTGCGCAGGCGGAGGCCGACGCGGGCCTCATTCCGGCGGCCGCCGCGAACGAGATCGCGGGCGCATGCCGCGCCGAACTGTTCGACGCGGCCGAGATCGGACGGCGTTCTGTCGCCGCGGGCAACCCCGCTGCGCCGCTGGTGCTTGCGTTGACCGACGCCGTCTCTGCGGAGGCACAACAGTATGTGCACGCCGGCGCCACCAGCCAGGACGTTATCGACACCTCGTTCTCGTTGATGGCGCGGCGCGCCATCGATGTGATCCTCGACGACCTGTCGGCCGTTGGAGCGACCTGCGCCACCCTGGCGGAGACCCACCGGCGCACGCTGATGACGGCGCGAACGCTGTTGCAGCCGGCCACACCCACCACCTTCGGCTTCAAGGCGGCCGGCTGGCTGGTGAGCGTGGACGAAGCGCGTGCGCTGCTCACACGCCTGCGCTCCGAGTGTCTTGCGGTGCAGCTCGGGGGGGCGTCCGGAACGCTCGGGTCACTGGAGGGTGCGGGCGTCGACGTCGTGCACCGTCTGGCCGTGCGTCTCGGGCTCGCGGAGCCTGTCCTCCCGTGGCACACCGATCGCACCCGCGTGACGGAGCTCGCTGCCGCGCTCGGCGCGGCCATTGGTGTCCTCGGCAAGATCGCTCGCGACGTCGTGCTGCTCGCCCAGGCGGAGGTCGCCGAAGCCGCCGACGCGGAGCCCGGCACGTCGTCGACGTTGCCACAGAAGCGAAATCCGGTTCGCGCCGTGCTGATTCTGGCTGTCGCCGAGCGTGCGCCCGGCCTGGTGGGAACCGTGTTCGCCGCCATGGTCCAGGAGCACGAGCGGGCGACTGGTGCCTGGCATGCGGAGTGGGAGACCGTCCGTGAGCTGATTCGCATCACGGGCGGAGCCAGCCATCACGCCGCGGTGCTGCTCGGTTCGTTACACGTCGACGCTCAGCGGATGAGCGACAACCTTGCATCGGACGGCGGCCTGGTGATGGCCGAGAGCCTGGCACTGCACCTGGCGCGCCAGGCGGGGCGACCGACCGCGCGTACCATCGTTCGACGCTGCAGTGAGCAGGCGATCGAGAGCCGGACACCTTTCGCGGACGTCGTGCGCTCCGACCCCGAGGTGCGCCGTCACCTTTCCGATGAGCAGATCGCGGGTGCTCTCGATCCGTCCAGGTATCTCGGGTCGATCGAGGACTTGATCCAGCGTGCGCTGGTCGCGCACCGCGCTGCCGGCGCGTCCCCATGAGTGTGGAGCTCGCGTACTCGCTGCTCGGCGATCGTGACAAGCCGATGCTGGTGATGAGCAGCGCGCTCGGTACGTCGAGGGAGATGTGGGATACACAGCATCCGCTCGGGGAGCGTTATTGCCTGCTGCTCTACGACCATCGCGGTCTCGGCGCATCGCCCGCGCCGCCGGGTCCATACAGCGTTGAGGACCTCGGTGTCGACTTGGTCGCCCTCCTCGACAAGCTCGGCGTCGCGTCAGTCGCATTCTGCGGGCTGTCGTTGGGTGGCATGGTCGGCCTCTGGCTTGCAGCGCACCATCCCGCGCGCATCGGCAGGCTGGTAGTGATGTCGACGTTGGCTCGGCTTCAGCCGGCCGGCAGGTACACCGATCGAGCCGCCACTGTCCGAGCCGGCGGCATCGGGCCGCTCGCCCCCGGGATCGTGGCTCGGTGGTTCACCGAGCACTTCGCCGAAAAGCATCCCGCGACGCTGCGAGATTTTGCCGCTGCGCTCGCCGGCATGAACGCCGAAGGCTACGCGAGCTGCTGCGAGGCGGTCGCCGCGTGCGATCTGCGCACCGACATTCACAGGATCGCTGCGCGGACGCTGCTCATCGCCGGTGCGGAGGACCCAGTCGTCCCGGCCGCGAGCGCGGTGATGTTCGGCGCGTCGTTTCGTGACGCGAGCGTGGCTGTGGTGCCGGATGCCGCTCACCTGGTCAACGTCGAGCAGCCCGCCATCGTCAACCGTCTCGTACTCGACCATCTGACCGAAGACGACGGAGGAACGGCGTGAGCGACGACATGCTGGAGCAGGGAATGACCACCCGGCGCGAGGTCCTCGGCGACGCGCACGTGGATCGCGCCATGGCCGGTACAGACGCGTTCACCGCCGATTTTCAGGAGTACCTCACGCGCGCCGCCTGGGGTGCTGTCTGGTCGCGACCCGGTCTCGATCGACGGACGCGCAGCTGCATCACGGTGGCGATGCTTGCCGCCCAGGGCTCGGAGCACGAGCTCGCGTTGCATGTCCGCGCGGCCCTGCGCAACGGGGTCAGCATCGAGGAGATCAAGGAGATCCTGCTCCAGGTCGCCGTGTATGCGGGCGTACCGCGGGCGAACCGCGCATTCACCGTCGCGCGCGATGCGCTCGCCGGCACCGATGCGTCAACGGAGGCGAGGTGACCGACGCGGATCGACCGGCGACGGCGCGCGTTGAGCGGGGGATCGGCACGGATTTCGTGCAGTCCCTGGAGCGTGGCCTCGCCGTCATCCGCGCATTCGACGCCGAACACCCAGAGCTGACGCTGAGTGAGGTGGCGCGAGCGGCAGGCCTGACGCGCGCCTCCGCACGGCGGTTCCTGCGCACGCTGTCCGAGCTCGGATACGTGCGCAGCAACGGACGGCTCTTCGCGCTCCGTCCTCGTGTCCTCGAGCTTGGATATGCGTACCTCTCGAGCCTCAGCCTCCACGAGGTCGCCCAGCCGCATCTGGAGCGCCTGGTCAGCGTTCTCCGTGAATCGTCATCGGTGTCGGTGCTCGACGCCGACGATGTCGTCTACGTCGCCCGCGTCCCGACACGCCGGATCATGACAGTCACCATCAGCGTCGGCACGCGGTTTCCCGCCTATGCCACATCGATGGGCCGCGTGCTGCTCGCAGGCCAGAGCGATGATTGGCTCGACGGCTACTTCTCGACCGTCGAGCTGCGCCGTCTGACCGCGCGCACCGTCACCGACATACCGGCGTTGCGCGCCGAATTGCTCCTGGTGCGGGAGCAGGGGTGGGCATTCGTCGACGAGGAACTCGAGGAAGGCCTTCGCGCCATCGCAGCTCCGATCAACGACCAATCGGGGCGGGTGATCGCCGCCGTCAACGTCTCGTCGCCGGTGAGCCGCGGGAGCGCAGACCTGGTGCGCGGGGAGTTCCTGCCCCACCTGCTTGCCGCCGCCCGTGGGATCGAGGAGGATCTGAGCCACAGTGCGACCGGCTCGCGCTGATATCCGCGCGTGTTGGAGTCTGAGCGTGCCTGTCATCCATGCCGGCGACATCGAGATGTACCACGAGGTCCACGGATCCGGGGATCCGCTCGTCCTGGTNNATCCCGATGATGGCCAATGACACCGACGCGCTCATGGAGGCGGTCGGCATGTCGCGCGCGACGGTGCTCGGGGTGTCCATGGGCGGGCGTATTGCGCTTGACCTGGCGCTCGATCACCCGGATCGAGTCGACCGGCTCATCCTCGTCAGCACCACGGCATCGGCGCGGCTCGAGTCACCCACACCGCGCATGGAGATGCTGAGCGTCCTCTCGAGCCTGATCTTCCGAGGCAAGTATCCGCAGCCTCGATACGCATTTGCCCGTCAGCGGCAGGCGTCGCGTGCGTACGACTGCATGGATCGCCTCGGCGAGATCCATGTCCCCACCACCATTCTTCACGGGAGGAAGGACAAGATCGCTTCGCTCAGCGACGCCAGGCAGATGCACCGCGGCATCGCCGGCTCCCACATGGTGACCTTCAGTGGCGGTCACCTCTTCTTCCTGGTGCGCGAGCGCAAGTGGTTCCTGGATAGCCTGACGACCGCGTTCACCGCCGAGTCGCTGCCCGCGTCATGAGCGCTGATGCTCCTCAGTGCGGCCGCCAGCGGCTGTGGCGTGTACGGGCCTCGCCGTCGCGGATGAGCTGGAGCCTGGGTTTCGGACCGTCGCTGCGGCCCGCCTGCGGCTTGCGGCTTCCGGCCTTGAATGGGTCGGGCCACTCTGCACCGGGTCCGGCGTAGCCCTGCTCGGCGGCCGCGTGGAGCGTCCAGTACGGATCGTAGAGGTGCGCGCGTGCCAGCGCGCAGAGGTCGGCGCGGCCTGCAAGCAGCAATGAGTTGACGTCGTCGTAGGACGAGATCACGCCCACGGCGATGGTCGCGATACCCACCTCGTTTCTGATGCGGTCCGCGTACGGCGTCTGGTATGAGCGGCCGAACGCCGGACGTTCGTCCTTGATCACCTGACCCGTCGACACGTCGATGGCGTCGGCGCCGTGCGCGGCAAACGCGCGGGCGATCTCGACCGCGTCGTCGGCGTCGATGCCGCCCGGATACCAGTCGGTCGCTGAGATACGCACGGTCATCGGCTTGTGTTCCGGCCACACACCTCGGATGCCGTCAAAGACCTCGAGTGGAAAGCGGAGACGTTTCTGCAGCGTGCCGCCGTACTCGTCCGATCGTTGATTCGAAATAGGCGAGATGAAGCTGGAGAGCAGATACCCGTGCGCGCAGTGCAGCTCGAGAAGGTCGAATCCGGATCGCTCGCCGGCGGCGGCCGCAGCGACGAACTGCTGGCGGATCTCCGCCATCGCGTCGCGGCTCAGCTCGTGGGGCACCTGGTTGGCGCCCGAATACGCAATCGGCGACGGCGCCACCACATCCCAGTTCGCTTCCGGGAGTGGCTCGTCCATCCCCTCCCACATCAGCCGCGTGGAACCCTTGCGTCCCGAGTGGCCGAGCTGCAGGCCGATGTGCGCCGTGGTCCGATCGTGCACGAATTCAACGATCCGTCGCCATCCAGACTCGTGTTCCGGTGCGTACATCCCGGCGCACCCCGGCGTGATGCGGCCCGCCGCCGAGACGCAGACCATCTCGGTCATCACCAGAGCGGCGCCGCCGAGCGCCTTGCTTCCGGTGTTCACGAGGTGAAAGGTGTTGGGCGTGCCATCGATCGCTGAGTACATATCCATCGCCGAGACGATCACGCGATTCTTCAACTCGAGGTTGCGCAGCCGGAACGGTTGGAACATCGGGGGCGTTCCGGTCGCCGGATATTGCGGTTCCTGCGCAGCCACCCGGCTCGCGAACCAGGCCTCGACGTCGCGCACGAATTCCGGGTCGCGCAGGCGCAGGTTGTCATGGGTGACCCTGCGGCTCCGGGTGAGGATGTTGAACGCGAACTGCAATGGCTCCTGATGGACGTACTGGCCGAGATTCTCGAACCACTCGAGGCTCGCCTGCGCCGCTCGTTGCGTCGACACGACGACCGGCTTGCGCTCCGCCTCGTACGCCTCCAGCGCGAGCGTGATGCTCCCCTGCTCGTGGAGGCACGCCGCGAGCGCGAGCGCGTCCTCCATCGCCAGTTTGGTTCCAGAGCCGATCGAGAAATGCGCCGTGTGCGCGGCGTCCCCGAGGATCACCACGTTGCCGTGATGCCAGCGCTCGTTGCGCACGGTGGTGAAGCTGATCCATTTCGAGTTGTTCGCGTGCACAGCGTGACCCCCGAGGATCTCCGCAAAGAAACGCCGTATCTCGGCGATACTGGCGATGTCGCTCTCGCCGGGGTCGAGTGGCCGGCCTGCGAGCATGTCGAACCCGGCCCTGTGCCAGACCGCATCATGCATCTCGACGATGAACGTGCTTCCCGTCGCGTCATACGGGTAGCCGTGGATCTGCATGATGCCGTGCGGTGTCTCCACGATGTAGAACTTGAAGGCGTCGAACACGAGATCCGTCCCGAGCCACATGAACTTGCAGCGGCGCACGTCGAGTGCCGGACGAAACGTGTCCGCGTACATCGCTCGAGTGGCGGAGTTCACGCCGTCGGCGCCGA
>PLDZ01000180.1:6547-12778 GCA_003136295.1 Candidatus Dormiibacterota bacterium
AAACCGTGGCCGCCGGACGTGATCACCCGTCCGCGGTAGTGAATGTCGATGTCATCCCAGCGAGCGAACTCGCGTGACATCGCCTCGTGAATCGCCGGGTCGGCGTGCTCGATGCCGCCCAAGGTCTCATCCGAGAACACCACGCCGAACCCGAAGGTGTCGTCATCGGCGTTGCGCTCCCACACCGTGATCTCGTGGCTCGGGTCGAGCTGTTTGGTGAGCGCCGCGAAGTACAGTCCGCCCGGCCCGCCCCCGACAACCGCAATTTGCATCTGAGTCTGGGCGCAACTGTAAAGTGTGGACCGTGGTGAATGTGGCGTCGTCAGCATGCCTGCATCGATACATTTCGCCGACCTGACGTCGCCGCGCGCGCGGGCGCTGCTCGACACCGGCCCCGCGCCGGTGCTGCTGCTCCCCGTCGGCGCGGTGGAACCGCATGGTCCACACGCGCCGCTCGGCACCGATTCGATCATCTCCACGGCGATCTGCGAGCAGGCCGCGCTGGCGCTCTCCGGCGACAGCACGGTGTGTGCGCTGGTGCTTCCCGAGATCGCCTTCGGCGTGACCCGCTACTCGGCAGCCTTCACGGGCGCAGTCACGATCAGCGAGGCCACCCTCCATGCGATCGTCGTCGAGGTCTGCGCGTCCTTGCGGGCCCAGGGATTCCGCCACCAGGTGATCGTCAACAGCCACTTCGAGCCCGCCCAGGTCTCGACCCTGCGGCGGGCCGCCGAGGACGCGAAGGTCGGATTCCTCGATCCCACCCGCCGGGTCGTGGCGCAGCAGCTGACCCCGGAGTTCCAGAGCGGCGCCTCCCACGCCGGGCGGTACGAGACCTCCCTGGTGCTCGCGACGCGGCCGGAGCTGGTCGAGGCCGAGATCATGCGCCGCCTCCCCGCCTACGAGCTGAACATGCCGGAGGCGATGGCCGCGGGTCAGACCGACTTCCTCGCGATGGGCATGGACCGCGCCTACTGCGGAGCCCCGGCCGAGGCCACGGCAGTCGAGGGCAATGCCACGCTGGCCACGCTCACCCGGCTCCTGGTCGATCTGATCCGCGAACAGGTCGCGACCGAGCCCCGGTCTTGAGCAGCGCGGCCGGGATCGAGCCGGGCGCGAATCTGGCCACGATCTTCCTGGATCGAAACCTGCTCGAAAGGCGTGGAGAGCGTCAGGCGCTGGTGGGACCGGCAGGTGCCACCACCTACGCTGAGCTCGCGACCCTCACCAACCGGGTGGGCAACGCGCTGCTCGAGCTCGGGGTCGGGGCACATGAGCGCGTGCTTCTCGCGCTCGCCGACTCGGCCGAGTTCGTCGCCACGTGGTACGCCGTGCAGAAGATCGGTGCCGTGACCGCCGAGGTGTACACGTTCCTGCAGCCGAAGGACTACGCGTACTACCTGGACTACACGGAGGCCGCGGTGGTGGTCGTCGACGGCGTCACGCTCGGGCGGATGCGCGAGGCTGCGAGGGCAAGCCGCGTGCGCCCGACGCTTCTGGTGGTGAACGCTCAGGAGGCGTCGCTGGGTGAGCGCGAGGTGGCGTTCGAGTCACTCGTCTCGCGCCAGCCTGCAGATCTCGACGCGGCACCGAGAGCGCGCGACGACATCGCGATCTGGAAGTTCACCACGGGCAGCACGGGCAGGCCGAAGGCGTGCGTGCACACGTCGCGGAGCCCGATTGTCAGCTTTGAGGGCTACGCTCGAGGCGTCCTTGATCTGGGCTCGGAGGACGTCGTCCTGCCGGTGCCGAAGCTGTTCTTCGGATACGCACGCGATCTGGCCGCGCTGTTCCCCTTCGGGGTGGGCGGGACAGGCGTGATCTTCGCGGAGAGGACGACTCCCGAGCTGATCTTTGAGCTGATCGCCCGCCACCGTCCGACCATCCTTGTCAACGTCCCGACGATGATGCAGGCGATGCTCGATCATCCGAGCGCAGCCGGCCAGGATCTGAGCTCCCTGCGCCTCTGCACGTCCGCCGGCGAAGCGCTCCCGGAACCGCTCCACCATCGCTGGAACGACATCTTCGGGATCGAGGTGCTGGACGGTATTGGATCGTCTGAGGCGTACCACATCTACATCTCCAACCGGCCGGGGCGGGTGCGCCCGGGGAGCATCGGGGAGACGGTTCCCGGCTACGCCGCCGAGGTGGTCGACGATCACGGCAACCCGCTGCCCGACGGGCAGATCGGGAGGCTCTGGGTCCGGGGCGAGAGCGCGTCACCGATGTACTGGCGGGACGAGGAGGCCTCTGCGCGGACGTTCGCGGGCACCCTCGTGATGAGCGGGGATCTGGTCGAGCGCGACCCTGACGGGTACTTCCAGTACCGCGGACGCGCCGATGATCTGCTCAAGGTCGGGGGCATCTGGGTTGCGCCGGCGGAGATTGAGCGCTGTCTCGCCGCACATCCTGAGGTCGCGGAGTGCGCCGTCGTCGCGGCGGAACGCGACGGTCTGACGCGCGGCTGCGCGTGGGTGGTCCTCACGCCCGGTGCGGCCGCGACGCCCGAGGCTTTGCAGGCGTTCGTGCGCGAGCGCCTCTCGCCCCACAAGGTCCCCGGGGAGGTGCGCGTCGTCACGGAACTGCCGAGGACCGGATCGGGCAAGATCGATCGGCGCGCGCTGCGTGAGCTCACTCCCGCGGGCGACACCGGAGGTAGGCAGGCGTGACTCGATTCCGGGCATCAGCCGGGTTCACGGAGCAGTGGAAGCACTTCGATTTCGACGTCGCGGACGGCATTGCCACGATCACGCTGACACGTCCGGAGCAGCTCGGCGCACTCACATTCGACGTCTACGCGGATCTGCGCGACCTGATCGCCGAGCTCCCGCATCGCGGCGACGCGCGCGTGCTGGTCATCACCGGTACGGGGCGAGGATTCTGCTCCGGGGGCGACGTCGTGGAGATCATCGGCGCCCTGCAATCGATGCAGCCGGGCGACCTGCTCGAGTTCACGCGCATGACCGGTTCAGTGGTCAGGGCGCTTCGAGAATTGCCCCTGCCGGTGATCGCCGCGGTCAACGGCGTCGCGGCCGGTGCCGGAGCGGTGATCGCGCTCGCCTCGGACTTGCGCCTCCTCGCACGCTCTGCCCGCTTCGCCTTTCTCTTCACCAAGGTCGGCCTCTCCGGTGCCGACATGGGGTCGGCATACCTCCTGCCGCGGGTGATCGGATTCGGGCGCGCCACCGAGCTGCTCCTGCTCGGCGACACGGTTGACGCCGACCGCGCACTCGAGATCGGCCTCGCGACCGCTGTCGTCGACGACGTCTCGCTTCCGGAAGCGGCGCTGACCATGGCCCGCCGCCTGGCCGGCGGACCGGCGCTCGCGTACTCCACGACGAAGCTGCTGCTCACCCGCGAGCTCGACATCGGCCTCAGCGGCTCCCTGGAGCTGGATGCGATGACCCAGGCGCTGCTGATGGGCTGCCACGACCACGGCGAATTCCACCGCGCCTGGAGTGAGCGGCGCGCGCCGGTGTGGGAGGGGCGGTGAGCGATTCCGGCCACGAGCTCGTTACCTCGCCGGACCTGCCGGTGCCGGTGGGATACGCCCACGCCGTCATCGCCAGATCGGGGAAGACCGTCCACCTGGGCGGGCAGACAGCCCAGGCCGCGGACGGGACCATCTTCGGCACGACGATCGTCGAGCAGTTCGACCTCGCGGCGCGAAACGTCCTCGCCGCACTCCACGCCGCCGGTGGGAAGCCGGACGACATCGTCTCCCTCCAGGTCTTCGTGACCGATCTCGGCGAATACCGTGCGTCGGCGCACGAGCTCGGCAGCGTCTGGCGGACGCACTTCGGACGCCGGTATCCGGCCATGGCGGTGCTGGGAGTGACCGGACTCTTCGACCCGAGCGCCATGGTCGAGCTCGTGGGGGTGGCGGTCATCCCTTGAGCGCCACGTATGCGCACCTCACCGCCGCCCATCGCGACCTGCTGGCGCGAAGCGAGACGCTGGCCCGAGACATCCTGGCGCCGATCGCGCGCCGCGGCGAGCCGGGAAAGGTCAACCGAGAGCTGGTTGCCGCGCTCTCAGCCCACGGGCTGGTCCCCGAGGTGCTCGAGGCGGGCCGGGAGGTCCCGGCATTGACGCTCTGCCTGGTGCGCGAAGGCCTGGCGAGGTATTCGACGCAGGCCGAGACGGCCTTCGCGCTGCAGGGGCTCGGTGCCCACCCAATCCTGATCGCCGGTCGCTCCGAGGTCGTCGACGTCTGGATCCCCCGGGTCGCCTCTGGTGAGGCTGTCGCCGGTTTCGCCCTGACCGAGCCTGACGCCGGTTCCGACGTGGCCGCGCTCGGGCTCGCGGCCGAACCTGACGGCGGGAGGTTCCGGCTCAGCGGGGAGAAGGTGTTCATCTCCAACGCCCCCGACGCCGACATCTACACGGTGTTCGCGCGCACCTCCGCCGGTGCCGGCGCGAGGGGCATCACGGCCTTCGCAGTTCCCCGGGACAGCCCGGGATTGTCCGGGGAGTCGATCCCCTTCATCGCCGATCACCCGATCGGCCGGCTTCGAT
Organism: Candidatus Dormiibacterota bacterium; assembly: GCA_003136295.1. Classification (GTDB taxonomy): domain Bacteria; phylum Chloroflexota; class Dormibacteria; order Aeolococcales; family Aeolococcaceae; genus Palsa-851. Next base: position 11,066 of record PLDZ01000180.1, read on the forward strand.
TCGACGGCGTCCCGGTACCCGCGGACCATGTCCTCGGCGAGGTCGATCACGGCTTCGGGGTGGCGATGCGCACCCTCGACCTGTTCCGTCCCAGCGTCGGTGCCTGCGCCGTGGGCATGGCTCAGGCGGCGCTCGACGCCGCCGTGGCCCACGCGGCGGAGCGCCAGGCATTCGGTAAGCCGCTGTCGGCCCTGCAGGGGGTGAGCCATCAGCTCGCCGACGTCGCGACCCGGGTCCAGGCATCGCGCCTGCTGGTCCACTCGGCGGCCGGAGCGCACGACGCCGGCATCACCCCCAACACCGAGGCGGCCGCCATGGCGAAGCTGTTCGCCACCGAGACCGCCATGCTCGCCATCGACGTGGCGATCCAGGTCCACGGCGCCCGCGCTCTCGAGCGCGGCCACCTCCTGGAGCACCTCTACCGTGACGTGCGCGGCACGCGTATCTACGAAGGCGCTTCCGAGGTGCAGCGCGAGATCATCGCCCGTCAGCTGTTCCGGCGGGCCGGTCGTGGATCATGAGGACCGATTCGACCCGCTGACCGTCGCGTAGGTCGGTGTCCTCGAAGGGAGCTCCGGACACGTGCATCCCGGCGCGAGCGTACGCGGCCTGGGCGCGAGCGTTGCCGGCCTCGGTGATCAGCGCCACCGCGGTCGCCGCCTCCTCGGCAAAGAGGTGGTCGCAGAGGACACGCACCGCCCGCGCCCCGATCCCCTGGCCGATCAGCCCGCTCGCGCCGATGAAGATGTCGAGCCCCCACGATCCGCTCGGAACGCTCACCCCGATCGTGGCCAGATACTCCTCCTCGGCGTCCCAGGGGTAGAACTGGATGAAGCCGACCGGCTCTCCGTCGATCTCGATGAAGCACGAGGTGGTCGGGTCGTCGGTGGTCGCCCGGAGTCCGAGCTCGTCAATCGCGCCGGCAAGCGTCAGCGGCGGGTCGTCTGGGTCCCACCACTCCCGGACATGCGGGCTGTTCCGCCAGGCGACCATCCGCTCGTAGTCGTCCGGTTGATCTCGGATCCGCCGGATCACCAGGTTGCCGTCGGCGGTGATGACGTCGCTCATCCGAGCAAGTATCGAGTCACTCGCGAAGCCGCTGCAGACGGTGACCCCCTTCTACGATCCCTGCATGCGCGTACTGGTCGTCGAGGACGAACCCGAGGTTGCCGCAAGCCTGGCCCGAGGGCTGGCGGAAGCCGGCATCGCGGTGGACGTCGCCCTGAGCGGCGAGGAGGCCCTCGACTCGCTCCGATCCGCACTTGCCTACGATGTCGCCGTCCTCGACGTGATGCTCGGCGGCAACCTCGACGGCATGGACCTCTGCCGCCATCTCCGCCTCCAGGGAGCACCGACCGCGATCCTCATGCTCACCGCTCGCGATGAGGTCAAGGACCGGCTTGCGGGCTTCGACGCCGGCGCCGACGATTACCTCGCCAAGCCCTTNNGAGTACGAGATCCTCGAGCTCTTTCTCCGCCATCCCGCGCAGGTGTTGAGCAAGGAGCAGATTCACGACGCCGTCTGGGGTGACGCCCAGACCGTCGAATCGGGATTGGTCGAGGTCTACGCGGGAANNGCTCGCGCGTCCGTGCTCATCGAGACCTGTCGCGGCATCGGCTACCGCTTGATCAGCGGCGAAGCCGCGGTGCTGTGAGGTGAACTCGGCTCTCCGGCGGCGCGATGCCTTTGCGCCTCGCCAGCCGACCTCGCTG
>PLDZ01000225.1 GCA_003136295.1 Candidatus Dormiibacterota bacterium
ACACTCCGCTTCGTGCAGCTCACTCCACCTGGTTCCGCGTGCTCGATCGTCATGGGTGTCGGGATCACCGACATGCCGCCCGGATCGCAACGCGGCGTGCAGGTGGTCGTGTCCGATGTCGCCTCGGCTCGAGAGCAGCTCGTAAGCCGTGGCGTCGCCGCCAGCGAGATCGATGTTCAGCCGTGGGGCTCGTTTGTGACCTTCAGCGACCCGGACGGCAACACCTGGGCGCTGCAGCAACTGCCGCCGCGCGGCTGACGTGAGGGAGCCCCTTGCGCTACGGTTTCGGAAAGTACGAATCCAAAGAAAAAGACAGGACCTCTCTGATGACCCGTCTCGTCCCCGGCGCAACAACTGGAGCGCGCCGCACAGAGCTTCGCCACTCGCAGCCAATGCATGAAAAGCTCCGTCTCAGAGTTGAGACGAGGCTTTTCATGGAACTGGCTGGGTAACCAGAGGCATAGGGCGCGAATCAGCGATCCAGCGCCGACTCCGCCGTGCTCGCTGCGTGTTCAGCAGCGTCGGCGGCGTGCTCGGCGGCCGACGCCTCCTCAGCGGCGGAGCGGGCTTCCTCCGCAAGCCGGTCCGCCTGCCCTCGCTTCGCATCCGCAGCACCTCGTGCGCGCTTCGCAACCGCGCGCAGGCCGGCGGCATCGCGCTCTGCCTGGCGTCGCGCGATGAGATCCGAGCTGGCGGCTGCTTGACCCTGCTTCGGTGACTCAGCCGGCGACGACGATCGGCGCATCGGCGCCAGGACTTCCGCCAGCTCGGCCGGATCGTCATCAGGTTCATCGGCCGTTCCAAAGCCGGTCACGTCGAGGTCGCGCTCCAGCGTCCCNNGCGGCGGAGTCGACACCGTCGCGAAGGCGGCCGGAGGCCACAAGCAGATCCTCTCGGCGTTCGGAGCCCGTAGCGACGTACCGGTGAGCATCTTGCGCATCGGCCCCGGCAGCCAGCAGCTCGATGACGACCCCTGGGGACGCAGCGGCGAGCTGGTCGATCGCCCACACGCCCACCGGAGGCTTGCGAAGCTTGGCGATGACGGCGGCCGCATCAGGATCGGTGGATCGAAGTTCCTGCACCAGCTGGGTTCGCCGTGCGACGAAGTCCTCGAGGGGTCCGTGATACAGGCCCGCCATGTCCACGGTTCAGCAGTGTGACGCCCGGGGGCTTCTACGCCTGCTCGCGGCCGCGCCTTTGCCATGGAAACGATCTGCTGAGCTCAACCTCATCCCTGACCGAACCATGATTTCGGTTCACTCTTCGATGGGCTGCGCGTCCACACGGCCATCGAAGATGATGACGAACAGGCAGGAGTCATCGCCTTCGGGAGCGTGTCTCATCGCCTCTCCGGCCGGGAAGTGACAGTACGACCCCGGGCCGATGACTTGGTCGTTGACCTGGAGCCGACCTTCGAGCACCAAGATGGTGTGCGCGGCGGTGTGTCGGTGCAGGCGGGTCTTGAGACCGTGCGGGTAACGGATCAGATAATGCTCGACGCCACTGTCTGGATCCTCATACAGCGTGTGCAATCCGATCTCGCGATCGTAGACGGCGGATCGAGCGACGCCCAACTCCACGGCGCTGAGATCTTCCACGACGATCGCGCGACCGTATTCCATGCAANNTGGCGGATCCAAAGTCCGCTGCCTTACCACTTGGCGACTCCCCAGTGGCACGTCGATCCTACCCGGGGACCGGCTCATCGGCCGGATTCGGTCAGGCCTTTGGTCCTGCCGCCACGCCGGCAACATCACCTGCGACGGTGGCGCCCTGCCGCGACAACCAGTCGCTGACGACATCCACGAACTCCACCGGCACCTCGAGCATCGGCACGTGGCCGGCGCCCGCGAACTCGTGATACTCCCAGTCAGGACGCATTGAGGCGATGTTCCGCGCAGAGGCGACGGGGACGAGTCGATCACGATCCCCCTGGAGGAGCAACGTCGGGGCGACGACGTCGCGCACCCATCGAAGGACCCTCCGCTTGAGCGCGAGCGCGGCCACCAGCGAGCGCGTCGCCGCNNTCGGATCCACGCTGACCAGCCGCATGGTCTCGCGGACGAGGCTCTCGGGGCCCAGGACCGCGACGGCGCGGCTGAGCCGCCTCGCGCCCCATCGAGGCATGAACGCTGTCGCGATGAAGGTGCGTGACACCTGGTCGAGCCGAGGCGGAAATTCTCCTCCCGGCGCCGGCACGGCAGGGTCGACCAGCACGAGTGCGTCGATCAGGCTGGGATGCCGCGCCGCGGCACCGATTGCGAGCAGGCCGCCCATGGAGTTGCCCATGAGGACGATCGGGTCGCGCGAGAGCCGCGCGATTGCCCGCGACAGCAGGTCGACGTTTGCGGCGATCGTCGATCGCCGGCCGGCAAGAGGCGACCGTCCGAACCCGGGGAGGTCGAGCGCATAGACATGGTGACGAGCAGCCAGCCGTGGGGCGACCGCCATCCAGTTGAGGTGGGCCCCACCCAGGCCGTGCACGAGCAGCATCACCGGGCCGTCACCGCCGTAATCGGCGACGTAAATCGGGCCATCGATATCGAGCATGGAGGGCTGCATCGCTTCCATCGTAGGGACGCCACCCCGAAGCCTGGCTCCGGCGAGCCCGTATACTCGCGAGTACATGGGTGACGGGCCCCACGCGGTGATCCTCGCCGCGGGGCAGGGCAAACGGATGCGCAGTGCTCTCCCCAAAGTGCTCCATCCGCTCGGGGGTCGCCCACTCCTTCTCTATGTGGTCGATGCGGTGCGCTCCGCCACCGGGAGTGCGCCGGTGGTCGTGATCGCCAGGGGAGACACGGCCGTTCGCGACCTCCTCGGTGACGTCGCCACGTGCGTCCAGCAGGAAACCGCTATGGGCACCGGCGATGCGCTCCGCAGCGTCCCCGAGCCGCTTCGGGATTCAGGGCCTGTTCTCGTGGTCCACGGCGATTCGCCCCTGCTCAGACCCGAGACGCTCCAGCGTCTGCTCGCGGCCCACGCTTCGAGCCCACGCGCCTGCACGCTCCTCCTGGGGATACCGGCCGATCCGTCAGGCATGGGGCGGGTCGTCCGCGATGCCGCGGGGCACGTTCTGCGCATCGTCGAGGAGGCAGATCTTCCGCCCGGCGAAGCGGTGCCGTTGGAGTGCAATGCAGGGGTCTACGTCTTCGACGGAGCACAGCTCTGGCCGGCCCTCGACCGCCTCAGGACCGCCAACGCCCAGAGCGAGTACTACCTCACCGATGTCGTCGCACTCCTGACGGGTCCGGTCGAGGCGGTGGTCGTGCCCGATCCGGACGAGGTCCTGGGGATCAACGACCGCCGTCAACTGGCGGCTGCCGAAGCCGTGCTCCGCCGCCGGACCGTCGACGCGCTCATGCTCGCCGGGGTCACCGTCGAGGATCCGGTCACGACCTATGTTGACGCGGGGGTGGTCGTGGGCAGGGACAGCGTCATCCACGCCATGACGACCCTCCGCGGTGCGACGCGGCTTGGCGCGGGCTGTGAGATCGGCCCGATGGCGATCCTCACCGACGTCCGCGGAGGCGATGGGGTGGTCGTCGGATCATCCCATCTGGAGCGGTGCGAACTCGGCGACGGCGTTCTGGTGGGATCGTATTGCCGCGTCCGTCCGAATACGGTGCTCGCGTCCGGGGTAGAGTTGGGGACGCATGCCGAGGTCAAGAACAGCACCGTGGGCGCCGGAACTCGCATCAGCCACTTCTCCTGCGTTCTCGACAGCGATGTGGGTGAGGCGGTGAACATCGGCGCGGGCACGGTCACCTGCAACTACGACGGCGACGCGAAGCACCGCACCACGATCGGGAACCGGGTGTTCGTCGGGACGAACTCGACCCTGGTGGCGCCGGTGCGGTTGGGGGACGGATCCTACATCGGTGCGGGCTCCTTCATCGACCAGGACGTGCCGGCGGGCGCGCTGGCGTTGGGCAGGAGCCGGCAGCGCAACGTCGAGGGATGGTCGGCCCGGCGGCCGTTGCGATCGTGACCGACTCCAATCCCTACGGCGAGCTGCTGCTGCTCTCGGGAAGCGGCAATCCCGAGCTCAGCGAGCGCATCGCCCGCGAGATCGGCGTGAAGCTCGCCGAGTGTGAGATCACGCGCTTCGCAGATGGCGAGTTCGACGTCAAGATCCGCGAGTCGGTTCGCGGCCACGACGTGTTCCTCGTGCAGCCGACGTGCCACCCGGTCAGCGACAACCTGATCGAGCTGTTCATCATCCTCGACGCCCTGCGTCGTGC
>PLDZ01000186.1 GCA_003136295.1 Candidatus Dormiibacterota bacterium
CCGGCCTCCTCGTCTCCCGGCTTTCGCTTCGGCGAGGGTCGCATCCGATCGATGCCGATGTTCTCCACTGGCGAGTCCTCGAGCCAGAAGTCGGGATGGGCTTCGAGCCCGCCCGGCCAGGTTGACGCGTCGAGCAGCTCGGAGGCGAGCGCGAGCGCCGCGGTGGTCTTGCCGACTCCCTCGGGACCAATGAAGAGCAGCGCGTGGCTGAGCTCCTCGTCGACCCCGCTCGCCACCAGGCGCTGGAGCACGGGGCCATGGCCGATCACCGAGTCCAGCGTGGTCACTGGATGGATTGTGCAGAATTGCCCGCGGTGACTCAGTCCCAGACGCCAGCGCAGGCCGTCGTGCCGCCGCACCAAGCCGAGAGCGGACGCCACTACGCCGCGCGGGTCATCCTCTATATGGAAGCGGCATTCCTCGTGCTCATCTCATTCGGCTTCTTCAGCGGTGCCGAGGGCAGTGATTTGCTGACCGTGGCCGGCGGTGGGGGTCTGTGCATCGTCGGGGTCGCGATTCTCGGAGTCGGCGCGACCCGCATGCGGCGGGATGTGCCGGCGGTCCGCGACCCGGCAGACCCCGACCCCAAGGTGCCCTGGGACTGGACTGACTTCGTCATGTTCTGGCCGGGGTGGTTCAGCGCGTTCCAGCTGCTCGGCTCAGTCGCGGTCATCGTCACCAACCTCATCAGCACCAGTTCGGATGCGACGGTCCGCAACGCGATCGAATCGTCGGTGCTCGCTGTGTGCCAGTACGGCGGCATGCTGTTCAACATCTTCGTGCTCGGGTTCATGCGCCGCGGCGGTACGNNGTTGCCACATATGTCGCGCTGGTTGGGGCGAGCTATCTGCAGACCATCAACCAGAACCTGTTCCCGGGTGTCAGCAACGGACAGTGCCATGAGGTGCAGCACGACTACAGCCACTACTACGTGCTCGCGATCATCGTGGTCTGCGTGATCGCGCCGATCTCCGAGGAAACCATCTTTCGTGGATTCATCTACGGCTGGCTGCATCGTTGGGGGCCGGCGTTGCTCGCGATTCCGCTCAGCGCGGTGATCTTTTCTGCGGTGCATCAGCAATTGGTGCTGTTCCTGCCGCTCTTCTTCGTCGGGGTGGTGCTCGCTTCGTTGTACCAGGGATCGCGGAGCATCATTCCGGGCATCCTCACCCACGCACTCTTCAACCTCCCCAACATCATCGCGATTCTGAGTACCACGACCACCTGTTGATGCTTCCCTACCTCCGTATCGCTGGTGTATGTTGCAGGAGCCCAAGGGGAGTTGGGCAGGATGCCATATGGAAGGAATGCCGATGAGCGATATGACGCACGATTCCTCCAGGGTCCCGCCTCCTGAAGGCGAGGTCGCCCGCTGGGTACGCATCGAGAACGGCGTGCGACAGGATGCTGCGCGCCTCGCGCGGCTCGTCCTCGAGGGAGAGGCGGAAAGCTACGAGGCGAANNCGTGGCCCCGGTGACAAATGACGCTGCCGGAGAACAGAGGAAGACAGCGACCTTCGCGATCTCATCAGGTACGCCGACTCTTCCGAGGGGATTGATGCTGCCCGCGCTCGCAAAGAAGGCATCGAGGTCGGTAACTCCGGCGGCACGCGCCAGCTCGATCTGACGATCGGTCCTGATCGAGCCCGGGAGCAGGGAGTTGACGCGAACGTGGGGCGCCAGTTCGTTGGCGAGGGTCTTCGCGAGCCCGCTCACCGCACCGCGAATGCTGTTGCTCAAAGTCAGGCCTTTGAGCGGCTGCTTAACGCTGGTCGACGCGATGAACAGGACGGCCGCCGAATCCGACTCGCGCAGTGCCGGCAGCGCCGTCTGGACGAGATGCACGGCGCTCATGAAGGTGAGTTGAAGCGCCGCCTCCCACTTGTCCTCGTCGAGCTCTGCGAAGACTCCTCGGGGCGGACCGCCGGCGTTGACAACCAGCGCGTCGAGCCTGCCGAACTCGGAGACTGTGTGCTCCACTGCGCTCCTGATCTGTCCGGCGTCCGCGACGTCCGCGGGAGTGGCGACGACGCGGACGCCATGTGCGCGCACCGAGTCGGCAGCCGCTTGCAATGTCTCGTCCGAGCGCGCGCACATGCCGACATCGGCACCCTCGGCAGCGAACTGTTCGGCGATGGCACGCCCCATGCCCTTGCTCGACGCCGCGACGAACGCGGCGCGTCCGCGAAGCCCGAGATCCACGGCTGGGACACTAGCAGCTTGCTGGCGGGCGGGACGTCCCTCGGCTGTCCGCCCGAGGGTACCTCTGGACCAGCATACTGATTGCGATGGCTGGTGAACTGGGAAGGGATTGGTCACTGCCGCTCCTGCCGGGGGGCGCGACGGTGTTCGACTCGCTTCCCTTCGGGGCTCTCGTGCTCGATGCACTCGCGCCCGCGGTCGGGAACGGCCTTATCACCCTGCGCGATGGCGGCGAGGAGGGGGTCGTCGTCGTGCGCGACGGTGTCATTTCCGAGAGCGTATGGGTCGCGAACGGCGTTCGAAGTACCGGTGATGTTGCGCTCGCGCAGATTCGGCTTGCTGCAACGACCGCGGTCTCGGCATGCCGACTGTCCGACGAGGCAATGGGTCTCATTGGACCGCTGATCAGGAGTGAGCCCTGCTGCGCCGACCTCCGCCTCGAGTGGGTGGCGTGGCCACAGCTGCTCAATGACCTCCGCGAGCGGTCTCTTACGTTCGTCGTGGAGTTGACGACGCCGACGGGACGCGCGGTGACCGTTATCGAGCACGGCCGGCAGATTGCGACGTTTGCCGAACCCCAGCACGCAATCGGTGGCTCAGATCTCGTCGATGACCTTGCCGCTGGAGGTGTCGGGACCATACGCGTCCTCGTCGATCGGGGCGCGGGCTCGGCGTCGCAGCCTGAGCAATCCTCGGGCGCTGCTCGGACGGCCGCGGCACCGATAGTCACGGCACCGGTCACGGGAACCCAGCGGCGGGAGGATGATGCGCCCCGCATCACCCGGCCGATCATCGTGCCGGATGACGATCCGAACGCCACCCTGTCGGCGCTGTTCGGGCCGCACCGCGACGGGTCGACACATCTACAGGCCGAAGATCATCCCGCAGAGCAGCAAGCGCCGACGCTGGTCGATTCCCTGCTGCCGCAACTGAAGCTGCTCGTGCGGAATCGCCTGCAGCGGTCGTCAGGATCCGTCGAGGAAGTCGTGGATGGCGCGGCGACGGACCGGCAGAGCGTCGAGTGGCTCGCTGACCGAGTGCGGGTGATGAGCGTGCGCGGCTTCCTGCACTCGACCTTCGATCAACTCGCGGACGACATGCTTGCGCTGACTCGTCGCCAGGCGGACTGAACGACCGTCCCTTCGCTGACGTTGGCAATCGGGCGCGCACTGTCTCGAGCAGGTCCGGGTACGTGGCGCACCGTGAACTGACTGATGTCTGCAGCTCCCCGGTATCGATCGCAGGCATGGCGCGAGATCGGTGCGGTCGGTGTCCTGATTGCGCTCTGGATGGTTCCGTGGCTCGCGCTCACTGCGGCGACCTGGATCGCGGGCGGTCATCCGAGCGCGTCACCCGCGGCCTTCATCAACCCTAGCGATGTGGTTCGCCGCATCACCTCCGGTATCGGGCCCTTCCAATGGTGGGTGCTCGTATCGCCGACATCGACGGTCGTCGCCTGGAGGTTCTGGACCACTCTTTCGCTGATCGTCGCCGCAGTCACGGTCTGCGTGATCGGGGCGAGGATGCAAGTTGCCGNNATTCCTACCTTCCGCGCGCCGCGTCGTGCGCGTGGGGCGGTGGGCTCGCTCGGTGGATCTGCGATCGCTTCGCGGCCGGCCCGGCCGAGATGGCATCTTTCTGCTTGGTCAACACGGGCGCCGGCCGCTGGTGACTCAACCGGAAACCAGTGTCCTGGTCATCGGGCCAACGCGATCAGGAAAGACTGCTGGCTTGGTGATACCGAATCTCCTCGACTGGGAAGGTCCGGCGATTGCGACCAGCACCAAGAGCGAACTGGTCGACATCACCGCAGGCCGACGCCAGTCGATGGGCCCGGTTCACCCGCAAAGAATCACTACGGCGAGAAGTGGGCCGACTGCGAAGGCGGTGACCACATGCGACGCGAGAGTCAAGCTCAGCGCGATCGCTATACCGAGCACGAGCGGAGTCAGGAGCGCGCTGCCAAGCAAATCGAGCCACCAATGAAAGAATCGGTTGTTTGAGTCGAACACCGCCGTCGCGAGACACAGCGGCGCGGCGACGATACAGAATCCGAGCATCACAGTCCGAACGATCATCAGAAAGGCCGCGTACAACACGAGAATCAGCAGAGGGACCCCGCCGATGACGACTGCAACCATGTTGTGGCTCGTGGCCGCAAGAGAGCCATACAGGTGACTGAACCAGCCTTGACCCGGCCCGAATCCGCTCAGTAGCGACGCGTGAAGGATGAGCTTCACAATCGCTCCGGAGATCGCGACTGATGCGTCAACGCACCAGACCACCGCGGCATATCCAATACTCACCGAGGTACCCGGCACACCGATCACCGCGACCGCGAGGAGGAAGCGCGGCAGGACTGAGAGAACCGTGTCCATCGAGCCGGTGCGATGGTCGACCAGTGCCCTTATAATGCGCGCAGCTGCTGCGACGCCCGCAATCATCAACGCGGGTGGAATCATTCCGCGATACAGTGATTCGTAGATTTGTGCGGAGCTCCACTGCTGACTTGGTTCGCCTATGGTGCCAAGGAACCACGTCTGGAGTTCAGGCGGGAAGAGCGCGTTGGTGAGCCAGTTGACAGCGTCGGCAATGAAGTGACCGGTGTCAAAGAAGAACCGAAAAAACTGGGTGAGAATGGTCAATGCACCGCCAAGAACATTGAGCACTGCGCCCCCAGCGTCGTATGCACCACGAAAGAAGCCGGCAACGTTCTGAAGCCAGTTCACTGGGTTCCACCAATTCGCGGCTATTAGCACCTCACGTGTTCCCCGTGAGATCAGCTCGGATCGGTGCGCTGCAACATGCCGGGACACGCGCGCGACTCAGCCACAGTCTCTGTCAGACGATTCTGAGTCTGTTCTGGCCCCTGCACTTCAGTTCCCTGAAGCGATGCGGCCGATCGACCGGCTCGCGGAACGATAGCCCGATGACGCGCGAGGGGGATCGAAAGCAGATAGACTTCAAGGCGCATCAGCCGACTCCCGCGATCGACTTGACGAGCTGCAACACGAGGATCGCACCGCCGCCTTTCGTCACCATATCGACCATGAAAGAGCCCCCACTTTCCCGGTGCTCCATCATCTTGTGAAGGCCGGAAATAGCGACTGCCGCGGGAATCAGGAATTGCGCCGATGTCAGTAGTGGGCTTGCAACTCGCGCGAGCACTTGTTGCGAGAGAGGATCATTGGGTGACACCTGACTCAGCCCGGTGAACCAGTGGACCGTTGCGATGACAGCAAGTACCAGCATGGCGGACGCTCCTCAACCCTCGGTCTAGGCCGCTCGGGGCCGGAAGGCAAACTCTAGGAGTGCGACGCGGACGATCTCTGGACAATCGGAGCTCGCAGAGACACGTTCGTCAGCTGCACGCACACGCGCCGATAGGGGGTCCTGGAGCCGGGAAAGGGACGAGTCGCTTGCGATGAGTCGCCTGATGACCCTGCCGGCAGGCGCATGCATTGGTCACCAGGGTCCTGAGGCCGTTCGCGCCCTCTAGGTCAGGCTAACAGCGGGGTATCTCTTCAAACGGAGGGGGTTGTTGCCCTCGCGGGTGAGACCGCGTAATGCCCCAGAATCGTCATGGCTGCGCAGGCACGCGCAGTCCTCAAGGAGATTGGCATGTTCACAAGCATTCTCGTCGGCGTTGATCGCTCGCAACACGCGCAGGTCGCGCTCAACCAGGCCGCCGACATCGCACGCACGCAGAAGGCATCGTTGACGGTCCTTGTCGCCTACAGCACTCTGATGCCCTGGGGCCCGGTCGCGCCAATACCTCAGAGCTCGGTCGACGATTTCGTCGCTGCCGTCCGTCGCGACGCGCAAGCAGTCGCGGAAGAAGCCAGGGCAGCGATTCCATCTGAGGTCAAGGCCGACGTGCTCGTCATCGATGCCTCACCAGCCGAGGCGATTCTGGAACAGGCAGAAGTCGGAAAGCACGACCTGATCGTGGTCGGCTCGCGAGGACGAGGCGATGCCGGATCCTTTCTCCTCGGCAGCGCCAGTCACGCCGTGTTGCATCACAGCCGCGTTCCGGTCCTCATCGTGCATGTGCCGTCCGTGGAGAGCGCCGACCGTACCGCGTAGTCTTCCCGCCCGTCCCATCGACGGTGCCGATGAGCCGGAACGCCATCGACGCCGGACCTCACCCCTTGCAGGCGCGGCGGCGTCGATCCACGGCGATCGGACCTACGGAGGCCCGGACTTCGACGCTTCCGGCCGACCTCAACCGTCAGGGGATGAATTCGGCGCTCGCGAATGCCATCTCACGACAGCTACGGGCGCCACCGATTTCATGTGCCCGTCCTCGGCGCGAATCAGCTGCCATCCCCCTTCGTGGACTAGCCAGTGGTGACGATGACAGAGGAGCACGAGGTTATCGAGATCAGTGGGGCCGCCATGCGCCCAGTGCTTAATGTGATGTGCTGCGGTCCAGGACGACGGGCGGTCGCACCCTGGCCACTCACATCCCTCATGCCGAGCATGGAGCGCGCGGCGCGTGGGTCCGGAAGGCAGCCGGCGTGCACGCCCAACGTCAACCACCGCAGAGTCCGGACCCAACAGCACACGGGTCACGCTGGCGTCGCATGCGAGGCGTTGCACGGTGGGCGTACCGATCGGCCCGGCCCGCTCGAGCACCCCGGCGGGAGCACCAGTGGCTCCGACCAGTGTGTCAAGGCTGGTGGTGACTTGCAGGTGCGGACGTTGACCACCCACACGGGGTAGGAGCGAAGCGTCGAGGCCGTGCCCCGCGAGTTCCACGAGCGCGTCCGCGTAGCGTCGGGCCCGTGGTCGATCGTCGTCGCTCCCGGAACTGCGGGCCAGCGGATCGAGCGCTGTACACAGTATCGCTCCACCCACGGGGTCGAGGAATCCCTTGATGAAGACCGCACCTCCTTCGCCGGTGCGCACCTCAAGCGTGCGGTATTCGACCTCCCTCAGTTGTTCGGCTTGGAACGCCTGAGCGTCGTGCGCATGGCGAGCGTGCGCGCAGTCGTTGCGGAAGCGGCTCAGGCTGTGGCTCAACGCCTGGTCAAGCAGCGGTTGCTCCTCAAATGGCGTCGCGGTGGGCGAAGCTTGAAAGGCGCGCGCTGTACCGGCCATCAACGCGAGATGCGCAAAACCGATCTTCCCGACCTCAACGGCGGCAATGCTCTCGGCAAGAGCGTCAGCCTGCGATCCGACAGCGACCGCGCTTGTCGCCGCAGCCGAAGTCATCCCGCACTCCAGACGCATCCAATGTGGCGGGCTCAGGCATCCCTGCCATTCCTCCTCCTCGGTGTTCGCGAATGTTCCCGCCACCGTCGAGAACTCCAATTCGATCCGATCGATGATTCGGCGCAGGCGGGTCAGGTCGTTGCGTAGAGCTACCGGTGCCGTCGACCTCGAGCGACATCGCACCCGGTCGGTCGCCACAGCGAGCGCCCCGATCTCGTCCATCTGACCTTGATCTTCGCCGGCGCGATCACACATTTCTGTAGTATACACGTCTATGTGTATCTACCCGTCACCGGCGCCACCGCGACCATCGCGACGGCGACCGCACCGCCCGCCCTCACACGGTCGCCGACCTATCGACTCAGAGTTCAGGCCTAGCTGACTGGCGGGCTCAGCGCTTCCGTCCGGGCGGTCACCCGAGCGGGCGCCGGCCGCGCCGGGCTCGCGCCCCGCAGCCAGGATGCCGTGGCACCCACCAGCATCATGATCACGGAGAACGCGAAGGTGATGTGCATCCCGACAATGAAGGGGTTGCTGATCAGATTCGGGAAGAACGTCTGCCCGGACAGGTANNACGCCGTGCGCGGTGAGCCCCGCGAACATGGTCGACGGCAACGTCGAGCTGAGGCCGGCGATCATGAGCGAGAAGAAGATGCCGATCGACAGCGTCATGCCGCTGTTCTGGAATGTCGCGAGCATGCCCGACGCGACGCCACGACGGTCGGCCGGCACCGAGTTCATCACGCCCGCGGTGTTCGGTGCCACAAACATTCCCATCGACACGCCAATGAGGAATAACAGCAAGGCGAAGGGCACGTACGAGAAGTTGGCCGGCAGGAACATGAGCAATCCAAATCCGACCGCCGAAAAGATCATGCCCGCAGTCGCGAAACCGCGGGAGCCGAGCCGGTCAGAGAGGAATCCCGACGTCGGGCCGCCGATGAGGAACCCCGCGGTCAACGGCAGCATGAAAATCGCCGCCCAGAAGGGCGTCGATTCGAAGCTGTACCCGTGCAGCGGCAGCCAGATTCCCTGCAGCCAGATGATCACCATGAACATCAGGCCGCCGCGACCGATGGAGCTGAGCAGGGCAGCGACGGTCCCAAACGCGAAACCGCGGAGACGGAAGAGGCTCACGCGGAACATCGGCTCGTCGACTCGGCTTTCGACGATCACGAACACAACCAGCAGGGCGACGCCGCCGATGATCGCGGTGAGCACCGACGGGTTGGTCCAGCCCATCGAGTTCGTGCCGTACGGCTGGATCCCATACGTGATCCCCACCAGCACCGAGATCAACCCAACCGCGAAGAGCACATTGCCCCACCAGTCGACGCGCGATCGCTTCACGACGCCGGTCTCGCGCAGCTTGAGGTACGCCCAGGCGGTGCCGAACAGGCCGACCGGCACCGACACGAGAAACACGAGGTGCCAATCGGTGGTGCTCAGCAGTCCGCCCACGATCAGCCCGATGAAGGACCCTGACACAGCTGCAACCGCGTTGATGCCGAGCGCCATGCCGCGCTCGCGCTGCGGAAACGCATCGGTGAGGATCGCGGTGGAACAGGCGAAGATCATCGCGCCGCCCACGCCCTGAATGAGGCGGAACAGAATCAATTCCAGCGCCGCCGTCGGGCCGGTGCTGAACACCAGCGAGAGCAGGATGGATCCGACGGTGAAGACGAGAAACCCCAGGTTGTACAACCGGACTCGCCCGAACATGTCGCCGATCCGCCCGAGGCTCACCACGAGCACGGCGGTGACGACCATGTAGCCCATGATCATCCACAGCAGGTAGCTGACATTGCTCGGAACGAGCGGGTTCAGCTTGATGCCGCGGAAGATCGCCGGCAGCGAGATAAGCACGATCGACGAGTTGACGGTCGCCATGAGCATGCCGATCGTCGTGTTGGAGAGCGCGACCCACTTGTAGTGGGGACCAACCTCTCCGTGTTTGCGAGAGCCCTTGGGCGGCGCGCTGACTCCGCTGCTGGTCACGCCGCGGTCTGTGCCCGCTTCTCTCGATCGCGGCGATCGCGTTCACGCCGCCACATGCGAATGCTCTCCAGCTCGAGCGGTCCCCGATCGCGCTTCATCTCGGCGAGGTTGGGATTGCGCGCCGCCCATGCGAAATGCCGCCACAGGTCGACTGCGCCGTCATCGTCGGGAACCTCGCTGATGATTGGCCCGAACATATGCGGGCCGTCGCCGCCATCGAGCACGATCGTGGGAACGCCAAACGCCTTGTGCGCGGTGACAGCCTCATCGTGCTCCCGCTGGACTGCCTCCCATGTCTCCGGATCGTCGAGCGCACGTTGCAGCAATTCGG
>PLDZ01000216.1 GCA_003136295.1 Candidatus Dormiibacterota bacterium
CCAGGAGGTGTGGGGAAGACCAGACTCGCATTGCGGGCCGCAGCCGACCTCTCACGCGGATTTGGGGACGGCGCCTGGCTGGTCGAGCTCGCCGAGGTTCGCGATGCGGCCCTCGTGCCCAACGCCGTGCTCGCGGCAGTTGACCTCCGTGACCAAGCCGGGGTGGAGCCCCTGCAGATCCTGAGGTCCTTCTGGCGGGAGAAACAGTTGTTGCTGGTGTTCGACAACTGCGAGCACGTTCTCGATGCGGCTGCTCAGCTCGTCTCTGAGGCCCTTCGTTCCGCTCCCAACGTGCGCGTGATCGCCACCAGCCGGGAGCCGCTCCAGGTGGCGGGCGAACACGTGGTGCCCGTCACGCCACTCCAGCTGCCTCGCGATGATGGAACCGAACCGCTCGCCCAGGTGCGAGAGAACGAAGCGGTCGTCCTGTTCACCGAGCGGGCAGCCGCGGCGTCCGGCACGTTCGTCCTCACCGATGTGAACCAGGCAGCTGTGGTTGCCGTGTGCCGGCGCCTCGATGGCCTGCCGCTGGCGATTGAGCTCGCGGCGGTCAGAACCCGGGTCCTCAGCGTGGAGCAGATCCTCGAGCGTCTGCGTGATCGCTTCGCCCTCCTCACCGGAGGGAGCCGCGCCGCGCTGCCGCGACATCAAACGCTCCGGATGACCATCGACTGGAGCTACGACCTGCTGACGGCGCGTGAACAGCACGTCTTGCGGCGACTCTCCGTTTTCGCCACCCGATTCACGCTCGACGACGTCGAATCGGTGTGCACCGACGGCGAGCTGGCCGCAACCGACACGTTGGACTTGCTGTCATCCCTGGTCGAGAAATCGCTGCTCATGAAGGAAGACTTCGGGGGCCGTGACTGTTATCGACTCCACGAAACCATGCGCGAGTACGCCACGGTCAAATTGCGCGACGAACATGAGGACGGCGAACTATCGGAGCGTTGCGTCGACTATTACTGGAAGACGTGTCTGTCGACCGAGGCCGAGGGCCGGTACCAGCTCCGTGATTGGCTCGCCTGGGTGGAGCTCGAAATCGACAACATTCGAGCGGTACTCCAGCACTGCGTTTCGCACCGAGACCCCGGCCGAGGGCTCGATGTAGCGGCCTCGTTGCGGTACTACTGGATCACCCACGGAACCACGGAGAGCATTCGCTGGCTGGATCTCCTGTTTGCATCAGGGGAGGCGTCTCCGCGCACGCAGGTGCGCGCTCTCGTCCTTCGTGGCTGGCTGAGTGTGGTGCAGGCCGACCCTGCAGCCGCCAGGCCATGGCTCGCTCGCGCCATCGCAACGGCTCGGGAAACCCGGCAGCCGGCGGAACTGGCGCAGGCACTCTCGGTCGCCGCCAACGCGGAGAACCAGATCGGCAATCCCACAGGTGCCAGCGACCTTCTGGATGAGGCCGAAGCAATCACTGCTGTTGTCGGCGACTATGCCGCGACCATCGAGCTCGTGCAGGCGCGAGCTGTCCATGCGTTCTTCGCAAATGACATGGACGCCGCCGCAGCGACATCATCGGAGGGCATGCTCCTGAGTCGCGACGCCGGCGACCTCTTTTACCTGGCATCGATGCTCCGCAACGTCGGTGCGATTGCCATCACGAAGGGCGACCTTGACGAAGCACACGCGGGTGCCGCCGAGGCATTGCGGGTCGCGCGGCAGTTCGACGACCGGATCGCCGAGTTTTACGTTCTGGCTGCGATGAGTTGGCTCGCCGCGAGCTCTGGCCAGCCGCGCCTCGCAGCCCGGCTGCTTGGGGCAGCGCAAACCATCGGTGCTGGTGCCGGCGCAAAGATCGTTGGACCGCATGCGCCATTCCAGACTCAGGCCAGAGAGTCGGCTATACGAGCCCTCGGGGCGGCAAAGTTTGAGGCCGAGTTTGAGGCAGGGAAACGCTTGGACCGCCAAGCGGCAGTGCGACTGGCGCTCGGTGAATCCGAGCAGAGCGAGGCCGCTGCTTTTTCTGGCACGGACGCCGGACCCCTCGCGAAGCGGGAAGTCGAGGTCGCGGGATTGGTCGCGGAAGGTCTAAGCAACAAGCAGATCGCAGCCCGGCTGTTCATTTCCGAGCGCACAGTCGCCACCCACGTTGGTCACATCCTCAACAAGCTTGGCTTCAACTCACGAGCACAGATCGCAGGCTGGATCTCCTCGAATCCTTGACAGAGGCGAACTCGCTCGGTGAAGCAGATACACTTCGCCACCAGTGGGGTCGTCGATGCGTTTGATCAGTTCGAGTGTCAGGCCTTTCGCAGGAAATGCAGGCCGGCGGGCGCGCAGCAGCCCGATAATCGACTTCGCCTGCGCCCGAGAATATGAAGGATTTGTCTACTGCCCACTTGTGGACACCGCGACCAGCCTCGAATGGATGAAAGGCGAGGCGTCGCGACCCCGCTAGCTCCTGATGGGATGCGGCATTGCCAGTAAGTCACGGGTGATACATGGAAGCAGTCTGGCTGGGGAATCTCTGACGCGCCAACGATCCGCGCGGGGTGCCGTGCTGACCATGTTCTTTGTCAATGGCGCGGCCCTGGCAACATGGCTGTCGCTGATACCGGCGGTGCAGCAGAAGCTCGCGTTGAATGCGAGCGAGCTCGGCATTGCTCTCCTTGGCGTGGCGGTTGGTGCCGTGATCACCACGCCGTCAACGGGCTGGCTGGTCGGGCGAGCGGGCGGCCGGAGAGTCGTGACCCTGGCCGCAATCGTCGGCTGCGTCGTCCTGCCGCTCCTGCCTCTGGCGCCGACGCTACCGGTGCTTACCCTCACCTTAGTCGTCTTTGGCGCTGCGCTCGGAACGATGGACGTCGCTATGAACATACACGGCTCAGTCGTCGAAGCCTTGTATCAGAGGCCTCTCATGTCGACGTTCCACGGCTTCTACAGCATTGGAGGGTTCGCGGGCGCACTCACAAGTGGCGCGCTCGCGGCGCTCAGCATCGCACCGTTCGACCGCGCGCTCGGGCCTGCGCTACTTCTAGGTGCCGCCGCCATCGCCGCGCACCAGTGGCTTCCACCTACACAGCCGCACACGGCGAGCCGACCACCGAGGGCGCGCGTACGGGTTATGAGGCTGTCCTTGCCAATGGCGGCGCTCGGACTCATGGCTTTCTGCAGTCTCCTGGCCGAGGGAGCCAGCGGCGACTGGAGCGCCATATACCTCCACAAATCGCTAGGGGCGGACGCAGCCTTCGCGGCAACTGCATTCGCGGCTTTCTCCGTGGCAATGGCTGTGGGACGCTTGAGCGGCGACTGGCTGACGAGCCGCCTCGGCGCCACTCAGCTATTGCGCAGCGGAGGTGCCCTCGCTGCTCTCGGCTTGACCGCGACCTTGCTGCTTGGCCGGCCTGCGCTCGCTGTCGGCGCATTCGGTTTGATTGGCCTCGGTCTCGCCAACGTGGTCCCAACGCTCTTCAGCGCCGCCGGTCGATCGAGATCCCTGGCGCCACGGGTGGCCATTGCCGCAGTCGCGTCAACTGGCTACGCAGGGCTCCTCGCCGGCCCTCCGTTGATTGGTTTCGTCGCGCAGGCGTTCACCCTCACGCGTGCGTTGATCGTGGTGGTTGTCTGCTGCGCGTTGATCGCACTCCTGGCGCCGATGGTCCGCCGCTCCGGTTGATCGGCGAGCGTCTCGATGCGACGACTGATGACTTGAACGACCCCGACCGATCCTCGGACGACTGCCTTCTGATCCGCGCGTGGTGCCGTGGCTGCCCACCAGTCCGAAGGCCGCTCGAAGAGCTTAAGGGGCGGCTCGTACATCGGGCCCCGGGAGAGGCCGACCCGCGATCGACCTTGCTCCCGGTGCCGAATCCGCTATCCGATGTGGTGCGTGGTGACGTTCCTGAACGTGTTGTCGTGGCGATGCGTCGTACCAGTCGTCACGAGCCAGATGCCCGTCTGGACGTTGGTGATGTGGTTGTCGGCAATCACCGTTCCGGTGATCGGGGTGGCACCGGGGTCACTGACCACGTCGATGTCTGTGGTGGTGTTGACCGGCGTCCCTGGGTCACCGGGGGGCACGCCAAATGCAGGAATGCCGAGTCCATTGTCGCTGAACCAGTTGCCGATCACATGATTGCCGTTGGCGTCGGCGTCGGGCGAATGGGTGTGTATTGCCACACCGGGCAGTCCATTGCCATCGATCTGGTTTCCTGAGACCAGATTGTCGTAGACACCGGTCCCCGGGCCGCCGGCAAACAACCCGACACCCGCCGCGCCGTTGCTATTCGATGTGTTGTCGGCGATCGAATTGTCGAAGACGCCCCCTTGCGTGGGCTGGGGAGTGCCCGTCGCCGATACGGCGTTGCTGTTGTGGCCGGCGAGCGTGATGCCGCAATCCGAGTCGTTATTGACAACCGTGTTGTGGCTGATCGTGTTCCAAGCGGTGGGTCCAAGCTCGTCGCTCACGAGGATGCCGCCCGTATTTCCGGTAACGTAGTTGTCGCTGATGCGCGAGTGGGTGACCCCCCCCAAGTGGATTGCCTCGCCGCAGTCACCTGGGGTGTTCCCGTTTGCCGCGCACTCGCCGGTCGCATTGGGCACGAACGCGCCCAGGTCATCGTGGGCAGCGATGTTGCCAGTGATCGTCAGATGGTCTCCGACCAACACGATGCCTTCCTGATTTGCGTTCTCGACGGTGAAGCCGTGCACCGTCGATCCCGACGCGTTTCCCTCCGGCATGACCGAGGTCGGGCTGAGGAAAACCAGGCCGAGCCCGATACCGTTGAAATCGCCGGTGGCATCGATCACCACCCCGGGTGCCGCCGCCTCGAGATCGAGCTTCTTCGTGACCGTGATCGTCCCGGCATATGTTCCAGGAGCTACCAGGACAGTGTTTCCCGAGTGAGCCACTGACACCGCATGCGTGACCGTGGCGCACGGTGCGCGTTGGGTGCAGGCGTTCGTGTCACTGCCGTTGGGAGCGACGTACAAGGTGTGGCCGGACGGGGTCGCACCGGCCGCGGCTACGGATGTGGCGCCTCCTAGAGC
Source organism: Candidatus Dormiibacterota bacterium (assembly GCA_003136295.1). Taxonomy (GTDB): domain Bacteria; phylum Chloroflexota; class Dormibacteria; order Aeolococcales; family Aeolococcaceae; genus Palsa-851. The sequence goes on from PLDZ01000216.1 coordinate 4,999, forward strand.
AAAGCCCACTGTCCCGATCGCGGTGAGCAACACCAAAGGTTGCCTCAACAGGGAATGACGCATTCGCCTAAACCTCTCTCGACGGACCGGTCGTGACTCACGACCACCCCCCGCCGCTTCTGTGGCGCGAACAATACGCGCGGAACGATTAGGCGCGTGCATAAGGTTATGAGTCGGCGACGCCCTGCTGGAGAAGGGGTCGACCGCAGGTCGCAAATACCTGCCGCACGCGTGCACGATCAGGTTCGTCGGGACTAGCGAGCTCAAATCTCGAAGCAGAGATGCCTAGCGCACGCCAGCATCCGCCAATGATGCTCCTATGCCTTGTCAA
>PLDZ01000156.1 GCA_003136295.1 Candidatus Dormiibacterota bacterium
CGACGCGTCTCGGCGATCACCTTCACCTCCTCCTCCGTGTCCTGCCCCTGCATCGTCCAGCCTCCCGGCACCACATTGCCGTGCAGCACGTGCGGGTACACCCGGGCGGTTGGGGCGACGCCGGCGACGTCATCGCGCGCCTGGGATTCGAGCTCGTCTGCGAGACCGAGGCCGGCACCGGTGGCAGCCTGATACGTCGCCGCGGTCACGTGGCGCACCCCATACGAGCGGTGCAATGGCGCAAGCACGATGCTCAGCGGTATCGCGACGCAATTGGGGTTGGCCACGATCCCCCGATGCCGTCCGATCGTGGCCGGATTCACCTCCGGAACGACCAAGGGCACGCCGGGATCCATCCGGTAGGCGCTCGACTTGTCGACGGCAACGCCGCCCGCATCAGCAACTCCCGGAGCGTGAAGGCGCGACGTTGCGGCGCCCGCGGCGAAGAAGACGATGTCAGCGCCACGCAGGGCGTCTCCGGAGAGTTCGCGCACCTCCAGCTCCCCAAGGTGCGTGCTCACACGCCGCCCCGCGCTGCGCGCGCTCGCATACAGCGACAACGCCGACGCCGGGAAGGAACGCTCGCCGAGGATGCGCACCAGCGTGCCTCCGGCTGCGCCGGTTGCACCAACGACGGCGACAGCCGGTCGCTCAGACCGCACCGGGTAGCTCGCTACGCGGGCCCGCCGGCGCCGTTGCCGGCGGCTTCCTGCTGCTTCGACAGCTCGCGGATCGCTTCGCGCCTCGAGAGGTTGACACGTCCTCGATCGTCGACCTCGATCACCTTGACCATGATCTCGTCGCCGATGTTGACGACGTCCTCGACCTTGTCGACATGGTGTTCGGCAAGCTGGCCGATGCGAACCAGACCCTCCTTCTTCGGCATGATCTCGACGAAGGCGCCGAAGCCCATGAGGCGCGACACCTTGCCTTTGTAGATCTTGCCGATCTCGATGTCGTCGGTCAGGTCGTGGATCATGGCGACCGCCTGCGCGCGCGACGCGGCGTTGGCCGACGCGATGAACACCCGGCCGTCATCCTCCACGTCGATCTGGGCGCCGGTCTCCTCGACGATCTTGCGGATCATCTTGCCTCCCGGTCCGATCACGTCGCGGATCTTGTCGGGGTTGATGTTGATCACCTCGATCCGAGGTGCCCACGGGCTCAACTCGGCTCGCGGTGCGGCGAGGGCCTCGGACATCTTGCCGAGGATGTGCATCCTGCCGGCACGGGCCTGCTCGAGCGCACGCTCCATCAGGTCCCAGCTGAGGCCGCTGATCTTGCAGTCCATCTGCAGGGCTGTGATCCCCGTCGCCGAACCGGCGACCTTGAAGTCCATGTCGCCGAGCGCATCCTCCATCCCCTGGATGTCGCTGAGGATGGCCGCGTGTTNNGCAAGGCACGAGCCGCAGACGGATGCCATCGAGGTCGAGCCGTTGCTCGAGAGGATCTCGGTGACGATGCGCACCACGTACGGGAACTTCTCCTCGTCGGGCATCACGTTGTGCACGGCGCGCTCGGCGAGAGCACCGTGGCCGATCTCGCGGCGACCGGGCGAGCGCAGCGGCCGTGCCTCCCCGACCGAAAACGGCGGGAAGTTGTAGTGGTGCATGAACCGCTTGAAATTCTCGAGGCCGAGCCCGTCGATTTTCTGCTGATCCTGACCGGAACCGATGGTGACGACGGACAGCGCCTGGGTCTGCCCGCGGGTGAACAGCGCGGATCCGTGAGTGCGGGGCAGGACGCCCACCTCGGCCCAGATGGGCCGGATCTCGTCGGTGCGGCGTCCGTCGGGACGGATGCCCTCGTCGAGAATCGCGGCGCGGACCGCTTTCTTGACCTCGGATTCGTAGGCCTTGGAGATGTCTGAACGCGCATCGGGGAAGCGCTCCTCGAGGGCGGAGACCGTCTCCTGCTGGAGTTGATCGAGGGCGGCCTCGCGCGAGGCTTTATCTGAGTTGCGGGCGGCACTGCCGATTCGCGATGCGACGTGCTCGTGCACGGCTGCAGTGATATCCGGCGATACCTTCTGCGACGGATAGCTCATCGTCGGCTTGCCGATCGCATCGTGCAGGCCACGCTGAAACTCCACGAGCTTGCGGATCTCGTCGTGCGCCATGCGCAGCGCCTGGAGCATTGTCTGCTCGGAGATCTGATGTGCTCCGGCCTCGACCATGACGATGGCGTCCCACGTTCCGGCGACGACCAGGTCGAGCGCCGACTCGTTGAGCTCTGTGAGGGTCGGATTGAGCATCAGCTGTCCATTGAGCATGCCGACGCGCACGCAGGCGACCGGACCGCCGTGAGGGATCCCGCTGATCTGCAGCGCGCACGACGCGCCGGTGACCGCGAGAGTCGCAGGGTCCTGCTCCTGGTCGGTGCTCAGCACCGTCGCGACGATCTGCACGTCATTGCGAAAGTCCTTGGGGAAGAGCGGCCGCATGGGGCGGTCGATCATCCGGCTCGTGATCGTCGCGGCCTCGCTCGGCCTTCCCTCGCGTCGAGGGAACGATCCCGGGATCCGCCCCGCGGCGTAGAGCTTCTCCTCGTAGTCGCAGGTGAGCGGGAAGAAGTCGATGCCTTCTCGCGGCGCCTTCGACGCAACCGCGGTGATGAGCAGTGCGGTGTCGCCCAAACGCAGCATCACCGCGCCATTCGCCTGCTCGGCGATGTACCCGGTTTCGACGATCAGTCGCTTGCCGCAGAAGTCCGTTTCAAATGTTTTCTTGAGATTGTCGGGGATGGCCACGCGTGTCTCCTGGTGGTGACCCGCGCCGGAACAGCGCCGCTTCGCCGCGCTCTACAGCGGTGAGGTGTTGGGGACTGGGCATCAGGGCTTACGGCTCGCGCTGCAGCTGCGGCACCGCTTCCTGATACACGGACCCCAACGTCTCACCTGTGAGTGCGACGTCGCCGGAGGATGCCGGCACCGGGTCGGTTGATGGTGTGTGTTTCTTGGGTCTGATTTGTGGTCGCGACTGACACTATCGGCGCAGACCGAGGCGCCCGATCAGTGCGCGATAGCGCTCGACGTCAGTCCCCGACAGGTAGTCGAGCAACCGGCGGCGCTGGCCGACAAGCTTGAGCAACCCGCGNNGTGGAGCCGGTGTCCGTTTCGTGGCGCCGATGCTCCGCGATGATCTCGGATTTGGATCTGACGATTGGCACGATTATTTGCCGCAAGTCTAACAGGAGATCAGCGATCGGCGGCCTGCACACATCGCGCTCGCGTGTGCACCAGGAACGCTGCGCGATCACGATGGAGGCGAGGATCGCCGCGCGATGTCCCGGGTGTGCTCGATATCGCGGGCCATTGCCGCTTTGAGCGCGGTGATTGAGCTGAATGCGCGTTCGGAGCGGGTCCGCCGGACCAGAGCAAGGCGCACCTCCCGGCCGTAGAGGTCGCCGGCGAAGTCGAGCACATGGGCCTCGACGGTCACCGATCCGCCACCGAACGTCGGCCTGGTGCCGATTCCGGTCGCCGCGGCCTGCCAGCCGTCGCCGAAGTTCAGCCAGCCGGCGTAGACACCGGCCGCCGGCAGGCAACGCGTCGCTGGGACGCTGATGTTGGCCGTGGGGACGCCCAGCCCGGCGCCGCGGCCCTCGCCCCGCTCCACGAGCCCTTCGAGCACGTAGGGCCGGCCGAGCATCGAGATCGCGCCGGCGAAACTGCCCGCGGCGATCGACTCGCGCACGCGTCCCGACGACACCGGGAGGCCATCTCGTCTCGCCGGCGCGACCGTTGTCACCCGAAAGCCCCTCTCCCGGCCGCGGCGTTCGAGAAACGTGAGGTTGCCCTCGCGCCCATGCCCGAGGGCGAAGCCGGGTCCCACTGTGAGCCGGCGCATACCGAGGCTCTCGACGAGCGTCGTTGCGAAGCGATCGGCACTCCACATGCTCAACTCGTGGGTGAAGGGGATCACCACGACGCGATCGGCGCCGTTCTGGCGCAACAGCTCGATCCTGTCCTCCAGGCTGCAAAGGAGCGGCGGGCACCCCGAGGGGTCGACAACGCAGCGTGGATGTGGATCGAAGGTGACCGCTACGGCGCTCATATGGTCGCGGGCGGCCTGGGTGCGCACCCGCTGCAGCAGACGCCGGTGTCCGACATGGACGCCGTCGAAGCTGCCGATCGTCACCACCGACTCTGGGCCGCCCGCCTCCCCTGCGGGGAGCTCATGGAGCACTTCCATCGCGTGATCAGCCGGCCAGCACCTTGGTCGGCCTGAGCAGGCCGCCGTTCAGCTCTCCGATGCCGATCATCTCGCCGGTCGGATCGTGCATGCGGCACTCGCCGGCGATGTCGGGCAGGATGGATCGAGGGAGCCAGACCGACTGGCCGCGCCGGAGCTGCTGCACCTGCGCCGGTCCGAGATTGACGAGGGGCAGATGGGCCACCGCAACGTCGGGAGGCAGGAGTGCGAGCCAGGGATGGTCGAGGGCCTCGAACTCGTCGAGGGTGATCGAGGAACTCAGCCCGAGCGTGCCGTAGCTCGTCCGCGAGAGCCAGCCGAGGAGGCCGCCGGTGCCGAGCGCGTCGCCAAGGTCGGCGGCGAGCACGCGCATGTACGCTCCCTTGCCGCTGACGACCACGATCTCGGCTTCCGCGATCGCCCCGGGCCGGAAGTCCACGAGCTCGGCTGAGTAGATGGTCACTCGACGTGGCTCGCGCACCACCTCCTCCCCCGCCCGGGCGAGCTCGTACAGATGCCTGCCCTCATGCCTGACGGCCGAGTGCATGGGCGGAACCTGGTCGATCTCGCCGGTGAAGCGGGTGAGCGCGGCACGGACCCGCTCGGCCGAGAGATCGCTCGCATCGGCGCCGGTGACGACGACGCCCTCGGTGTCGCACGTGTCGCTGCGCTCGCCGAGACGGACCACACAGTGATAGGTCTTCGGCTGGGCGTGGAAGTAGTCGACAAAGCGCGTGGTGCGTCCGACGCAGATCGGGAGCAGTCCGGTGGCTGTCGGATCGAGCGTCCCGGCATGGCCGACACGCCGCTCACCCAGGATGCGTCGAACCTGGCGGATGGCGTCGAACGACGTGATCCCNNAGCGCGTCCGCGAGCTCGGCGCCCGCGGCGCGTGGGTGGCCTCCACCTCCGAATGGCGTGCAGACCTCGGCCGCGTCGATGGGGTCACGGGTGCGCACGCTGATCTTGGTTCGGTCGGCTGAGTGTTCCTTGAAGAGAATCGCGATCTCCATGATGGCGATGCTCTGGAGCCCGTCGATGATGCCTTCGGCGTCCTGCAGGTCGGCTCCGGTCTGCTCGAGCATCGACGCGGTGACCTCTGACCACAGCAGGCGTCCACCCAACTCGGAGCGCATCTGCGCGATGGCGAGCCCCTCGAGGCGCACCTGGGCGAGAGAGCGTGACTTGTAGCTCTTGAGGGCGACCCAGCCGGGATCCGCTCCCGCGGCGACGAGCGCGGCTCCAAGGCGAAGCGCCGCTTCGGTCGTGTTCTCGTGGCGGAAGCCGCCGGTGTCAGTGAAGAGGGCCGCGTAGAGATTGGTCGCGACCGCGGGGCCGATCGGGAGGCCGAGTTCTCGGAGCAACCGGTGGATCACCTGACCGGTCGCGCTCGCTGACGCCACGACGAGGTTGATCGTGCCGAACCCGGTGTTGCTCGAGTGATGATCGATGTTGACGACTGTGCCGGCTCGCTCGACTTCGCCCCGGCGCTCGCCGAATCGCCCCAGCGTGGCGCAGTCGAAGGTGAAGACGGTGTCGCCGAGTGGCGCGCCGCCGGTTTCCACCGACTCAAAACCCGGGAGATGCTCGAGGAGCCGTGGCAGCGGTTGCGGGACGACAACACGAACATTGTGGCCCTGCGAGCGAAGTGCCAATGCGAACCCGAGCGCGGAGCCGAGGCTGTCGGCGTCAGCGTCCTTGTGCGCCAGGCAGGTGATCTGGGCCGTGCCGCCGATGATCTGGCGGATCGGGTCCACGACGTCCTCGAGACGCGGCCAGGCGGCGGGTGCGGCGACGGTCATTCGGGAACCTCCACGGCTGCCCCGGCGGCATGTTCACCGGCGAGGTCTCTCAGGAGCGTGCTCACCCTCACGCTGTACGCGATCGATTCGTCGAGCTCGAAGTGGAGCCGGGGGATACTCCGGAGATTCTCGAGCCGCCTGCCCAGTTGAGCACGAACGAACCCTTC
>PLDZ01000130.1 GCA_003136295.1 Candidatus Dormiibacterota bacterium
ACGCTCCCTCTCCCCCATACCTGGCTAAGCTTGGAGACCGCCACGGGCGGGCGGAGGAGTCGCCATGAAAGTAGGGATCATCGGTGCCGGTGCAGTCGGTGCTGCCTGTGCGATGGCGCTCGGGCAGCGGGGCTCGGCGCGGGAGATCGTCCTCGTGGACAGGACACGACCGCGAGCAACGGCGGTGGCATTGGACATGCGTTACGGCGGACCGGTGTCGCCGACGGCTGACATCCGCGACGGGTCGTACGAGGACCTGAAAGGCGCTGACCTGGTCATGATCACGGCCGGCGTCAACGAGAAGACCGGGGGTGCCACGGATCGGAGCGATGCGGAGGGCCGGCTCAAGCTGCTGGATGCCAACGCCTCGGTCTACAGGGACGTCGTGCCGCAGGTGGTGGCGGCCGCACCGGATGCCGTCCTCATGGTGGTCACCGATCCGCCCGACCCCCTGACGGATCTCACGCGCGAGCTCGCGCAGCACGACCGGGTGATGAGCACCGGCACCGTGATCGACAGCCTCCGGTTCCGGGTGCACCTCGGCGAGCGCATCGGGGTGAACCCGGCCTCGGTGGAGGCCATGGCCGTCGGTGAGCATGGCACCTCCGAAGTGCTGCTGTGGTCGTCCGCAACGGTGGCCGGCGTGCCGATCCAGGACGCATGCCGGCAGTGCGGCGAGCCATTCGAGCAGGTTCGCGAAGCAGTGGAACGTGATGTCCGGTTCGCGAACATCACCATCATCGAGGGCAACAATGCCAGCCAGTACGGCATCGGCATCGTGTGCGCGAGGTTGACCGAAGCGATCCTGCGCGACGAGCGCAGCGTCTTCCCGGTCGCCAGCTATCAGGCGGCCTATGGGGTCACTCTCGCGTTGCCCAGCGTTGTCGGTCGAGGTGGCGTGGTTCGCGTCCTCGATCCTCCGATGTCGGCCGACGAGCGAGCGCAGCTGGAGCGCGGCGCCGAGCGGCTGCGGAGCGCGCGAGCCCGGGTGGGGATTGCGACCGCGAGTTCGTAACGCGCTCCTGCTGGCGCTGACCGTTGCGGCGGGTAGTGCGGACGCCGTCAGCTATCTCGGCCTCGGCCGAGTCTTCACGGCCAACATGACCGGAAACCTGGTACTCCTCGGCGTGGCCATCGGTCAGGGCCAGGTGGCAGCCTCCCTCCGCTCGGTGATTGCCTTCGCCTGTTTCGGTATGGGTGTCCTGGTCGGCGCGCGAGCGACCGAAAGATCCACAGAGACTGCGGTCTGGCCGACCTCGGTCACGCTGGTGGTGGTCGCGGAACTCGGCCTTTTGGTCGCATTCACCGCGGGTTGGGAAATTGCCGGAGATCGCCCGACGGTGCTCGCGCTCGACGTTCTTATCGCTCTCTCCGCCGGTGCGATGGGGATGCAAACGGCCGCGGCGCGCCGGCTCAGCGTGGCGGGCGTAGCGACCACGTTCGTGACCGGAACGCTGACCAGTCTGATCGCCGAGCTCGCATCGGTCGGCCCGGATTGGGCTCGCTCGAGGCGGTGGGCTGCCACTCTGGCGTGCATCGTCATCGGAGCAGCCGCTGGTGCGGCCCTGTTTATCGCCTGGCGCCCCGGCGCTCCGCTCGTGGCCATGCTCGTCGTCGGGATCGTGACCTCCCTGGCGATCGGTGTCACGCGACGAGGCGTGCCCTCAACCTCCAGCGGGTAGCCACCGATCGATCACCGCCCTGTATCGCCGGCCCTCGACTGGGACTGTGGACTGCCGGTGGTGGTCCGGCACACGGCCTGGGCGCGGGGGTCGTCGATGTCAGGCAGTTGGGCGCCGTAGACCCCGGCGACAACGGAGGCCTCGCGCATGACATCCGCGGGGAATCCGAGCGTGGGGCGGCTGCGTGCGTCGAGGCGGTCGAGGTGCTGGCCGCTGCACACTGGGCGGCCCAGGCTGCATACCGGTGGATGGCTCCGGCACGTTGCCTGCTCAGCGCGCGTCATTCGCCGCGTTGGATACTTCAATCAGGCGGGGCTCGAGGTTCGCGCCGTCAACCCTCAACACAACGTCGACATTGCCGCGCGTGGCGTTCGAGTAGGGACAGCGCTCGTGGGCCCGCAGCATTAGGTCCTCGGCCTCCGCTCGAGCCAGATGCGGCGCGTGCAGATCCAGCGCGACCGTGAGGCCAAAACCGCCGTGTCCCGTGGGGCCGATGCCTACGCGCGCGACGATGGTTGAGTCCGAGGCATCAAGCGTTTGACCCCGGGCCACACTCAGCAGCGCGGACTGAAAGCACGCAGCGTAGCCGACCGCAAAGAGTTGCTCCGGGTTGGTGCCGGACCCTCCGTCGCCGCCCATCTCTTTTGGAACGGACAGGTCAACCTCGAGCCGACCGTCGGAGGTCCCGCCGTGCCCGGATCGTCCGCCGTCCACGATTGCCTCCGCCGTGTAGAGGGTTTTCATGTTGCGTGCTCCTTTTCTAAGCGTGAGCGCGGCTCGGCCAGATCCCGCCTTTTGTCGGAGCTGCTCCGTTGGATTCGAGTCGCCGTCAACCCGTCATACGTCACGACTCCGCTCCGGGCACGATGAGCACTGGACCGGCCGCCTGGTGAAGAAGCGCGGAGACGATCCTGCTCAGGCCGTGCCGCCGCGCCCGTCGGCCGGCAGCGACAAGAACTCGCGGGTCTGAGGCGAGACCGAGGAAAACCCCGACCGGTTCGCCGGTAGTCACCCACGAGGTGACTTCAGCGCCGCTCTCCGCCTCCAATCGCGCAGCGCGACTCCGAACCTCCTCGCGCGTGGGCCTAAAGGAAAGTTCATCCCTCCCATCGAAACCGGGAGCGCTCCGCTGTGAGGTCACGCGCACCAGGACGGCGGGGACCTTGAGCACGCGGGCGAGCGAGGCTCCCTCATCGGCGACGGCCGGGTCATCAGATCCGTCGGCATCCACGATGATGATCGAGCTCGGAGGCCAGTCCCCAGACTGCCCGCGTACTACGAGCACCGGGCGATGCATCCCGCGAACGAACGCCTCCGGGAGCATCCCCATCAGGTGGCCACCCACCCCGCGCCCGGCGCGGCTGCCGATGACGACGAGGGAGGCGTCGATCATTTCCGCGGTCAGCGCGACGACCGCCGTGGCGCTGCCCTCGGCGACATACCCCGGGCCGACTCGTACCCCCAGCGAGGCGAGGTGGGCCCGCACCACTTGCTGCGCCGCGAGGGCTGAGTTCTCATACACGCCCGAGACATCCAACTCGCCGGTCGTCGGTGTGATCCTCGCTATCGCGGGAACCTCCCAGGCGGTGACGAGACGCAACGGCACGCCGGCGTGCGCGGCCACGTCCGCAGCCGCGCGTCGTGCGACCTCGGCGTCATCCGATCCGCGATCAGCGAGCAACACCGGACCGGTGAGACGCCGGCGCCACCTCGACGCAGTCTCATCAAGAGCAGCCTGCACCATGATGTGCTCCTCCTCGCTGCGACACTCGCAGCTGAACCGCACTCGTCGCGCGCTCGTTATATATAGATAGTCTATATAGTCTGTCGATGCAATGCAAGCATGGCGTTCGGCTGTCGACCGCGTTCCCGTACCACATAGATTCTCTATATACAATGTGCGCAGCATGGCAAGTACTCGAGTCGCCGGCCAACTGGGTGTCGCGCTCACGCGCCTGAACAATGTGCTCCGCGAGGCCGTGCTGCCACCGGGGATGAACTCAGCGCAGGCCCGGACACTGCTGGCCGTTCACGACGCGGGGCCGCAGCGAGTGACGGACTTGGCGCGGTTAGATCATCTCAAGCAACCGACCATGTCCGCAGTACTCATCCGAATGGAGCTCCTTGGCTGGGTGCAACGGCTCGAGGATACCGACGACCTCCGCGCCGTCATCGTCCGTCTCACACCCGCCGGGGAGCGGATCGCGAGCCAATTGCTCGCGGCGCGAACGACAGTCCTGCAGTCCTATCTCGATACGCTATCAGTGACCGACCGCGCCGCCGTCGCAGCGGCGCTACCTGCGCTGCGCAAGCTGACGCGGCAACGGGAACAACGAGTCGTCAACGGTTCACAGCCTCGCACGCGAAACCGATGATTGATGACCGTCTCAGGCGCGCGCCGTGGACGCGACATGGACGTCTGATGGACGGGGTGTCGGGAGACGGGGCTCGAACCCGCAACTTCAAGCTTGGGAAGGTGCCGGTCCTTTCTGTATTCACTCGCTAGCGATAACCGCCTTATACTTGGTGTTCTGGCGTGTTAATTGCGCGCTGGGGTGCACGAGAGCCCTCACCCCTGGCTGCCCAGCGGAGCCAGGCACGGAACTCCATGCTATCTCAGACCCAGCCTCCGACAAGCCCGG
>PLDZ01000022.1 GCA_003136295.1 Candidatus Dormiibacterota bacterium
TCGGCATCATCGTCGTCGCCGTCGCCTTCCAGATCGCCAACGGAAAATTCCTTTCGCCGCAGAACCTCGTCAATCTCTTCGAGCAGAGCACCATCTACATGCTCCTGGCCATTGCCGAGATCTTCGCCCTGCTGCTCGGCGAGATCGATCTCTCCGTCGGCCTGGTCATGGGTTTGGGGGCCGTGCTGGTTGCCGAGGAGGTGCAGCCCGCCGGCCTGAACTGGCCGTGGTGGCTTGCCATCATCGTGGCGCTGCTCATCTGCTCGGCGGTCGGAGCGATCCAGGGAACGCTGGTCGCCCGTCTCAGAATGCCCTCCTTCATCGTGACCCTCGGCGGATTGCTGATTTTGGAGGGCGTGTCGATCATCGTCCTCGGCGGCAGCCTCGTCGGCATCGGCAACTCCCACTTCAACAACGAGGTCTTCGTCTACAACCTCTTCTGGGGGGAGTTCACCCCGGCGGTGAGCTGGATCCTACTCATCGTGGTCGGTGTGCTCGCCATGACCTGGGAATGGTTCCGGGACGCTCGCCGCCGCCGCTCCGGGCTGGTGGCGCCGCCGGCAAGCCTGACCGCGCTGAAGATCATCGTTGTGGCGGCGGCGGGAATCGTGGTCGTGGCCGTCTGCAACGTGAACCGCGCCCACTTCGGGACCATCGAAGGGCTGCCCTACATCATTCCCATCGTTCTGGCCGTCCTCGCCGCATGGACGGTGCTGCTCCAGCGAACGCGCTTCGGTCGCTACGTCTACGCGATCGGCGGCAATCCCGAGGCGGCGCGCCGAGCCGGGATCAGCCTCCCAACCATCCGCACCTGGTGCTTCGTGTTCGGCGGACTCACAGCCGGCATCGCCGGCGTGCTGTTCGCGTCGTGGCAGGTCTCGATCACCACCAACATCATCAAAGATGCCAACAGCTACGTGCTGCTGGCCGTCGCGGCTGCGGTCATCGGCGGGACCAGCCTCTTCGGTGGCCGCGGGAGAACCATCCACGGTGTGCTGGGTGGCCTGGTCATCGGCGCCATCTACAACGGGCTGGAGCTCCTCGGAGTCACCTCCGAGTGGATCGACGTGGTTGTCGCGCTCGTGTTGCTCGCCGCAGGAACGATCGACGTCCTGTCCCGGCGCGGCGCGCAGCCCCGGGCCTGAGTCCGACGAACGTGCAACGGGCCGCGTGCGCGGGCCACGCGCTATGAGTTCCATGTCCTCGCCGGAGTCCGTCCGGCGGCACAACCTCAGCCTGCTGCTCCGGCTGCTCCATCAGTCGGGCGCCCTGTCCCGTTCCGACATGGGAAGTGCTCTGGGGATGACCCGAAGCACGATCGGTGAGCTGGTTGCCGACCTCCGGGCTCGCGGCCTGGTGGAGGAGGGGGATCCCGCGCGGCTTGGTTCTCCCGGACGCCCCTCACTCGTCGCCCGCCCGAATCCCGAGGGCGCGGCCGTCGTCACCGCCGAGATCGCCGTCAACTCGCTCTCCGCGGCAGTGGTCGGGCTGGGTGGCCGGATCCTCCACCGGGCACGGGTGACCCATCAGCCGCGTCGCCTCGCGGTGGATCAGACCATCGAAGACGTCGGCAAGCTCATCCAGACCGCGCAGGCCTCGATCCCCGCCGGGTGCTGGGTCGCCGGCCTGGGCATCGCTCTCGCCGGAGTCGTGCGCCGCGCTGACGGCATGGTGTATTTCGCCCCGAACCTTGGATGGCGAGATGTCCCGCTGGGACGCCTCGTCGCAGATCGACTCGGGTCGAGCCTGCCGGTGCTCATCGCCAATGAGGCAGATCTCGGCGCCCTGGCCGAGCACACCTGGGGCGCAGGGGTAGGAGTCCACCATCTCGTCTATGTCTCCAGCGAGGTCGGCGTCGGTGGCGGCCTGGTCATCGACGGGCGGCCGCTGGTCGGTGCAGCCGGCTGTGCGGGAGAGGTGGGGCACTTCCAGGTGAACCCGCGGGGCGAGCGCTGCAGATGCGGGGCGATCGGCTGCTGGGAGACGGAGATCGGTGGGCCTGCGATCCTGCGTCGCGTCGGGATCGCCGAGAAGCACTACCGGCCGGAAGCGGTCACCCGTCTGCTCAGGGAGGCAGCGTGGGGCGACCAGGTTGCTCTGTCGGCTGTCGAGGATGTCGGCCGCTGGCTGGGCATCGGCCTGGCGGGCCTGGTGAACGTCTTCAACCCGCAGCGCGTCGTCCTCGGCGGCCTGCTCGCCACCATGTGGCCGGTGGTGGAGCAGATCGTCCAGGAGGAGCTGCGGGCGCGGGTCATGGCTCCCGCGCTCGAGGTGGAGGAGCTCATCCGGCCGACGCAGCTCGGGGCGGATGGACCATTGCTCGGCGCCGCGGAGCTGGCGTTGACGCGAGTCCTCGACGAGCCGACACTCGTTCCAGCGCGCGCCGCCGAGCGCAGATCAGCCTGAGCCGGCGCCTGACGAAGTGACCGACCGGAGGGCGGGATAGTAGTCGCGGAATCGCCGTCGCGCTACCCGATAGGGTTCGATCCACGCTTCAACGGGATCGACGACCTCGGTGACCCGTACGCACGCGGCGCTCGCCTCGTCGAGGTCGCTGTACACGCCGGCGGCGACGCCGCCGAGCAGCGCGGCGCCGAAGGCCGAGCCCTGATCCGTCGCCATCACTTCCAGGGGCATCTCGAGAGCGCTGGC
>PLDZ01000223.1:0-120 GCA_003136295.1 Candidatus Dormiibacterota bacterium
GCGCGATCGGCCGGCTGGTCGGCAATGAGGCCCTTGAGCTGCTCACGGGCGGCGTCGGAGATCGTGACGATGGACGGAGAGGTAATTGCCATGCTGCTAGCAATCATACGTCACACCCCC
>PLDZ01000223.1:200-11636 GCA_003136295.1 Candidatus Dormiibacterota bacterium
CAGGGTCAGCACCTCCATCGCCGTCCCCGCGATGACCACGCCGGGCCAGAGTTCGCGCACCCTGTGGGTCCGGTTGGGGACCAGGCGGTAGATGGCGAGCATTAGGGCGCACCAAACCACAAGCCCGGCGAACGGCTCGAAAACCCAGATCACCCCGGGAAGCACGATGAGCGAGTTGAGCCCGACGGTGACCACGAGCGCCACCACGAAGAGGATGGTCATCACCAGTGCCATGGCGCGCTGGCGGATGAAGCTGCGCTGAGGGACACCAATCACGATCCCCAGCGAGAACTCCATGCCCGTGAAGAGGCTGCTCCCGCTCCAGAGAAGGCCGATGACACCGATACTGCCGAGCAGGCCCGAGTGCTGTTGGACCGAATCGAAGAGGTGCAGTAGCTCGTCGTGCGCGTCGCCGGGGAAGAAGCCGAGGATGGCGGACAGCGCACTCGCGCGTGCGGTCGCCGACTGCGTGGCAAAACCGAGCACGGAGAGCAAGCCGAGGATCAGCGGGAACATGCTCACGAAGGCGTTGAACGCCATACCTGACGCGTAGTTGCCGGCCTGACTCGAACCGAAAGCCGCGATCAGCCGACCAGCGTACGTGCGCCCGGCCCAGGCGAGAACCGAACCGATGCGCCTCTTCATCGACGNNGCGTATCGGGGCAGATGCACATCCTCCGAGCCCGCGAAGAGCATCGCGCCTGCAACCAGATGGTGCCCGGCGACCTCGTCGATGAGCCGGAGCATCTCGCGGCAGATCTGGCGGTAGCTCGGATGCCCCTGCGGCGACGTGCGCAGCTCGATGAGATGCATGGCCTCGCGCGCGTTCAGCTTGATCACGTAGCGCATCCGGTGACCGAGCGTGACGAGGTAGCCGGCCTGCTGCGGAAAGGCGTCGACGACCTCGCGGTAGGCGGCTTCCGCCTCGCGAACGGCAACGTGCCATCGCTCTCCGAGACCGGCGTCGACGACCGCGTCGGGAACCTCGTATCCCAACGACGGCGTCAATTGCTGCCATTGCACGGTGAGCATGCGGTGACGCTGCAGATCGCGGAACGCCCCGTAATCGGACACCACCTCGAACGTGTAGTCGCAGTGCTCGAACCCGCGCCCCGGACGGTGGCGGCGGTTGCCTCGATGCCCGACAGCAGCCGCAAAGAGTGTCGCCTTGCGTGACTCCGAGAGCGGTCGCACCGCCGCGAGGAGCCGCTCCTGCGAAGCGTGGGAGTACGGGAAGAGCGCCGACGCGAGGATGCGGTCCTCGCCGTCGCCGTCCCACTCGACGAGGGTCACTCCCGGAGGGCCCCACTCGTTCTCGGGCGAGAGACGGTCGGCATCGACGGCAACGGCGGCTGCGGTCTCGCGGAGGTACTCGACCCAGACGGCACCTCGATCGGGGCGATCCAGCCGCGTCAGGAATTCCGGNNCGCATGAGATCGAGCGCGAGCGCCCGGATGGCTCGTTTCCGCGCCTTCTCGTCCGCCTCGGGGGCCAGCGCCTCGTCGAGGTGGCGCATCAGCGGTTCGCGCAAGGCCGAGTACGTGTCGAAGAGCAGATCCATCGCCCGGACGTATGTGGGCCCGAGCGGCGAGTCGATCAGCTCGCGGTCGCGCAGATACCGGTAGTGACCGTCGCGACGATCGGTGTACGGGATGTAGCGGGTCGACTGCTCCAGGTACGCGGCGAGACGCCCCCACTCGATCGCCTTTGCGAGCGGTTGCGAGACCTGCTCGCACGCGAGATGCACCCCCGCCAGCTGCGCCACCGAGTCGTCGCCGTATTCGGCGAGCACGCGGCCGAAGAGATCCGAGGCGCGCTCCCTGCCTGCATCGCCGACCGCCCGCTCGCCGGCCCCGGGGACGAGGAACTCGTCGACGAGGAGCCGCCGAAGGCTCTTCGAACTGCGGCTGTACCGGGCGAAGAGCGCGGCCGCGGTCACCTGCGGAAGGTTGGTGAGCGCGAACACCGGGAGATCGAGGTTGGTGACGTGCGGCNNTGCAACAAGTGCTCGTTGTGTCAGGCCACGTGCCCGGCGTACGTCGTCAATCCGGTCGAGTGGGAGACGGCTCGAGGACGCATCGCACTGATCCGGGACGCGATGGAAGGTCGCCTCGAGTTGCGCGACATCGCCGAAGGGCCACTCTCGAGCTGCCTCACCTGCGACAACTGCGTCGCCGCCTGCGCGCCGCGTGTTCCGACCGGGCACATCGTCAGCCGGGCTCGTCAGGAGCTGCATGCCCAGGAGGGATACCCATGGGCGCAGTCCTTCGCACTGCGCAGCGTGCTCCCGCGACCGGGCGCGCTGCGCGCCCTCCACGGTTTCGCGCGCTTCACGCGACGCACCGGCCTGTACGGCCTGGCGCGACGCACCGGGATCCTGTCATGGCTCGGCACGCTGGGTGCACTCGCCGAACAGAGCGGGCCGCCGCCCGAACGCTCCGTGCATCAGATGCTCGGTGACCTCCCGGCGCCGGCGCAGCCGGTGCGCGGTTCGGTGGCGATGCTGGTGTGCTGCCTCTCGAANNGCGACGATCCGCGTGCTGCTCGCCTCCGGCTATGACGTCGACGTGCCCCAGCTCGGCTGCAGCGGTCTGCCCGCGCGCACGCTCGGAGATCGCGATGCGATGGTGGACATGGCGATCAGGAACAGTGCTGCGCTGAGCCGTGTCACCGTTGACGCCTACATCGGTGACACGGCGTCATGCACCGAGCACTATCGCGAGTACGGGAGCATCGCCGGGGACGATCGCCAGGTGGGACCGCGTGCGCGCGAGGTCGCGCATCACACCGCCCTTGCAAGCGACTTCCTTGATCGCAACGGCGTGCGCGGCGACCTCGGTCCGCTGCGCTGGCGCGTGACCATCGACGAGCCCTGCGCGCTGCCGATCGACGGGCCCGAGCGGGGGGCGATGCGACGCCTGCTCGATCAGATCCCGCGCCTCGAGGTCGTGCAGTTGCACGAGCGGGCGATGTGCTGCGGCGGCGCGGGAACGTATTTCGCGCGTGAGCCGGAGCGCAGCGAGGCGATCCTCCAGCGCAAGTTCGAGAACATCCGCGCCAGCGGAGCAGAGATCGTCGTGACCGAGAACATCTCCTGCCTGCTCCAGCTGCGAGCCGGAGCCGCGCGCTACGCGCCGAACGTCAGGGTCATGCACATCATGGAGGTGATGCTCGCTTCCCTGGAGGGTGCGGAGCGTCGACGCGCGGTCCTCACCGCCTAACCGAGAGCGGACAACACCTCATCGAGACCCATGGCGATGCAGGTGAAGGACGGTACGTCGCGCACGGTGTGCGTGGACGCCTCGCTGCCGCGCATCTCGTGGACGAGATCCAGGAAGTCCGCCACCGAATCACTCTCGAAGGCCACGACGAATTCCTGATCGTCTACACCGAATGAGTAGGTGGTGTTGATCTTCACCCCGGGATACTTGTGGCCCATGGCGATGTGCTCNNTTCACGAACGGATACACGAAGAGGTAGCGGCGCCCGGTCGGAGCGATGACCAGCCGGTTGCTCCTCCCCTCCTGGTTTTCGTGACGGTGCTTCTCGACGTACATGCTCTGCTTGGTCATCGAGAAATAGCTGTACGGCGAATCCAGGTACGCTGCGAGCCGGGTTCGATTGAGGCGGGCCGCGAACTCGTGCAGGTCGTCGATGCGCTCGCTCACCAGCCAGAGCAGAAAATCCGCATCGCCGCGTGTGCCCACCGTGCTGTACGGGCGGATCAGCACACCCTCGCGATCGCCGATGTCGCGAACCAGCGCCGCGACCTCCTCGCGGTCGGCCGCCCGCTCCGTCGCCGGCCGCAGGCGCCACTCGGGACGCACGCGGTAGAAGGCGAAACGAATGTGCTGGCGCGCCGTCGGCACTGGTGCTGTCGCATCGCGGACGGTCAGCGGCGCGGTTACCTCGGACATGGCGCGGTCATCGTACCCGAGGCGCCGCACAGGCCGGCACCAGCCGGATCACTCCCCACCGGGCAGCGCTTCGGCAAGCGCGCGCTTGCGCAGCAGTCGCTGCTCGCGGCGCACGCGAGCCTCGGCCTGGCGACGACGCTCCTCCTCGGTCACCGCGATGACCTTGGCGACCTCCGCCGGTCTGCCGTCGCGATCGAGGCCGACGTAGACGAGATGAGCGCTCGCGACGTGCAATTTCTCGCCGGACGGAATCCGCTCGACATCGACGCGGACGCTGATCTCCATCGATGTGTGATGCGCGTCGTTGACACGCGCGTGGACGGTGAGCAGATCACCGATGTACACCGGCGCGAGGAAGCTCATCTCGTCCATCGTCGCGGTCACCACGCGGCGGTGTGCGTGCTTCACCGCGGCGATGCCGGCCGCCGTGTCGACGAGCCGCATGATCGTGCCGCCGTGCACGTATCCCGAGTTGTTGGCGTGCTCGATCTCCATCGCCACCGACAGCAGCGTCTCCGACTCCGAGGTCTTGCGCGCCGTCAGATCCACGTTGTTGTAGAGGTCGTTGCGGTCCTCACGCGAGCGGATGAAGTCCATCAGCGGAGCACGTCGAGGCCGGCGCGGACCAGGGTCTCGACTCCGACCGGCAGCGCCGCTTCGTCGATGTCGAAATAGGCGCTGTGATGGGGAGGCACCGGACCCCGTTCGGGATGACCGGCGCCGACCAGGAAGTAGCAGCCGGGCGCGCGCTCGAGGAAGCAGGCGATATCGTCGCCGACGGTGATCGGCACCGCGAGGTCGACACGATCCTCGCCGACCGTTGCCTCGGCGGCGCGGCGGACGAGATCCGCGGTCGCGACGTCGGAGACGACCGGCGGGCAGCCGCTCCCCCGCCAGAAACTCGCCTCGGCACCGTATCCGCTCGCCACCGCGGTTGCGATCTCCGCGACTCGCCTGAGGAGACGCTCGCGCTCGGCAGCGTCGATGGCGCGCGTGGTGCCGAGCAACTCGGCGGAGTCGGCGATCACGTTGAATGCAGTGCCCGCCGTGACCCGGCCGATGGTGATCACGGCCGGCGAGAAGGGCGAGGTCTCCCTGCTGATGATCGCCTGGATCGCGAGGATGACCTGCGCGGTCACGATCACCGGATCGATGGCGGTGTGGGGCATGCCGCCGTGCCCACCCCTTCCCTGAATCGTGATCGAGAAGCTGTCCGCACTCCCGAAGATAACGCCAGACTTGACGGCAACTCGTCCGGTTTGAAGCGGCGCCCAGAGGTGGATGCCGAGGACGCGGTCGACGCCGTCGGCGGCCCCGTCATCGATCATCGGCATCGCGCCCGAGGCGGTCTCCTCGGCCGGCTGGAAGCAGAGCCGCAGACGTCCGGACCAGCTGTCCCGTAACGCGACGAGCGCGCTCGCAGCGCCGAGCGTCATCGCGACGTGGCCGTCGTGTCCGCATGCATGCATCACACCGTCGACGGCGGANNTCGGCCCCGGCTTCCCGCTGTCGAGATCGGCGAGCACCCCGGTCCCGCCGACGCCGCTGCGAACCGTGAAGCCGAGGTCGCCGCTCCGCCGCGCAACGAGCGTCGCCGTCTCGTGCTCCTGGAGCGACAGTTCAGGGTGCNNGCGCGGATGCGCGCGTCGAGATCGACCGCGACGCCACTCACGATGCACCCGCGGCGCTGACGCCAGAGCGGCGCAGGGCCACCGCCTGAATCGAGCCGTTATTGACGACGCGAGTCGCGCCGGATGCACGCGCGCGGCGACGCAGGTCGAGATCACCGTGGTGCGAGAACCCGACGATCTCGAGGTCGGGATGCTCGACGCGCAGCCGCTTGATCAGCACGAGGCGGCGTTCGACGGCGTTGTTGAGGTCGACGAACACAAGGGCCACGTCGGGGACCGCATCGCCGGCCACCAGCACGGCACTGCCTCCGGCTCGTTTCATGGTGGTGCTGAGCTGGCTGGCAAACATCAGGTCGTCACTGACCAGCGCGACCGTGCCCGGTGAGCCCATGCCGTCCATCATAGGTGCGAGGGCCGCCCGCCCTCGGGCAGACTGCGCCAGGCGGCCGGACGAGCGCGACCACAGACGATCGCTGCTTCACACCGCCGTCGCACCAAAGGAGTGTCGACCATGGAGATCGGGACCGTGGGGATCATCGGCGCCGGGCTGATGGGCTCGGGAATCGCTGAAGTGTGCGCCCGCAACGGCATCCGGACGTTGGTGACCGAGGCGGGAGCCGAGCAGCTGGCCGCCGGTCAGCGCCGGGTCAGCGCATCGCTCGAGCGCGGCCGCACGTCAGGGAAGCTCAGCGATGACGACGTCGCACGCATCAACGACATGCTCACCTTCACGGCACGGCTCGAAGACTTCGCGGAGTGCGATTTCTGCGTGGAGGCGATCGTCGAGCAGCTCCCGGCGAAAGTCTCGCTCTTCGAGCGGCTCGACCGCATCGTTGCGGAGGATGTGATTCTTGCCACCAACACCTCGGCCCTCCCGATCATCGAGATCGCGCGCGCCACGCGGCGTCCGGATCGCGTGATCGGCACCCACTTCTTCAACCCGGCGCCGGTGATGAAGTTGATCGAGGTGGTCCGCAGCATCGCCACCAGCGACGAAACCCTTACCGAGACGCGCTCCCTGGGCGAACGCCTCGGCAAGCGAATCATCGTCGCCCAGGATCGCGGCGGCTTCATCGTCAACCTGCTGCTGATCCCCTTTCTCACGCACGCGATCCGGCTCTACGAATCAGGGTTCGCGACTCGCGATGACATCGATGAGGGGATGCGCCTCGGGTGCGGCCACCCCATGGGACCGCTCCAGCTGCTCGATTACATCGGCCTCGACACCGCGCTGTTCGTCTGCGAGTCGCTCTACGAGGAATACGCGAACAGTGACTTCGCCCCTCCCCCATTGCTCCGCCGGATGGTGTCAGCCGGTTACCTCGGCAAGAAGAGCGGGCGCGGCTTCTACGAGTACTGAGCCCGACAACAGGTCAGTTGGGCCGCTCGGCAGGGACCGGCTCGGGCGCCTTGCGCTCCTCGACGGTGAGGTTGACTGCGCCGATCTTGTTCCCGTTGGTCCAGAACTCGGTGGAGTACAGCCCGGGCTCGCCGAACATGGGCTGGAGCACAGTCACGGTGGAGATGCTGACCTCCTGCCCCGGGATGAGCCTCGCCCCCGCCGCCTGGAACTGCAGGATGACCGGCGCGAGCACCAGCTTGCCCTGCGCGTCGGTCAGGCGAAGCTCAACCTGGTGCGCCTGACCGACATCGGCGGCGCTGAAACGGAACCCCGCCACCACGGCGAAGGCTGCCCGGCCCGGGAGCGACGCCATGGAGAGGGCGCTGAAACCACCCCCGAGCACATACAGCTTGCCGTCGGGGGGAACCACCGCGCTGTCTGCNNGTGGGCGACCATTGAGCGTGATGAGCGATCCAGCGCCCCGCAACCTGCACGTGTTCGTCTGCACCACGGTGGGACGCCACCACTGTGGCGGACAGGGATCTGAGCACATCCTGCAACGGCTGCGCGATGAGGTCGAACGGCTGGAGCTGACCTGGGTGCGCACCACGCGGATGGGCTGCAACCAGCAGCATCACCAGGGCCCGATCATGATCGTCTACCCCGACGGTGTCTGGTACGGCCGTCTTCAGGCCCCGGATGTCGACGAGATCATCAGCGAGCACCTCATCGCCGGACGCCCCGTCGAACGCCTGCGCATCGTTCCCGACGGGCCCTGGTCGGCGACCTCGCTGACCTGAAATCGTGCGGGAGTGTAGGGTGAATCCGAGCGATTACCTGAGACAGGAGGCGACGGCATGGGTTATTTCCGCGGACTGATGCATGGAGCGGCAATCGGAACTGTGATCGGGCTCTGTGTCGCGCCGCAGACCGGCGACAAGACCCGCGCGCAACTCCGCATCGCGTCCGCTGCGGCGCGCGAGGGTGCCAGGAGCACCGGACGCGCGCTGAGCCGGGCGAAGCCGATGGCGAGCACCGCGGCGCACCTGGTGGCGACCGCACGGCACCGTGGCGAGCACGCCGCCAACGGCACGGCAGCCGCGAGCAGCGCAGCGGTCTAGCTCTTCTCCGTCGAGGAGCTGGCCGCCTTCGCCGGCGCGGAGGTTGTGTCGCCGAGTGCGCAGAGACACGCGAGCGCCCCGGCGATGGCATCGAGAATGTTCATCGGCGTGGTCATGTGCAGACCCGCGATGCTCCGTGTGGCCGCTGCGTTGTCAGGGTGAGCGAACCCGACCACCGCGAGCAGCAGGAGCACGACGCCGACAGTGATCACGATCTCGCCTGCAAGACGCCCTAAGGCTCGAAACCCGGCGAAGCCGAGGACGATGCCGATGACCAGGTCGAGGACGTCGCGCACGTAGGTCAGGTGCAGGGCCATCGGTCCGACGTTGCCCTCGGGCTGGTGGTGCAGCAGGGTTCCCGAGTCACCGGTCAGCAGTCCGCCCAGCCCCACCACCAGGAAGACGACCGCCCCGAATTGCGCATAGAGACGTGTCATCGAGGGTCAGACGTTAGCCGATGGCGCGGCAAGCCAGCGGGCCGCGACCATGGTCACGTTGTCCGTGCCGCCGCCGGCCAATGCAGCATCGCACGCGCGGGTCAGCGCAACACCGAGCGGATCCGGCGCGGAGACGATCGCACCCAACGCCGCATCGGACAGCGGTTCCCACACGCCGTCGGAACACAGCAGCAGGACATCGCCGGGTGCCGCGTCCACTTCGAAGATGTCGGCTTCGACCGGGTCGCCCATCACGGCACGTTCGATGAGATTGCGTTTCGGATGATGGCGCGCCTCCTCGGCGCTCAGTGCTCCGAGCCGTACCTGGCCCGCGGCCCAGGAGTGGTCATCGGTGACCTGGATGGCGCCGGAGCCGCTGATCAGGTACGCGCGACTGTCCCCGACGTTGGCGACCGAGGCGTGCTTCCCGTTGATGANNCCGCGATTGCGGCCCCGACCGCAGCCTCCGCTGACTCGAGGCCACCTTTGTGGCCACCCATCCCATCGGCAAGCACGAGCGCGGCGGTCCTGCCGTCGCCACCGACGATCGCGTCCCAGACATCCTGGTTCTGGGCGCGCACCGGGCCGCGGTCGGTGATCCCGGCGATCTCCAGTGCCTCACCCTCGCCGGCAATTGACCGCGTAGCGCGGTCGTCGGTCACGCCCCGGCCCCGGCCTCGGCAGCGGCGGGATGGCCGAGCAGGCGNNAGGGCTTGCGCCGCCTCGACGTTGCAGAGCAGGTCGTCGATGAAGAGACAGCGTTCGGGCGCAACACCGAGCCGGGCGCACGTCAGGCGGTAGATCGCGGGATCGGGCTTGCGCATTCCGACCTTTGACGAATCGACCACCACATCGAAGAGCTCATCGACGGGAAAGAGGTTGGTGAATATCGACTCGCCCTCGCGAGAGATGTTGGTCAGCAGCGCCGTCCTGTACGCGGCGTCGCGGATCTGCCGGACGGCGTCTGCCATGGCACCACACGCGACCATGCCGCGGCCGAAGATCACTTCCTGTGCCGCTCGCGCGTCCACCGGTTCGTTGCCGGCCTCGTTGTAGCGCGCGGTCATCCTGTCGAAAAATTCGGCCTCCGAGATCTTGCCCATCTCCATCAGGTGCAGATCGTGAACACCTGTCGTCAGGTGATAGTGATCGCGGAACTCGCCGAGAAAGAACGCAATCAAGCTGAAGTACTCGGGGGGCACGTCGGTTCGGTGGTGAAAGAGGGGCTCCGTCATCACGCCGCCAAGATCGAAGATCACGCCGTCGAACTCACGCGTGGCGGTGACGGGCTGAGAGGTCGCTTGCTGCTGAGTCATCGGCTCCATTGTGCCTAACCGTGCCAACATGCCCGGTCATGAGTGCCGGAGAGACCACGATTCGCGCCGGCGAATCGATCGGCGCTCGAGATCGATGCTGACCGTGGAGACGGCGTCGGCCTGAGCATGCTGGTCCTGAGCAAGCACGAGGTCGAGGGGCTTCTCGCCGCGGCGCCGATGCTCGACGCGCTCGAAGCTGGGTTTCGAGCGTATTCAACCGGTCAGGCGTCGGTGCCGCCGCGGACCGCAGCCCGGGCGGCCTCAGGTCTGCTCGGGGCGATGCCCGGATGGGTCGCGGAACGAGGTTTTGCCCTCAAGGCGGTCAGCGTCTTCCCCGGCAACGGCGAGCGCGGGCTTCCGACGCACCAGGGCGTGATCACGCTGTTCGACGAGCACGATGGCTCCTTGCTGAGCGTCATGGACGGCGAGCACATCACCGCGATGCGAACCGGCGGCGGCGCCGCGGTGTCGGTTCGCGTCCTGGCGCGCTCCGATGCAAAGACATTGACCATCCTCGGCGCCGGTGTGCAGGGCCACTCGCACCTGGCGACAGTGCCACTGGTTCGCGACTTCACGAGCATCCGCATCTGCTCGCGTGACCCGGGAAGAGCAGCAGCGCTGGCCGCGACCGATCCGCGCTGCGTCGTCGTCGACGGATTTGAACAGGCGATCCGCGGCGCAGATGTTGTCTGCTGCTGTACCGACGCGAGGGAACCGATCACGCGATATGAGTGGATCGACTCGGGCACCCACGTCACCTCGGTGGGAGGGACCTTCGGGCCCGAGGTCGACCCCGACACCATCCGCGACGCCCGTGTCTTCGTTGAATGGCGAGGCGCGGCCGAAAACGCGCCGCCTGCCGGAGCGCACGAACTGCAGGGACGAGATCCCGGAACGATCACCGAGGTCGGCGAAGTGATCGCCGGAATGAAGCCCGGGCGGCACAGCCGGGACGAGATCACCGTGTACAAGTCGACCGGCATCGGTTTTGAGGATGCGGTCGTGGCTCGAATCGTCTACGACGCCGCGGTCGCCGCGGGGGTGGGCACGGAAGTCGCCCTGTGACTGCGATTGCGGGGGTCGATTCGGGGCGCGTGCATGAGGTCGCGGTGCTGGTCGCGCCGCACATTCGCCACACACCGTTGATTCCGACCCCGGCCGGCGGCTTCCTCAAGCTCGAGTCGCTGCAGCCGACCGGGAGTTTCAAGGTTCGCGGCTTTTTCGCCGCCGCCCATCTCCTGGATCGCGAGCGCGTGGCGCGCGGTCTGCTCACCGTGAGTGCCGGGAATGCGGCGCTGGCGTGCGCGTACGTTGCCCGCGAACTCCGGGTCCCCTGCCGGGTGGTGATGTCCGACACCGCCCCCGCGCTCAAGTTGAACGGTGTTCGCAATCTCGGTGCCGAGGCCATGCTCATGCCGCGCGATCGCATGCACGAGTGGATCGCCACGCGCGCATGGGAGCACGACCCTGAAGTCTTCATCCATCCGTTCGCCGACGAGGCGGTGATCACCGGTCATTCGTCGATCGTTCCGGAGATCCTCGCGGACCTTCCCGATGTCGAGCGGGTCTTCGTGCCGGTTGGCGGTGGCGGGTTGATCTGCGGCATTGCCCTGGGCTTCGCCGCGCTCAAACCCGACGTCCACGTGGTGGGTGTGCAGTCGGACGGATATCC
>PLDZ01000153.1 GCA_003136295.1 Candidatus Dormiibacterota bacterium
ACTCGCGTTGAGGGGGTGCCGCTGATCGTTTGACGCGCCATCGTCGAAGCCTCCCAATTGTGATTGTTGTGGGCGAGGTCGTACCCGAAGCGATTCGCTGCACTCTCTTCAACCCATAAGCCAGCCAACGGCCGCCAAGGCGCATGCCACTCTCGAAGCTTCAGTGAGTGGCCAGACGCTCGCTGCATTCGAGCAGCAACCGCAAGCGGTTAAGCAGGTCTCGGACCGCTGCGTCGCCGAAGTTCTCCCTTACCACCTGCTGGACGCGGATCCAGGCGGGGCGGCTCTTGTCGACAGATCGACTCCGGCTCGACCGCCTTCGTCGACCTGACCTTAGTGCACCCCGCATCACTCCGTCCCGCCCAGTACTGTGCGTTCCGGGCGTTCGGACGCGGCCGGATCAGGAAGCGTTGCTGCGGGTGTGCCGACGTGGTCCTGCTCGCTGGTGAGTTTGCGACCGAGGGTGACACCGATGCCGATGGTGCCAAAGCAGAGGAGGCACAGCAGCACGATCCACATGGCGGCTGCCCCCGTTGCGATGAAGCCGGTGACGATGGCTGGTGACGCGATGAAACCCAGCGACATGGAGAAGCCCGAGATCGAATTCGCACGGCCACGGATCCGGTCGTCCGCGAGGCTATTGAGCAGGGAACCCATGGTCGGTGAAAAGAAGGTTTCGCCCAGGCCGAACAGAGCGGTGAAGGCGAGGACGCAGGCAACCCGTGCACCTGGCAGGGTCGGCAGCGCGGACAGCCCCAACACTGCCCAGGACGCGGCCCAGATCACTCCTATCAGCGTCACAGCAACGCTTCGGCGGAGCCGCCGGACGAGTCGAAGTACCAGCAGTTGCGTCGCAACGATCAAGACTGTGTTGACGGTGACCGAGAGCGCGACGACGCGTATCGACACGTGCGCCACCACCGTGGAGAACGCCGGCAGACCGGAGTCGAACGCCGGATAGCCGACGAACGCCAGAAGCAGCGAGGCAACGAGCACCAGTCGCAGTCCCGGATGCGCCAGCACGTCGCGGTATCCCGCCTTCGGTTCACTGCGTTGCCGCGGCCGGTGCGGATTCTGGATGAAGGGAAGCACGGCGACGAACAGCAGGCACGACGCTGCGTTGGCAACGAAGAGCGCCTCGAAAGACGTGGGATTCTGCGCGCCGGCGCCGACGACTGCGGCGGCGACCGCGGCCCCGATGCCAAGCGCTGCATTCTGAGCGGTGAAGTTGATCGCGAACGCGCGCTGCTGCGCGACCGGATCCGGGGTGAGCCCGGCGATCATCGTTTGCAGCGTCGAAAACATCGGTACCCACAACGCGCCGTAGAGCAGCACCGCAGGCAATGCCGTCTCGACGTTGTGGGCCAAGGCGAACAGAACGTCGGCGATGGCCTGTCCAAGCATGATCGCGACGAGCACNNCAGGCCCGCTACGGCCGCACCGGCCAGAAGCGCTCCCACCACGGGGAGAGCGATCCCCCGGACCTGATGCAGGTAGATGAGCAGGAACGGCAGCACCAGCCCGGTTCCGACCATGGACACGGTGTTGCCGGCGAGGAACAGGCGAGTCGTACGGGGCAGCCGGGTGACCTGGCTCATTGGATCCGATCCTGGCGCAATTGGGTCCCGCTAAAAAGAGCCAATTGATGGATAATTGGCACGTGCTATCGCTGGACTCAACGAAGATCGCGACCCTGCTGGGCTGGGAGGACGCGGAGGACGGCCCCCTCTTTCGGCGCCTGGCTGATGGGTTGCGACGGCTCGCTGAAGAGGGATATCTTGTCGATGGAAGTCATCTCCCGCCCGAACGTCAGCTGGCGCATGCCCTGGCCGTGAGCCGCAACACCGTCACCGCTGCCTATGCCGTGCTCCGGACAGAGGGGTGGATCGAAGCGCGGCAGGGATCGGCGACTCGGATCGCCACCTCACGCACATCGGAAGCTGCAGTGCACCGAGCGGATTCGGAGATGGCCACATTGCTCCGCGACTTGGGCAGCAGGACGATCGATCTGACCCTCGCCGCGCCGGGCGCTGCGCCGATCGTCTCGCGATCCATTGCCGATCCGAGTTCGCTACTGCCCGACCCGAGCGTTCTCACGCAGGGTCACGGCTACTACGCCGCCGGACATCCGCATCTCCGCACGGCGGTCGCGGCGCTGCTCAGCGCGCAGGGCCTGGCAACGCGCGCCGATCAGGTGATGATCACCAACGGCTCCCACCAGGCACTGTCGCTACTGATGAAGGAGTTGACTCGGCCAGGTATGGGACTGGCGATCGAGGAGGTCGCCTACCCTGGAGCGATCGACCTTGCCATCCGGTCCGGCGTGCTCATGCACCTGCTGCCGGTGGGCAAGGACGGAGCAGATGTCGATGCGCTCCAGGCTACCTGTCGGAGAGCTCGAGTCGATCTGGCAATCCTCACACCGGACTTCCAGAACCCGACCGGCGCGCTGATGTCAGCGGAGACACGCCGACGACTTGTTCGCGTCGCACAGGAAGAAGACATGGTGCTCATCGATGACCGCACACATGCCGATCTCGATCATGGCGCAACTGCGCCGCTGCCCCTGGCGTCATTTGACGACCAGGCTCGTGTCGTCACGATTGGCGGCATGTCGAAGCTCTACTGGGGTGGGCTTCGACTCGGGTGGATCCGCGCTCGATCGTCGTTGATCAATCGCCTCGTCGAGCAAAAATCGGGCAGTGACCTCGGGACCTCCGCACCGATGCAGATCATCGCCGCCGAACTCTTGCGCCACCATCACGACGCCACTCGCACCTGGCGAAACAAGCAGTTGCGCCGCTCACTCGACGCGCTCGAGTCAGCGCTGCTCACGTCGATGCCCGCTGCTGAATGGGGCCGGCCTTCGGGCGGTCCGAACCTCTGGATACGTCTCCCTGGCACCGACGCGCTCGAATTCAGCCACCGCGCGCTCGCTGGCGGTGTCGCCGTCATCGCCGGGCCACTGCTCTCGTGCCGTGCGGGTCGAGCGACCGACCGGATTCGCGTTCCTTTTTACGCCCAGCCAGCAACGCTCACGGAGGCCGTCACCCGTCTCGCGCGATGTTGGGCGCAAATGACTGGACGCTGACACGGGTTCCCATACCCGCCTTGAGCCATCCTTCATCCCACTCAAGAACGCGATCGGTCGGCTTGACGAGTTCTGGCATTGGCCTCTTTGGGGACAATACGGGAGAGACGGGATTCGAACCGAACTCTGCTGTCCGCCGAGCGTTTCTGTGACATTGATTCGTCAGTTCAAGCCTCCGTCCGCAACCAGAGTGGACGGTCCATCGTGCGCCTCGTCGGGATGCAGGACGTGCAGCTGACCGGGTAGGCAGACACAACGCGAGTCGCGGGAGCCAAAGGTCTGCACCGGCGGTGGTGACGCCGATCGCATACGTGTCGGCCGGTGCGGCGAGAACGCGCACGTGGAGCGGTAGACCTCGGCGCGCTCGACGCCGTACGTCTTCGCTCCGAACCTGATCGAGTCCGCCCGTCGGCTCGAGGATCGTTCAAGACAGTCGGCGTCGACGCCTCCTACTTTCCGGGACATGAGTCAAAGGTATGGCTGCGGCGGTGCCTGAGGCGCTTCTGTTCCCGGCGATTCGCTGGGGATCGGTCGGACCGCTCCTGCTCATCTCGCTGGCGATCATGGGCAGCCCGGGCCCGGCGACGATCAGCCTCGTCGCCACGGGCTCGGTCTACGGTGTGCGTCGTTCTCTCCCGTATCTGGCCGGGATCATCGTCGGCACGACGATCGTCCTCGTCGCGGTCGCGACAGGGATCACGGCCGCGCTCCTGGCGGTCCCCGCGATCGGCTCCGTTCTGATCGGGATATCAGCGGCGTACATCCTTTGGCTCGCGTATCACATCGCGACGGCGCCCCCGCTCTCGGAGCTGACCGCGGCCATGGAGGCCCCCTCGCTCGCGGGCGGAGCACTCCTCGGCGTCGCCAACCCGAAGAGCTGGGTCGCGATCGCCGCCGTCTTCACCAGCGCCCACCTCGCCGACGACGCGGCGACGGACGCCGCCGCCAAGATCGCCGTGCTGATCGCGATGATCATCATGATCTTGGCAACGTGGCTCGTCGCTGGCACATCACTCGCGCCGATGCTCCGCGAACCACGTCGAGCTCGCGTCGTCAACGCCGCTCTCGCCGTGGTGCTCGTGGGCGCGACTGCGCTTACTGTACTTCGATGAGACGACCTCTCGGCGGCTCTCTTCAGCGCCGTTCGAGAAGCGCTGCTCGTTGTACGGCGCATCGCCTCTGAAGGTTGTCCGGGCGGTCGCTCCCTCAGGCTGCGCGCTCGACGCCGTGTGCGCTGGTCCGAACCTCAGCGGGTGGGCCGCCGGTTGCAAGATCGTTCAAGACGGTCGTTATCGTCAGTTCCTATGGTCTGCGGCATGGGTCGATGGCGCAGCGGCGGCAATGGTGCAGCGTGCACGCGAGTGAAGCGTTACGGGGAAACGTAGAGGAAAGACAGCAATGGATCACCAAGAGACTCGGCGGCGGTTTGTGACGCTGACCACTGCCCATGTGGCGGATGCATGCATTCGCGCTCAGATCCCGGTGCGCTGTGCGCCGGCGGCCTTGCAGGCTCTAGTCCCTGGTAGCCGCCTGGTTGGTCGCGCGTCCCCCGCTCGACATGTGGGTAGCGTCGATGTTTTCTTGGAGGCGCTCGAAGGCGCTGCACCGGGCGACGTTTTGGTGGTCGACAATGGCGGACGACGCGATGAGAGTTGTGTGGGCGATCTCGTGGCTCTAGAGGTTCAGGCCGCCGGGCTGGAGGGAATCGTTATCTGGGGGCTTCATCGCGACACAGCTGACATACGGGCGATCGGGCTGCCGGTCTTCAGCCTGGGAGCCGTCCCAACCGGCCCTCAACGACTCGACGTTCGTCCCGAAGATGCTTTGGAGTCCGCCGCCGTGGGAGATTGGACGGTGAGCCGCGAGGACTTGATCCTCGGCGATGACGATGGCGTGCTGCTTGTGCCAGTCGCACGCGCTGGGGACATCTTCACGCTTGCGGAGACCATCCGCGACACCGAGCGGCGCCAAGCCGAGCTCATGCGTGGAGGTGTTTCCTTGCGTAGCCAGGTTCAGTTTGACGTCTACCTTGCACAGCGCGAAGAGACGCCTTCCCTCAGTTTCCGCGATCACTTGCGAGGCGTGGGCGGAGCCATTGAGGAATGACCGGAATCGCATCGTGATAGACGGATGAT
>PLDZ01000154.1 GCA_003136295.1 Candidatus Dormiibacterota bacterium
TGGTTGTTGAACGCGCGGGTGCGTCGCTTCTGGCGGAACTTCAGGAAGAAGCCGCTCAGAAAGTAGACGACGATGGGGCAGGGGAGGAACGCGATCGGCGATCCGTAGCGGAACGCGACTAGGAGCCCGACCAGGATGCCGAGGCCGACCACGGCAAGGAGCCACTCCGACGACTTCAGCTTGAGGTCGGCCTTCTGCAGGTCGTCCGCGAGCTTGCCTGTGTGCGAGGTGCGCGAGAGCAACGGGTTGAGGCCGCTGGTCAGGGCATCGAGCAGGTCCCGCAGCGCGTTGCCCGTCTTTACCCGGGGCGGCGAGGTGACGGCCACCGTGTCGCCGCCGTACTGGTTGAGGCGCCGCGCCATCTCCCCAGCCTGGTTCTGCCCGCGGCTGAGGAGGAAGGCGAAGATCGAAAGGACTGCCGACGCGGCCAGGGCCGCTGCGACAACTGCGGCTGGCGTCATTGGTGTCAGCCGCCGAAGAGACTGTCCAGCGTGCTCGGGGTCACGATGGTCTGCTTCACCGATGGGACGCTGATCGTGCCCGCCGGCTCGTAGTTCGGCGTGTAACCGGTCGCTGTCAACTTACCCCATTCGGACTCGGGACGAAGGACGTACTTGACGATGAACTCGTGCCCGTCACCGACCACAAGGGCGGAGAGCAACGGCGCCTCGGCGCGCGGAACTTCGACGAGGAGCACGTCCGCCGCGCCTGTCGAGGTGGTGCCCGAGGTACCTACCCGAAGTACGATGAGGTCCTGGAAGGTGTAGCGAATTCCAAGAGTCCCGGTCGTCGACTGCACCAGCATGTCGATGTGGTCACCCGGAAGGATGTAGAAGGCATCCGACACAAGTGCACCGCTGAAGTTGTTGCCCTGCAGGTTGGTCAGGGTCGTCGGAAGCGAAGCATTGGTCGGGATCGCCACCGCGACGTAGCCCTTGGTGATCTGCGTCTCCACGGAGACCGCGGTCGAACCGGTGCCGCTCGACGTGATCGACAGCGCGGGAGTCGAGAAGAAGCCAGGAACAAGTGGCGTGTTGTTCGCGAGCGCCACCTGCGTGACCTTGCCGACGACGGCGACCGGATCGGTGTATGCGTCGCCCGGCTTCGCTGTCTGTGGAACCTGGGCCACCTGGACCATGGCGGGTGTCAGCGTGGTTCCGGCGGGAATGCTGGTGTCGGACACGACAACGCTGACTTCATTCGCAGGTGCGTTCGAGCGCACCAGGAGCAGCACGGCAACCGCCGCCGCCGCCGCCAGCACGACTCCAAGAAGCAAGAAGATTCGGCTGTTCGGTTTGTTCGCCTGGATGGCCACCTGTTCTCCTCGGTTGTTCTCAGTTGGTGTCGGTCACGGTGTTGCGGCTACGCTGCATCCAGCACAGCGATGCTGGCCCGGATGACGGCCGCACCCGAGTGTGGATCGAATCTGCCCTGCCGTTCATCGCCTTTCGGTAACAAACGCATCGCACAGCGGACGAGCTTGGCCACGCGCCATGTGACCGGACGTTGTCCATGAACCGTTTATTCGTCGAAGCGGCCGTTGGCCTGGGCGCGCATCAGCATCGCGAGAATGTCATCTCGATACGGAGCAATGGTCACGATCTTGCGGTAGAGCTTGAGAGCGCCCTTGTCGTCATTGCGCAACCTGCGAAGTCTCGTCACCCGCTCGAGGTATGAGACAGCAAGGTCGATATCGTGATCATCGATGCAGATGTCGGCGAGTCGAAGTAACGGGGTTTCGTGCACCGGATCCGCGCGTGACGCAGCGAGATAGCAGCTCAGGGCGGCGTTCCCCTTGCCGAGCGCGCGGCATCGATCGCCGGCGTCAAGGGCCAGTTCCGCGAGCGCGCGACCGCCGACATCGTTTGCAAGTCGCTGCAGCAGTGCCGCCGCCTCGTCGCAGCGCCGGCGGCGGAGGCGATCNNTCGCGGAGGCGCCAGCCACGCGCGGCAGCACCGCCCGGCGCGTCAGGTACGGTCTGCGCCGCTGTCGCCTCGGGCTCGATCTCAGGCTCCCGGGTCGCGAGAGCGGGTGACGGTGGCGGTTCGGCGGTCTCGATCGTGTCGAAGGTGCCGTCGGCCTCAAGCCCCGGAGCGGTGTCCGCGTCGACGGTCGCCGATGCCGAACGCTGGGCAACCGCGAAGTCGGCGAGGTCGCTGAGGTGGAAGCCGTCCTTGGGTTTCACGAACGACTCGGCGTCCTCGCTGTCCACATCGCTCAGGGTCGCTGCCGATCCGTTCGAGCCCTGCGTGTCAGGTTCCGACGGGTGGCCCTTTGCTCCCGCCGCGGCCTTGTCCGTCTTTGAGGCGCCCGGGCCGGTACGCCGGAACAGCGTGAACGCCGGACGGGTCGCCGGTTCCGCGGCGGACACTGCCTCCGTCTCCACGGCTGCGGTCGCCTCGATCTCGGGTTCGGAGACCGGCTCGGGCTCGACGTCCGGCGGCTCATCGGGCGAGAGTTGCGCGTCCAGCTCGGCAAGGCCGGCTTCGACGCGGTCTGCGGCCGCGGATGCCGCGGCCGTATCAAGTTGTGCTTCCGGGACGGCGACTGGCTGCGGCTCGGCGTCAGGCTCGGGGACGGCCGTGGTGACCGGTGCCGGCTGGGCGACAGTCTTGACATGGCCGTTACGTCCGAGGGCGGCTACCTCGTCTGCTCCGATCAGGCTGGTATCAGTCTGCGGATGGCCGTTCGAGCCGTCGCGGCGAGGCGGTGGCTCGGGGAGGGCGTCGAGGGAGAGCAGATATTCGTAGACAGCCCGCTGCAGCCGCCTCGTCAGGAAGTACAGCTCCTCGGCGGGAAGCGAGTCACCGGCGGCGGTGGTCACCTCGGTGACCACTCTCAGAAGCGACTGCTCGTCGAGGCGTTCGTCAATGACAGCAGCTTCGAGACCGTGCTCGAGGACTTCAGGGAGTGTGTCGAGACCGGGCGCCAGGGCGGAGGCGGCGTCGAGCCAGCCCTGACGCAGGATCTCCACGTTGGTTGTAGTCATGGTCATGCGCTGCGGCCAATTGTGGTCGGCACCGACCCCCGTCTCTGGCACCATGGCGCAACGACTCTGTGACCGCTCGTCATACAGGGGAGAGACTTTCGGTGACAGCAATCGTGGTCGACGGTTTGCGAAAGTCGTACGGCGCCCTCGAAGCGGTCCGCGGGATCAGTTTCACCGTGGAGGAGGGTGAGGTCTTCGGGCTCCTCGGCCCCAACGGTGCCGGGAAGACCACCACCATCGAAATCCTCGAGGGCTACCGGAACCGTGATGGAGGAGACGTGACGGTGCTGGGGATTGACCCGCACGGCGGTGGCCGGAAACTGCGCGAGCGGGTTGGGCTGGTCCTCCAGGAGGCGGCCGTGCCCCCGATGCTCTCTGTGACGGAGATCGTCGAACTCTATCGCGGCTACTACCCGGCCCCGCGCCCGGCCGCGGAGATCATCGAACTCGTCGGCCTGACCGAGAAGGCCGGCGAGCGGGTCATAAAGCTGTCGGGGGGACAGCAGCGCCGCCTCGACGTTGCGCTCGGCCTGGTGGGCGACCCAGAGCTGATCTTCCTCGATGAGCCGACGACGGGATTCGACCCGTCGGCACGACGCGCCGCCTGGGAGGTCGTGCGCAACATGCGAACGCTGGGCAAGACGATCGTGCTGACCACGCACTACATGGATGAGGCCCAATACCTTGCCGACCGGATCTGCGTCATCGCTGCAGGCAAGGTCGTTGCTCAAGGGACGCCCGAAACGCTGCGCGCCGGAACCGAACAGCTCACCCACATTCGCTTCGAGCTTCCCGACGGCCTGACCGTCGCTGCATTGCCACTTGCGGTGAAGGTGGACGATGGCACCGCGATCATCGAGACCGCGACGCCCACGCGGACTCTCAACGAGCTCACCACCTGGGCCGTCGTGCACGGACTCGAGCTTCCCAACCTCGAGGTCACGCGCCCGTCGCTCGAAGATGTCTATCTGGAGCTGACCAGGAGTGAGTAGCACCGGCATCGCGTTACGTCAGATCTCGTTCGAGCAGAAGTCGTTCTGGCGCAACCCCGCAAGCGCCTTCTTCTCGTTCCTGTTCCCGATCATCTTTCTGGTGGTGTTCGCGACTCTGTTCAAGGGACAGCAGGTGCAGGTCGGTCCCGTGAAGACGACCTACGACGATTACTACATTCCAGCGCTCGTCGCCTTCGGCGTGATGGGCGCGTGTTTCACCAATATCTCGGTCACACTCTCCCTGCGGCGGGACAACGGCATCCTCAAGCGGTTGCGCGGAACCCCGCTCCCACCCTGGGCCTTCATCGCCGGCGTCGTCGGCTCATCGATCATCGTCAGCATCGTCCTGGCGCTGCTCACCACGGGCTTCGGGATTCTTGTCTACGGCGTCCACGTGCCGCAGCACATCGGCGCTGCGGCTGCGTCGATCGGCGTCGGCGCCCTGGCCTTCTGCGCGCTCGGGATGGCGATGACCATCGCGATTCCCAACGCGGAGGCGGCTCCCGCCATCGTCAACGGCGTGTTCCTGCCGATCGTGTTCATCTCGGGAACGTTCTTTCCGGTGCCGTCGTCCTCGGTCCTCGCGCAGATCGCCGAGTGGTTTCCCGTGCGCCATTTCATCGACGCGATGTTCACCGCGTTCGACCCGGCGCACCAATCCGCCAGCGGGTTCAACGGGAGCGACCTCCTGATCATGGCCGCGTGGGGCGTTGGGGCCGTGGTGCTCTCCGTGCTGCGCTTCCGCTGGGAACCGCGCAAGAGCTGAGCGGCGCTCGCGGCGCTACGCGGAGCCGCGAGACTCGTTCTGCGTTTGCAGACCGCAGAGGACGAGCGCATCCTCGAGCCGCGTCCCGCCGTAGCGACCGCGCGCGACCATGACATTGACGAGGTTGCGAACGCGCCACACAACAGTGATCTCAACGGCCTGCAGGCCGCCCGGCGTGGCACGTACCACGCTGATCGAGTGCGCCTCGTCGCCGAGTGGGCCGGTGGACGCGGGCACCGCACCGGGAATCGAGTCGAGCCAGCGCACGTTCGCCCCGTAGGCGCTCGTGGCTCCGCCGATGCCGGCGAACCGCTCGACGGTCGCCACAATGTCGATCGGCCCGTTGCTGGTGCTGAAGTTGACATCCCGCTGATACTCGACGCGCGCGGCGGCCTGCAGTCCGTCCCTCTGGAGGGTGGAGATGATTGCTCCATCTCCGGCGGCGATCGTGGCCGCATCGATGTGCGTCGACGCACTCGTCACCGTGAAGTCCGGTGCGACGAGCTGATCAATCGTGATCAGGTCGTGCAACGGATCACCTCTGGACAAGGAGGGCGAGACGCTGCCACAGGCGGCGAGCGCCACCAGCGACGCAACGGTCGCAAGGACCCGTGCCCACCACCCGCCGACGGGGCGCATCCCTGCTACTCGTGGTGCAGCGCGCTGAGCACTGACGTTCGCACCGCTCTTCGAGCTGGACCGATGGCTGCCACGACCGCCGCCAGCACAACGACGAGAATGACCACGACCACCGTCTCGAGGGGGAAGACGAATCCAGGTGCGAAGGTGGACGTGGTGCTCGCCTGCAGCATCGGCACAGCGATGAGACAGCCTGTGGCCACACCGATCAGGGTTGCCGCGCCGGCGAGGAGCCCTGCCTCGGTGAGCACCCGGCGCATCGCCTGACGGCTGCCAAGGCCGACCGCGCGGAGGAGCGCAAGCTCGCGGGTGCCCTGACGGGCGTTGACGAGCAGCGTGTTCACGACCGCGAGTAGGGCGATGATCACCGAGATGATGGCGACCGCGAGCACGAGACCGATCGAATGCTGGAGGGCGTCGCGAGCGTCACTCTCGATCACGCTCACCGAAACGGCCCGCATCCCGTAGCTCGCCGCGGTGGTGGCGAGCGCCGGCGCGGAGCCGTGCGTGGTGATCACGAGATCGTCGAAACCGTACGCCGTCGAGCCGAAGTACGTTCGTGCGAGATCGTCCGCCATCACCAGGCTCTCGCCTCCGTCCCCGGACGGAAACGAGTGACTGACGATGCCCACGATCGTGAAATACACGATGCCTTTCTGGGTCTGAACCGGGAGCTGCGAGCCGACCGTCCAGCCCGTAGCAGCCGCCAGTCCGGCGGGCTCCAGGAAGCTGGGGCCATCCTCGAGGGCGCCCAGGGCTGCTGCTCGGTCGCCGGAGACGACGTCGAGACCCCCCAGCGATGCGTAAGCCCCGGCGTCGATCGCGGCGACCCCTTCGGAGGCGCCGGCGACGGTCTCCGACAGGAAGCGCAGCGCTGTGGCCCGGGCGACCCCCGGGCTGCTGCTGATCGCCGACGCGATCTGGTCGTTCTGGGTGACCGGACTGGTCACAACCATGTCTCCCGCGAACAGCTGGGAGACCCAGCTGTCACTCGCGGTGAGCGCTCCGGCGCTCAACGCACTGACACCGACTGCGCTCGCCACAGCGATGGCGAGTCCCGCGGTGGTCATCGCCGTCCGGTTGCGGGCACGCGTGAGATGAGCCGCGCCGGGTTGCGCGCCGCTGACGAACGGCGAGATGGCCAGGGCGATGAGCCTGATGACCAGGGGAGCGAGCAGCGGGAGGGCGACCACAAGGCCGAGGAGCAGGGTGACCACGCCCAGGGCAACGAGGCCGCTGGCCGTGCTCAGGAAGCAGAGGGCGGCGATCACGAGCAGCACGGGGCTCGCCGTGCGCACCACGACGCCTGCGCGCTCATGCTCGCTGATCGGGTGGGGCCGCAAGGCGTTGAGGATCGGGAGACGTGCAGCGGTGAAGAGCGGCAGGAGTCCCCCGATGAGCGCTGCCCCGAGTCCGGCGGCGATGGCAGCCCCCACCTGGCCGGCCTGCGGCGTCATCGAAGGCGCTGCCAGATCGGCCGGGGAGAGGTTGCTGTTGAACACGGCTCCAAGGATCAAACCTCCTGCGACGCCGATCGGGATCCCTGCTGCGGCGACGGTTGCGACCTCGACGGCAAACAGGCGGAAGACCTGCCGCGATGACGCTCCGGCAGCGCGGAGCAGACCGATGTCTCGCCGCCGCTCGAAGGCGGCCAGGGCCGCGCTGTTGGCGGTCACCCCAGCACCGACGATCAGGCTCAGCACGGTGGCGAGCACGAGCAATGGCTCGAGGTCCTGCAACGGCGCCGATGCGCCCGCCCGTGGATCGTAGGTCGTCACCGCCGAACCGAACCTGGCGTGGACCTCGCTCGACACCCCGGCCACGGTGGCGCCGGGTCCGAAGCGCAAGGCAACCAGGGGAGTGTTCAAACCGAGCCCGAAGGGTCCGAGCATGGCCGCGTCGTCGACAAAGACAGCGTCGTGGGTGAAGGACGGCCCGGCGACGGTCCCCGCCGTGAAACCGACGACCGTGAACTCGTCCGGTCCCGTTGCCGTGATCATCTGGATGCTTTGACCGAGCTGAATCGGGGACCCGACACCGCCGCTCAAGGCCGTGCTCAACCCCTGGTCGATGGCCACCTCCGAGGTGCTCCCCGGCAGGGGAAGCCGTCCAGCGACCACCGAGACGCTGCGGAGCGCCGCGCTCGAATCCTGGAGGCCGACCAGGGTCACCGTATCGCCCGTGAGGCCACTCCCGGACGGGCCGGCCGTGACCTGCTTCTCGTACAGGGGGACCGCCTGGACCACGCCCGGGAGGCTCGCGAGGTCAGTGACCTCCGACGCGTCCAGGCCGGACCCGGTGTCGACGCGGACGTCGAGCGACGACGCGCCCGCCTGCTGCAATCTGGCTTCACTCGCCTGCACGGTCAGACCCTGGATGGCGATCTGGACCGCGAGCACCACGGCGATGCCGAGGGCCACCGCGCTGGCGGTGAGCACGCTTCGCAGCGGGCGTGCCCTGATGGCTCGAGCCGCCAGCAGCCAGAGGTCGCTCACAGGTCTAGCTTGGCGAGCCTGCCCACGAGGACCGACGGGTCCGGAATCGTATCCGGTGCCTGTCCGATATGGCTCAGAGCGACTTCATCCATCACCGCGCCGTCGCGCATGATCAGGACCCTGTCGGCGTACGCCGCGACCCGTGCGTCGTGGGTGACCAATACCGCCGTCTGGTGCTCCTGACGGCAGAGACGCGTCAGCAGTGCCATGACCTCGTGACCGCTCGTCCAGTCGAGGTTCCCGGTCGGCTCGTCCGCGAGCAGGAGGGATGGAGAGGCGGCGAGCGCCCGTGCCAGCGCCACCCGCTGCTGCTCTCCACCGGAGATCTCCTCAGGTCCGTGGCCCTGGAGACCGTGCAGGTTGAGCTGGTTCATGACCGCGTCGACCCGTTCGCCGATCACCTGCCGGGAGAGCCTCTGCCCATGCTTGCCGGGGGCCTCGTTGCGCAGCCGAAGGGGCAGCGCCACATTCTCAGCCGCGGTCAGCGTCGGGAGGAGGTTGAAAAACTGGAAGACGAAGCCGATGTGGTCGCGCCGGAACGCTGAACGCTCCTCGTCCTGGAGGGCGTACACATCGATGCCCTGGATCGTGACCGATCCCTGGTCGGGCGGTTCCAAGCCCCCGAGCATGTGCAGGAGCGTGCTCTTGCCGCACCCGCTCGGGCCCATGATGGCAACGAAGTCGCCGGCCGCAACGGTCAGCGACACATCTCGGATCGCCTCACGCGGCGGGCGGCTCACCCGGTAGACCTTGCGGAGACCCGTGGCGACGACGATGCTGCCATCGAGTTCGCCGGTAGACGCTTCGACGGTGCTGAGCTGAGTCAGAGTTCTGTGCCCTTTTAGAACGTGAGGAAAGCTTCGAGGACGGATTCGATCGTGTTGGGGAAAAGCCCCTCGTACCCGCCCACCGGCGGTACGGGGAGGTCCTGGGGGAGGCTGCCGGCCGGGATCAGCAACGGAGCCGACGTTGGCAGTGGCGTTGCGGCAGGTATCCTGCTGGCTCCCGGGGCAACCGGAGGCGCGGGCGCCGGCGAGTTCCGTGAGGTGGGCTTCGGGGGCCGCGGCTTACCGCGGGGCGGGGGTGGCGACGACGAGCCCACCTGGGCGAACTCCTCGCTGAACATCCAGACGTTTTGCTCGCTCCCCTGCCCCGTCCAGGTCACGCCAGGCGCGCTCTCGTCGGACCCGACGCCCATCTCGGTGTAGTTCGGGGCGAGGATGTTGGCTCGGTGATCACTGCTATTCATAAAGGCGCTGTTGATGTAGCTGGCGGGGCTTCCAGACCCTGCCTCCCAGCCGATGTTCTCGCCGGCCGACCGGTAGTGAACGCCGAACGCCTGCATCATCGAGAACACGTACTCGCCGCAGCCGAGGATCGGATGGGCGAAGTAGTTGCGCCGGATCATGTCGACAGATCGGCCGGAGACCTGGACGCCTCGGCAGTTGTAGGGCGCGCCCTCGCCGATACTCTGGAGCGTCCCGCTGAAGCTCAGCGAGTGCACCCCGTTGCTGGTCCGGTCCTGGTTGGTGAGAGAGAACAGCTGCGAGTCATAGCCGCCGTTGGCGATGGCCGTGCCGGTCGTCCCGGCCAGGTGCAGCACAGCCAGCCCGCACGCGACCACGAGGCCGGCGGTCATCGCCAGCGGGCGAATTGCTCGCCGACGGCGGCTGCGGTCTGGCGCCGGAGACGCCAGGTCTGCCGGTGCCCGCACCGCCGAGGCGGTTCGGTGCAACTCATCCCACGCCGAGGGCGGCAGCCGACGTTGCATGCGGCGTTCCTTCACGTGAATTGGCAACTGCATATGACCGACCGGTTTCGGCCGACCCCATTCAAACCCCCTCAGAGCCCCTGGGACGCTGCTTCGACAGGATCGTTGCACCGTTCGGGGTGCATCCCGGGGATGCTTGGTCCAGCCTCCGGGCAGGTATTGCAACGCGATCACACGAGGTGGTTTGAGCTCTCATGTCGTTGCTCGACCGAGTGCAGCGGAAAGCAGAGGGAACTCCTCCGACTTCCGCACCCAGCGCGCCGTCGCCATCGGCACCTTCGGGAACGCCGGATCGTCCCGTCGACGACGGAGCGGATCGGTTCCCTCCAGCCGGCTGGCAGAATCGCCCCAGCGGAGCTTCGGCTCCGGTGCAGCCAACGGCACCGCCCGCGCCGCGACCGTTCGAGGTCGAGCGCCCCGCACCCGCACCTGAACCACAGCGCGCGCCCACGCTGCTGAACCGCGCCGGCGGGATGTCGCGCCCGGGGCTGGGTAAGATGGGTGGACACGTCAACACGCACGTGGCGCTGCGCGGCAAGGTGCACCAGCGTCTCGTGGAAGAGCTCGCCCAGGGCACCGACTCCGTACCCCCGGAGGTCGTGCGCCAGCGCATCGCCGAACTGCTCAACGACGTGATCACCGAGCAGAACATCACGATGAGCCGGCCGGATCGGCTTCGACTCGTCGAGATCCTCATCAACGATGT
Organism: Candidatus Dormiibacterota bacterium; assembly: GCA_003136295.1. Classification (GTDB taxonomy): domain Bacteria; phylum Chloroflexota; class Dormibacteria; order Aeolococcales; family Aeolococcaceae; genus Palsa-851. The sequence goes on from PLDZ01000154.1 coordinate 10,359, forward strand.
CCTCGGTCTCGGGCCGCTCGAGGAACTCCTCGCGAGCGAGGACATCACCGAAATCATGATCAACAGCTACAAGCAGATCTACGTCGAGCAACACGGCAAGCTGACGTTGAGCCCGGTCACCTTCGAGAGCGACCAGCAGTTGATGCAGGTCATCGACAGGATCGTGAGCAGCATCGGCCGGCGAGTCGATGAGTCGTCACCGATGGTTGACGCGCGGCTCAAGGACGGATCCCGGGTGAACGTCATCATTCCTCCGCTGGCGCTGCGCGGACCGACCATGACGATCCGGAAGTTCGCCAAGGAGGCGCTGACGATCGATGACCTGATCAAGTACGGGTCGATCACCGACGACATGGTTCGCTTCCTCCGGGCGTGCGTTCGGGGCAAGATGAACGTCGTGGTGAGTGGCGGCACCGGCTCGGGAAAGACGACCACCCTCAACATCCTCAGCGGCTTCATCCCCGAGGACGAGCGCATCGTCACCATCGAGGATGCAGCCGAGCTGCAGCTGCGTCAGGACCATGTCGTCACGCTCGAGACGCGTCCCGCGAACGTCGAAGGTCGTGGACGCGTCTCGATTCGCGACCTGGTCATCAACTCGTTGCGCATGCGGCCGGACCGCATCGTCGTCGGAGAGTGNNACGCTCCATGCGAACAACGCGCACGACTGCATCAGCCGTCTGGAGACGCTCGTGCTGATGGCGGGAGCGGAATTGCCGTCGCGCGCCATCCGCGAGCAGATCGGGTCGGCGGTCAACGTGATCGTGCAGCAGTCCCGCCTGCGCGACGGAACGCGCAAGGTCGTGAGCATCACCGAGGTGCTCGGCTGTGTGAACAACGAGGTGAAGCTGCAGGACATCTTCACCTACAAGCAGGCTGGCGTCGATGAGGATGGCAAGGTCGTCGGCTCGTACATGCCGACCGGTGTCATCCCGACGTTCCTCGAGCATCTCACCACCTCGGGCGAGCAGCTGTCAGAGGATGTCTTCCAGCCCATCCACGTAATGGACGGGGTCGGATCCGCCTGATCCGGCATCGGATTTCGGGCGTCCCGGCATCCCTCCGTGCGCCTGCGTACAGTCGGTTTCTTCGCGGGAGCGCAGGGTAACGCCATGCCAGCGGCGGAACATCGCCTTGCGCGGTGCCCGAATTGCGACGGGTCGGGCGACCGCAATCGCAAAGTGGAGTTTCGCGAGGGCACCGTCGGTGCCTGGGCGTCGAAGGCGACTCCGGGCGACGAGTGTGGCCGCTGCTGCGGTGAAGGCCTGATCTACGAGCCGGTGAACCTTCCGCCGCCTGCTGCTTGAGCCGCTGTTAGGCGACCCCGCTCAGATGGCCGTTCTTCTCGGTGACAACGCCGACCTGGCGACGGTCCGGGAAGATCTGCGCGAGGCGTGGCGGAAGCGGGATGCCCATGTCGAACAGCCTGTCGATGATTCGCGGCCGGATGCCCGTCGGCTCGAAGTCGCCGATGATCTTTCCGGTCGACGGATCGGCACCGCGTGATTCGAACTTGAAGATCTCCTGCACGGTGATCATCTCGCCCTCCATCCCGATGACCTCGGTGACGGACACGACCTTGCGCGAGCCGTCCTTGAGTCGGTTCAGCTGGATGATGAGGTTGATCGCGCCGGCGATCTGCTGACGGATTGCCTTGAGGGGCAGGTCCAGACCGGCCATGAGCACCAACGTTTCGAGCCTCGAGAGGGTCTCGCGCGGGCTGTTCGCATGGATGGTGGTCAGNNGCCTCACCGCCACGGCACTCTCCGACGACGATGCGATCGGGACGCATACGCAGGGAGTTGATGACCAGCTCGCGGATCGCGATGCGGCCCTCGCCGTTGACGTCGGCCGGACGAGCCTCGAGACGGCACACATGTTCCTGGTGCAACTGGAGTTCGGCGGCATCCTCGATCGTGACGATGCGTTCGTCGATGGGGATGAAACCCGAGCAGACGTTGAGGAGGGTCGTCTTGCCTGTACCCGTGCCACCGGACACCAGGATGTTCGCGCGCGCGAGCACGCATGCCTGGATAAACGCGGCGGCCTCCTGCGTCATCGTGCCGAACCCGATGAGGTCGGAAACCTGATATGGGTCCTTGCTGAACTTTCGAATGGTGAGAATGGGACCGTCGAGCGCCACGGGCGGTATTGCCGCGTTGACGCGGGATCCGTCGAGCAGGCGCGCGTCCATGAGTGGTGTGCGCGAATCGATGCGTCGTCCGACCGCTGCACCGATGGTGTCGATCACCCGCATCAGGTGAGCCTCGTCATCGAACCGGATGTCGGTGAGGAGGATCTTTCCCTTGCGTTCCACGTAGACCATCTCTGGTCCGTTGACCATGATTTCGGTCAGGCTGTCGTCATCGACCAATGGACGCAGGGGGCCGAGAGCCTCGAGGTATCGGCTGTCGAGCTTCTGCGGAACGGCTGCCATGCTCACGTGAAGATGCTCCTTGGGTTTCGGACGGAAGGCGGTTCCGCGCCGATTGTGTGCGCCACAGCGGGCCGTTCTGACGAGAGCAACCGGTTCGATACACGTTCGATTCCGGCAGCGTTCCAGACATCCACGACTCGTTAACTCGTCCGGGTACGATCAGATCGCTGTGATGAATACGGGGACGGTGGTGACGGCTGGCGGAGCCTCCATCCAGGACGACGAGTGGTTCGGCGAGGGGAGCGCCTTCGACTCGGGTGAAGACCTCGCCGCGGCGCTCTTCGCGCTCGCGGGCACAATCCCGGCCCGGAGCGATGTCATCCCGCCGGCGGAGGTCGTCTGGCCGATCTCGATCCCTGACGCCGACCCCGTCTTCGTGGAGGTCCAGCGGCCAGACGCCCTCGAGTGGGCGAGGCGGCCCGGATCGCCGTACTCGGGCGCGAAATCTGCGAGCGTGTCCCCGGGGAGCTGGTCGGTCCGATCCCCAGGCAAGCAACTGCTCCCACCCAAGGTTTCCGGTCGGTCGGGATGGACCATCCGCAACAGCGTCGCGGTGTTGCACCGGACCGAGGACGCGATCGCGCAACTGCGCGAGGAAGCGGTTGCGATGGCCTTCCTCGCTGCGGCCGAAGCATGCGGCAGGGGGCGTCACGCCCCGGTCGAGCGGCGCCACCCGAGATAGCGACCGCTCAGCGTTCGTACTGGCGGAGCCGCTCTTCGACCTGAGAGCTCGTGAGCGAGGTGCGGCTTGCGGGTGCGTCTCTGGTCGGACTGCTCGTCACCGGCGCCGATCTGGGTCCCGCACGGCCGGAGGCCGCCGACTCATCGTCCGGCTTGTCTGCCCCCGCGAGTTCGCGCCGCCGCATCATCGCGTACACGTTGTCGAGGGTGGGGGCATGGCCCTGGCGCAGCAGTGCAAGCACCGCCTCGGGGTCGATCGCACCCGGAGCCGCCAGCGCAGCTGCCCGGGCGGACTCGAGTGCCGCTGCCTGAGCCGCCTTCATCTCGTGCCGCGCCTGGCGTGCCATCCGGAGCAACGCGAGACAGATGAGGCCCTCGACAATGGCGAGGCCGGCCAGGATGAGCACCGAGTGATCCTGGATCCAGCTCACCACCTGGTGGCTCACCGGGTCATGCCCCGCACAACCGCTCTGCAGCCTGCTGGTGCATCTCGCGCGCCATCGCCTGGATTGATGCGGGGTCCTGGCCTTCGAGGTGGAGCCCGCGAATGGTGTCGATGGTCGCGACGAAGTCGTCGATCGTCGATCGGGTGCTGCTGAGCAGCGATGTCACCTGCCCCGCGTTGGTCTCGCCGAGCCACACGATGCCGATCTGCACCAGCTCGTTGCGAACCTCGTCGAAGTCCACGTACTGCGAGCCGACCGGCTCGTCGCGGTGGAAGAACCCTGAGTCGGCATCGTGCTCGGAGGCCGCGGCGTCGTCCTCACGCCCAGACGCCGGGACGGCGGCTGGCTGCAGCTCCAGCGCCTCAGGTTCGTCCGTACGCTGCGATGTCAATGCCCCCGCCTCCGAGGCGACGGGCGGCTCCTCGTCGGGTTCGGCCAACGGCCAGCTCCACGGGCCCGGAGTCCTCAGGGCGTGTGCCGGCTTGAGCGCGTCGCCTGCGTCATCAAGATCGTTATCGGCGGCGGCGGTGGTCTCATCGTCTTGCGACGCTTCGGCTCCATGGTCCAGCTCGTCGATTGGCGTTTCCGCCCAGTGGTCGGCGGCCACAAGGGGTTCCGTATCCGGCGCTGCTTGGTCGTCCGTGTGCTCCGGCACGTCGGATTCCGAGGGAACGTCGGGTTCGGTCGCCAGTGGCGGGGGGTCGCCGTGCACGACGTCGTCGAGCCATGACGACGAGAGCCACGATTCCGACGCCGCCTCGCGCGCGGGTTCGGGATCGGACTCGTCCTCTGCTGAAACAGCTTCGGCATCAGAGGGCTCGCTCGGCGGATTGATGTCGGCAGCGATCGAAGCGTCAGGTGCCGGCGGCGCGGAATCCGTGATTGGCGTGTCGTCCGCGAGGGGGTTTTCCGCGGCAACGGTCGACTCGGCCGTGGTTGCAGCGTCATCCGCGGACCGCGCGATCGACCACGTCGGAGCAGTTGCCTCATCACTTTGCCCTGCTTCAACATCTGCAGGGGGCGGTGGCGTCTCGGCCGGGTCGTGCGACCGATGCCACACCGGCTGGGCATCGGAATTCGGCTGGCGGATGCTCCACCCCGCGAACGTGGCCGCCTCGGAATCCGCGGACTGGATGGACTCGTCGACGCTGGCAGCCGCGGCTTCCTCGGCGGTATGGCGTTCGCTGCGGGATTTACGCGACCTTCCGAATCGCCAGCGGGACCGTTTTGGCTTGGGCTCGGGCTGGGCTTCCTCGGGAGCCGGCGCAGGAGGCGGTGGCATCTCCCCGGTTGCAGCGGCCACCTCCTCGTCCGGAGGCGGGGGCGGTGGCTCGAGGTCGTCCGCGGCAGCCTCAGCCGGCGCCGTCGTCGCCTGTTCCGGCGCGAGGTCAGACTCCGGCTCGTAATCGGTTTCAGCCGTATCAGAACCCGCGGGCTCGGCCGCAGCCGGTGCATCCGCGGCGGATTCCGGCGCCGTGACCTCGAAAAAGTCACGCGCGCTCGCCGGCGCCGGGGTGGCATCGGCCGCGAGCGGGCGGGGCTTGCGCTCCATGACCGTCAGCCGTCCGCGTGCTTGGGAGAGCAGCGACCGCAGACGTTCCGGTGATGCCACCGCCGATCGTTGCGTCTCCGAGTAGACGGCCACGAGCCCCCCGCGGCTGAACAGTGCGATGCCGCGAACGGGGGCGTCGATGACCAGCACGCGATCAAGGCCGTCGGCGCGGAATGCCGCGAGCATCGATGCAGGGTCGAGCCACGACAGCTCGACGCCGCTCACCGCCAACGGCAGCCGCCAGAGCATCGTGAGTGCCTCTGCGACTCGAGGATCGTCGAGTGCGTAGCCGGCCAGCGAGCCCTTGGTCGCGCCCAAGATCGCCATCCCCGCGGTCTCGCCGCGGGCGTGGTCGTCGGAATCGATCCAGACCGCGTCGATCAGGTCACCCCCGCTCACGACCGCCGCGGCACGCAGCTTCGCGCCGGTGAGCATCAGGACCGAGGGCGGCAGGTCGGCAAGGCGATCGGCAAGATGGACCTCTTCAGGCGAGGCCTCGAGCCAAAGTGGACGTCCACCAGGAAGCAATGGAAAGTCCGCGAGCCCGAAGGGCAGGTCCGGTGAATCGTCGACGGCGCTCCACCATTCGGGGCTTTCCTCGGTGACCGGGTCATCCGCATATGAGCCGGCCAGGCGCACAAAGGGGCCGGCGAGTTCGTCGATCGTGATCGAAAGGGTCTCATGCGGCGACATCGCGCGTCGCCAGTCGGAGACCGCAAAGACCCGCGGCAGTGCGGCAAGCAGCGCGTCGATCGCTGCTTCCCCTTCGATCTGCGTTTGATCGATTTCGAACACAGCATGGCTCGGCCGTCCGAACACGAGGTAGAGCGTCGCTTTGGCGCCGTCCCAGGAAATGTCGAACGCGCCGCTCAAATAATCGTCTTTGGCGCTGGCAAGCTGTCGCAGTAACTTGACATGGGGCGCCGCGGTGGCCATGTGCGGATATTCTACGGTCGTGCCTGCAGAAGTAATCACGATTGCGTCGCTAAAAGGTGGTGTCGGAAAGACAACCAGCAGCTATGCGCTGTGCGCGGCNNTGGAGCGGGCCAAACGCAGCGTTACCGTCATTGACGTCCTGCACGGGCGCGTCACCCTGCGAGATGCGCTCATCGATCATCCACTCGGAATCCGTACCGTCGTGTCACATCGAAGCCTCAACGAAGAGTCGCCCTCGAAGGAGCAGCTCGACGAGATGCTTGCTGATGTTCGTGACGACTGCGACATCATCCTCCTGGACACGCACCCCCACGAACCGTCGCTGGTTGGTCCGATGGGTGCCGCCGACCGGATCGTGATCCCCACGGCACTCGACATCCTCTCGTTGCGAGCGGCGGCGCTGACCGTCGGTCTTGCGCAGCAGCTCGACGTGCTCGACCGGATCCGCGGCATCGTTGTCACGAACGCGAAACGACCGCTCTCGCGGATCACCGACTCGCTGCTCAACGGACTCACGCTGAGCGGGCTCGCATTCGAGACGGTGCTCTGGTACTCCCCGGGCTGGGTTGTCGCCACCTCCGGCCGGGGCGAGCTCCCGGATCCGGAGCTGCTCACCGAGAGCAAGTTGCTGCTCCGCGAGGTTGCGACCCGTCCGGCTCCGACCGAGGCGCTCCGTCAGTTCGTCGGGATGGCGCAGGGCAGACGGCCGAAACCGGCAGGCGCGGTTACTCCTTGAGCCGCTGCCACCAACTCTTGCGTCGTGGCTTCGCTGCCGCCACCCTCGGCGGCGCGTCGCGTGGGAGGCGGGTGCGTTCCTCCGCAAGCGTCCGCTCGGCGGCCTGGCGAGCGGCATCGGCCGCCATCCTCGCGGACTCCGCCGCCATCCGCGCCTCCTCTGCAAGATCGATCCGGCGGAGCAACGTGCTTCGCTCATCCTCCAGCGTGGTGACGCGCCTGGTGAGGGTCGCAATCTCCTCGAGGTAGGCCGCGTCGGGAGCGACCATCGGAACGGTGAGATCGTCCTCCTCGGGATCCTGTATCCCGGACTTCAAGCTGGCTGCCTGCCGGTCGACGAGAGCGTCCAGAAACGCCCACTGCTGGCGAAGCTCTTCCTCGGAGTGGCGGGGGACAGAGCTCACCGCACCAGGGCGACCAGGCTCACTCCCTCGAGGGCGGTGAGCGCGGCGGTCAGCGCCTCCGGCGCCATCGAGGGGAGTACTTCAGCGTGGGGGAGTTCGAACGCGATATCGGCTGCGAACCGACGCGGCCGAGAGAGGGGATCGGCGCGAAGCACGAACGCCGGCGCGTTCGATGGCGCCGCGAGCTGCAGCGTCGGGAGCGATGGGTGGTGGGCGAGGACGCGGGTCTCGTCCGGGGTGAACCCGGCGGCGAGCAGGCGCTCACTCAACGCTGTGCGATCGCCGCTGTGCTGGCGGCGTTCGACGGTGGTCCAGGCGGCGACCAGGAGCGCCTCCCGTTCGGAGAGCTCGCGGACGATTGCCGGGATATGGGTCTGACCCAGGTCGCGGGCGGCGCGAAGGCGCCGCGATCCGCAGACCACCTCGAACCGGTCGGCGCCCCGGCGGCGAAGGAGGAGGGGTTCGATGATCCCCCGCGAGGCGATGCTCGCCCGGAGCGCGGTGAGCGTCGCGGCGTCGACGTCGCTCCCCGGCCACCACGGGCGATCGTGCACCGCGGCGATCGCGATCCGCTCGACTCGGGATTCGGACGTGGGAGCGAGCCAGCGCGCCATGGGACCCGAGAGCGACGGTCCGCTGACGGTTTGTGCCGAGCGCTCGCCGATCTCAGACACCGGCCGCCACCTCGTCGCCGACGATCTCGCCGGCGAGCTCGCGATATGCTGCCGCGGCCTTCGAAGATGACGCGTAGGCGGTGATGGGTATGCCCGCGAGCGACGTCTCCTGAAGCTTCACCGTCGGTGTGATCACGGTGGCGAACACGCGGATGTTGGCCAGCTCGCACAGCCCGTCGAGGAGCTGGCGGCTGAAGCGGGTGCGCAGGTTGACGAACGTGGGCACGATCCCGAGGATCGCGAGATCAGGGTTCAGGCGACCTCGAACCAGGTGCACGGTGCGCAGCACCTCTTTCAGGCCGCGGATGGCGAACCCTGACATCTGCACCGGGATGAGCACGTCTCCGGCGGCGGCGAGCGCGCTGATCGTCTGGAAACCGAAGCTGGGCGGGGTGTCGAAGAGCACGTAGTCGAAGCTGGCGCGTGCTCCGTCGCGGCGGAGGGCGTCGCGCAGGACGAGCTCTCTGTCGATCGACGATCCGAGCTCGCCCTCGACAGCCGACAGGTCGGGGGAGGCAGGCAGCACCCAGAGGTTCG
>PLDZ01000193.1 GCA_003136295.1 Candidatus Dormiibacterota bacterium
ACGGTCGCGTCCATCGCCTGCGCGGGCACCGCCTGGAGCACGTGCACCGCGAGCCTCGGTTCACCGTCCACCGGCCTGCTCCAAACGATGGCTCCGCTGACCTGCGCCGGGGTCACCTCGTCGAGCTGTAACCCGTGCTCGACGCTGCCGCTCTCGACGATAACGATGGTTTCGCCGACCTGGGCTCGGAGCGCGCGCGAGAGATGGTTCGCGTCGAGCCCGGTCAAGGTGGCGCGGCCGCCGTCGACCTGGTCGGCTTCGACAAAGAATCGGGGCACGGCAGCGTGCATGGTGCGGCACCCGCGCCCCGCTATGGTGGTCGCGTGGCAGCGACGCATCTCACCGCGCGGACAGCTGACGGCACCGGGCTGTCGGTGCACGTCAGCGGCGACGGGGATCCGCTGCTGCTCATCCCCGGACTCGGCGCCGGCCGCTCGGCGTTCGATCCGATTGTTTCCGACCTCGCGAGAGCCCACCGCGTCATCACCTTCGATCCCCGCGGGATCGGCGAGTCGGAGGGTGGCGCCAATACGACGCTGTCGGCGATGGCCCAGGACGCGGTCGCCATTCTCGACGCCGCCGGTGTGGAGGCTGCGGCGGTGTTCGGTGCATCGATGGGCGGTCTGGTGGCGCAACACCTGGTGGTCGATCACCCCAGGCGCGTTGCCGATCTCATCCTCGCCGCCACGGCACCTGGAGGCGATCACGGCGTCGATCCCAAACCCGACGACCAGGCCGCACTCCTCGGCAAGGGGGCACGAACGCCGGAAGACGCCTACCGGATGGCGTGCACCGTCCTGTACTCACCGCAGTTTCAGCGGACGCACCCGGACTTCATCGAGGCGCAGATTCGCGAGCGAGCCCTCCATCCGGTGCGGCCGCGCGTCTTCTCCGCTCAGTTCGACGCGATGTGTCAGCCCGATGACTCGTTCGGGCGCCTGGCGGCTGTCGCGGTACCGACGCTCGTCATGCACGGCACCGACGATATGGTCACCCCGTTCGAGAATGCTCGGATCCTCGCCAAGCAGATCCCAGGCGCTCAGCTGCGCGCGTTCGAAGGATGCGGCCATCTCTTCTTCCACGAGCGCCCCGCCGAAACCGCGCGCGTGGTGAGCGAGCACCTTCGCCGCGCCGCAGCGAGCGCTGTTCAGACGTCGTCGGAGACGTCGTCGGGGGCGTCGTCAATCACGTCGTCGGGCGCTTCGTCGTCGTCGCCCTCGGGCGACCCATCAGCGGCCGATTCCTGACGACCACCGGCGTGCTCGGCCACGGCTGCGCGGACCGGCACCAATTGCGCCGGCGCGGTGGCGGTGGCGGTCGTCTCCCGGATCACGGTCACCTTGATGATTCCCGGGTACTGCATCTCGGACTCGATCTCCCGGGCGATCTCGCTGGTCAGTGGTGGCATATCGGTGTCCTTGACCTGTGAGGCCTTGACAAAGACGCGGAGCTCCCGGCCTGCCTGAAGGGGAAAGGCGCGATCGACGCCGCCATGTCGCGTTGCGATCGTCTGCAGCTGTTCCAGGCGGAGCAAATACGTTGCCAGGGTGTCGCGACGCGCGCCGGGTCGTGAGGCGGAGATCGCATCGGCACAGATCGTGAGCATCGCCAGGTCGGTCGAGGGTTCCTCGTCGAAGTGGTGAGCCTTGACCGCGTGGACGATGCCGGGATCGACGCCCAGCACCCGAAGCAGCTCGCCGCCGATGATCGCGTGCACTCCCTCCACGTCATGGTCGACTGCCTTGCCGATGTCGTGGAGCATCCCGGCTTCGCGGGCGAGCTTCTGCGGCAAGCCCAGCTCGGCAGCGAGCACTCCGCAGAGATGGCCGGTCTCCTCGCAATGGAGGAGCGCGTTCTGGCCGTACGAGAAGCGGTGATGGAGCGTACCCACTAGCTCGGCGAGCTCAGGACGGCCTTCGATCTGCATGAGCCAGAGCGCGCGCTCACCAACCTCCACCACGCGGCGCTGGGTCGTCCGGCGTGCCCGTAGGATGAGCGGCGGAACCTCGGCCGCCTGGATTCGCCGGTCGACGACCTCGAGGGCCGCCTGTCGCGCGATCTCACGGCCGATGGGATCGACGGTCCGCAGTGTCGCCTGTTGCTTCTCGGGGTCGATGCCGAGCTCAGCGCCGGTCTGCTCCGCGATGACCGCCAGGGCGGAGAGCACCCGCTCGCGTGCGTGGTCGTCGAGACCCTCAAGCGAGAACGGTGAGATCCTCGGGGCGCTGTCCACGTTGGACGCGTCCTGCCGCTCGACGGCCTGCAGGATCAGATCGTTCGCGCTGCTCTCGACGCGGTCGCCGATGATGTCGGCCACGGTCGCCTCGACGAGGGCGGCGCGCTCTGTCACGAGGTCGGACTGCGTACGCTCCAGCACGAGCAGTGCGGCGGCGTCGCGGTCGAGCGCCGCCTTGGCGCGCAGCATCTCGTCGATCTCGGCGCCCTGCTCGGCGACGCGTGCGCGCCGCTCCTCGATCTCATCGCGGCGTTTGCGGTACGCGAAACGTCGGTCGTCGAAGATCTCGCGGCGCTCGCGAAGATGCTTGTGGCGTTCGGCGATGACTGTCTCCCGGCCCTCGACCGCGGCGAGCCGCTCGTTGACCTCTTCCATCGCCGCCTCGTGGGCGTGCAGCGCGGAGGTGCGCGCCTCGGTGATCAAAGCGGACGCGTACTGAGTCGCGTCGGCAAGGCTCTGACTCACCAGGGGGGCCTGCGAGCTTTCCTGAGTCCCTCGCCGAGCGTTGAACAGGGCAACGGCTCCGACGGCGGCCAGAACCACGGCGATGACGATCAGGACGGCTGGGATGATCATGAGTGGAGTGCTGTGAGGGTGACGGTCAGGCGCTGACCGCCAGGTCGAATGGGTCGTGCGCCTCGGCGATGAGTCGCTGGGCGAAGAGGTTGGCGGCTGGAGGCAGGGTGCGTCGCCGATCCCAGCAGAGGGCCATGGTACGCGCGATCGGAGGGTCACGAAGCGGGATCACGGCCACCCGCGTGCTCGGCACCGGGAGTGGCATGGGCATGAGTGTCGTTCCCAGACCGGCCTCGACCAGCCCCTGCACGATCGTGAAATCGTCGCCCTCGTAGGCGACGTGCGTGGTCAGGCCCTGGGCGGCAAAAGCTGCATCGATCACCCGCCGGAGCCCGCTTCGGGACCTCGGCAGGATCAGAGGCTCACCGGCGACATCCTCGAGCGTGCAGGAACTCCGACCGACCAGCCGGTGGTTGACGGGGACGACGACTGCGACCCGCTCGCGGAAGAGCGGATGGATCTCGAGGTCGACGACGCCGGTGGGTGGGGGGCCGAGGATGCCGAGGTCGTAATCGCCCCCGAGCACGCCGCCCATCACCTCGGCGGTCGTGCCCTCCTCGAGGGTGAAGCGAACTGCCGGATAGCTCTCGAGGAAGCGCGCGAGGCGCTCCGGGAGCCAGCGAGCCCCGACGGTGTGGAGGAAGGCGACGCAGACACGACCGCTCTCGGCAGCCACGGCCCCCTCGGCTTCGGCGATGGCGTCGCGAAGGTCGTCGAGGATGCGCTCGGCCCGGCCGACAAGGCGCCGGCCGGCCTGCGTCAGGCGGATGTTCCGGCCGATCCTCTCGAAGAGCAGCACCCCCACCTCCTGCTCGAGACGGGCCACCTTTCGGGAGACCGTCGATTGGTCAGCTTGCAGCGCTTCGGCGGCGCGGCCGAGGTGTTCGACTTTGGCAACTTCGACAAAAGTGCGTAGAAGGTCGGCATTGATGCGGTCCATGCATCAATCTCACCCTAAATGTGCTGTTGATGTCAATGACCCCAGCGGGTAGGCTTGACAACGTGATACGAGAACCCGAGGTACTGGAGCGTAGTCAGGTAGTCGACCCGGGGCTTCTCATCGAGAGCGCCACTGAAGAGGTGCACGCCGCCCGCCGCAGGCATCGTCGCGAGGTCGTCGAGCGGACCCGTCTGCGCCGGCTTGTCGAACGGGTCGACAGCGCCATCGAGCTTTGCGAGGAAACGCACCTCCAGGGCATCAAAGAAGTGCCGCCGGACGTCGCCGAGCGGGCGCAGAAGGTGTTCATCTTCGCGCGCGGCGCGGTCCGGAAGACTGGCGATGTCGACGCGCTCTCCACAGTGGAGACAGCCCTCGCTCGTCGCCAGGTCAAGATCACCGAGGTTATGGACATCCTCTGGACGATCCAGGAGGTCGTGTTCGACCTGATGCTCCCGTGGCGCACCCAGCTGCCCGAGGACGTCGAGCCCGAAGGCGACGAAGCGTCGTTGGTGGGTTTCTGGAGAGAGTTCCGCCTCCACCCATAGGAGACACCGGGCCGGCCTGATACGGCGNNCGGCTTGCGCTCCTCGTTCGGTCACGCACCTGAGTGCGCTCCCTCACTGCGGTGCTCGCCTCCTTGTCTGAGACTCGCCCCGGTGTCTCCTACGCCCACAATCGCGTGATGGGTTCGCGGGTTGCTGTCGACCGGATGGTGGTTACCGGGCACTGCATTGATGTTCCACTCGACTGGAACGATCCTGCGGGACCGCAGATCAGTGTCTTTGCTCGTGAGGTCGTCGCGGTTGAGCACGCAGATGATGCGAACCGTCCGGCGATCGTGTGGTTCCAGGGAGGTCCGGGATTCGAGTCCGCCTTTCCGGAGCAACGTGGAGGCTGGCTCGATCAGCTGCTGACGCGGTATCGGGTGCTGTTGCTCGATCAGCGTGGCACCGGCCTGAGCACGCCGCTCGAAGCGCGCTCGCTGCCGTTCGCCGATCCTGCGATGCTCGGCGACTACCTGCGTCACTTTCGACAGGACTCGATCGTGCGCGATGCGGATCGATTCCGCGCGACGCTCTACGGCGAGGACACGGACTGGTACGTCTTCGGTCAGAGCTTCGGCGGGTTCTGCTCGCTGACATATCTCTCATTGCTGCCCGAGCACCTCCGCGGCGTGATCATCACCGGCGGGTTCGCGCCCGTCCTGCACGAGACCGAGGAGATCTGCACCCGGCTGTTCAACCACGTGGCCAGCCTCAACGCCAAGTACTACGCACGGTTTCCCGATGACATTGCGCGGGTACGCAGGATCGTCGACCACCTCGAAACCAACGTCGAGATCGACGGCCAAAGCCAGCGACTCAGCGCCCGCCGCTTTCTCATGCTGGGGGCTATGCTCGGCCACCAGCACGGCGCCGCGGAGCTGCATGGAGTCATCGAGCGAGCGGACAACGATCTCGAGCAACTGCACGTGCTTGGCGGCGCTGTCCACGCCGACGTCGCCGGGATGATGTCGCCGGCGACCAATCCCGTCTACACGGTGTTGCACGAGGCCGCGTACTCCAACGGGCCTGCGACTCGGTGGGCGGCCGAGCGAGCGCGGCTCGCCGATCCACGTTTCGCACTCGACGCCCAGCCCGTGCCGTACTTCACCGGTGAGGCCGTGTTCCCGTGGTTGCTGGAGGAGCTTGGCGAACTGCGGCCACTGCGAGACGTCGCGGAGGTTTTGGCGGAGCACGAGGGCTGGCCGCCGCTGTACGACATCCCGAGGTTGCGCGCGAACACCGTCGCGGTGGTCGGCACCATCTACTGGGACGACGAGTATGTGGAGCGCACGATGGCGCTCGAGACGATTTCGCTTTTGGGCAACTGCCGTCCGTGGATCACCAACGAATATGAGCACGGCGCGTATCGCGTCGACCCGAAGCGGGTTGCGGATCGACTGTTCTCGATGCTGGACGACTTGACGGCGCGCGGGTAGCTCATCGGGAGGCAGCGTCATGAGGGCAGTTGTGCACGACACGTACGGGCCGCCCGACGTCCTTCGACTCGAGGACGTTGACCGACCTGTTCCCAGGGACGACGAAGTCCTGATCAAGGTCCACGCAACGACGGTCAGCCGGACCGACTCCGCACTTCGGGCAGGCCAGCCCTTCGTGTCCCGCTTCATCACCGGCCTCCGCCGGCCGAGGCGAAGGATCCTCGGCAGCGACCTGGCCGGAGTCGTCGAGGCGGTCGGCAGCACCGTCACCGAGTTCAAGGTCGGCGACCATGTCTTCGGCATCAATCCGTGGAAGTTCGGCACGCACGCGGACTTCCTGTGCATGCGCGCGGGTGGCGCTCTCGCGCCCACGCCGGCCGGCATGCCCTTCGATGAAGCAGCGGCGGTCTGCGACGGGGCCATCCTGGCGTTGAACGCCATCCGACCCGCCCGGCTCCGGACGGGACAGAGGATCCTCATCTACGGCGCGTCCGGATCCATAGGCACTGCCGCGGTACAGCTGGCCCGATCATTCGGTGCCGATGTCACAGGCGTGTGCCGCACCGGGAGCATCGAGCTTGTGCGATCACTCGGAGCCGACGAGGTCATCGACTCCACGCAGGAAGACTTCACGAAGAACGGCCGGACATACGACGCCATCCTCGACGCCGTCGGCAATCTCACGTTCAGCCGCTGTCGCGGCTCGCTAAAGCCAGGCGGGGTCTACCTGGCAACCGACGGACTGCAGAACCTGGTGCTGACCTTGTGGACCGCGCGGATTGGCGACAAGCGGGTGCGGTTCCCGATACCTCCCAAATTCACGAAGCAGGACGTCGTGTTCCTCAAGCAGCTCATCGAGGCCGGGAAATACCGTGCGGTCATCGATCGGCGCTACCCACTGGAGGAGATAGTCGAGGCGACCAGGTACGTCGATACGAAGCAAAAGACCGGAAACGTCGTCCTGACAATCACCGACAACCGTTGGTCCTGAGCGGATCGTCCGGCTGCAGGCGTGCTGCGTGGGGCGGGGAGGCCCGATATGGGGTGGCGGGACGCGTCTTGTCGCCATCGCGTCTGCGTCCGTAACCGCCAGGTCGCAATCAGGGCCGCGATCGCGCCCACGGTTGCAGTGAATTGAAAAACCTCAGGAAGTGTTTCAGCGGTCGATCCGCGCCATCCCGCCAGTCGCTCGTCTCGAGCGTTGGCTCCTGCGTCCATATGCGTCACGCTGCCTCGTGAGGCGGCGCAGACGGGCGTTCGCTGCGGTACCGATAGCGGTTGGCGTTGCGATCGGTTCACTGGGAGCCTTCATCGCACCGGTGTCCCACGTCTTTGCGGGAGGACCGCAGGCACTCATCTTCGGCCCGACGGTCGTTGGGGCGCCGTCGGTGGAGGAGCAGGATCTTGAGAGTCAGGGGTGGACGGTCACCGTTGCCGACGGCCCCACGTGGGACGCGATGTCCGCGGCGCAATTCTCCGCGTATCAGCTTCTGGTCTTCGGCGATCCAGCGTGCAGCACCGACCCCTCGATCACGGACGCCGCCGTGTCCAACGAGACGACCTGGGCGCCGACGGTGAATGGCAACGTCATCGTCATCGGGACCGACCCGGTGCTGCACTTCTTGTACGGCGGCGCCGCAGGGGGGGGTGTGCTTGTCAGCCATGCGCTCGCGTACGCGGGCGCGCAGTCGGGCAGGACGGGCATCTACGTCGACCTGAGCTGCTACTACTGGTTTGGCAACGGTGCACAGAGTTCCCCGCTGCTGGACGGCATCGAGCCGGGGTTCACCATCTTTCCAGAGACCTCGTGTGCCGCGACGATTCACGTCGCCGCTGCTGCCCAACAGCTCATCGGCGTCACCGACGCTGACCTCTCGAATTGGAACTGCTCGGTGCACGAGTACTTCGGTGCTTGGCCGTCGGACTTCGTTCCCTATGCCATAGACACGGCCGCCTCCGCTCCTGTCGCGAGTGGCATCTGTCCGAATCCGCCGTACCAGCCGCCCGATGGCACTGCCGGTGGCTGCCCCTACATCGTTGGGCGGGGTGGTGGACTCTCGGCGGGAAGTGTCGGCCTTACCGGTCCTTCAACTCCGGGGCTGATCAACACGAGTCAGACGCTTGTTGCGTCGGTGCAGAACGGCGGATCTCCTGTGGACGGTGCCGTCGTCACACTCCACGACGTCAGCGGTCCGAACGCCGGTGCGACCGCCGTCGTCACCACTGACGCAACCGGTGCCGCGACCCATTCGTACACCAGCGCCACCACCGGTACCGACGAATGGACGGCAACCTATACCCCGCCCGGATTTGCGCTGGAAACCAGTCAGCAGGCAGCGGTGGTCTGGCAGATCGCAACGTCATTCACGGCGAGCGCCACACCGGCGAGCGTCGCGTACGGAACGACCTCGGTGCTCGCGGAGAGCGGGCTGCCAGGCGTATCGACCGGGACGGTGACCTTCACCTCGGGCGGCACCACCCTGTGCACCCTGACGCGCCCGGAAACAACGTGCACGACGTCGGCATCTCTGGACGGTGCCACCTATGCGATCACAGCCACCTACTCAGGTGATGCGACATATGCGGCGTCCACGGCATCGACCGCGCTCACCGTGACCCCGATCGCGGCACCGTTCACCGCGAGCGCGACGCCCGCCAGCGTTCCATTCGGCACCGTATCGACGCTCGCCGAGAGCGGGTTGGCCGGCAATGCGACGGGAACCATCACCTTTGCATCGGGCGGCACGACGGTCTGCGCCGCGGCGTTGCCGCTGACGACCTGCACGTCATCGCCGTCGCTGATCGTCGGGGTCCACCCGATCACAGCGACCT
>PLDZ01000024.1 GCA_003136295.1 Candidatus Dormiibacterota bacterium
CTTCTCATCGTGCCACTGCCCTCGCGAGAAGAGCGCTCTGACCCCCGAGCGGCGCACGGGGACGAGCATGTTCTCGAGGGCCGTCAGCCGCGGAAAGATGCGCGCCAGCTGGAAGGTGCGGCCGATCCCCAGGCCATAGATTCGATTCGGGCCGAGACCGGCGATTGACCTGCCATTGAAACGCACGTCGCCGTTGTCTTTGACGATGAAGCCGGTGATGAGATTGAAGACGGTCGTCTTGCCCGATCCGTTCGGTCCGATGAGGCCGGTGATGCTGCCGAGCTGCAAGGACAACGAGCAGCCGTCGACAGCGGTGACGCCGCCGAAACGCTTGGAGAGGGACTCAACCTCGAGCAGGCTCATGGCGATTGCACTCCTGCCACGGTGTGCGTGTCGCTCGACGTCGATGCGGTGTCGGACGGGCCGATCGCACGACGAGCAGTCATCCGCTTCACCAAGTCGCCGACCGAGGGGACGATGCCGCGCGGCAGCAGCAGGATGACGACGAGGAACACCGCCGCGTAGAACACCAGGTACAGCCTGCTCGCCCCGAAGTTGTACGCAAGCCAGAGCTGCGCCGGCTCGAGGATGACCGCACCCAGCACCGGCCCCCACAACGTGCCGAGGCCGCCCAGAAACACCATCAATACCAGCGATATGCCGACCAGCGGGTCGATGGCATATTGCGGGTAGATATAGGTGACGTAGTAGCCGTAGATCGCGCCGATCATTCCCACCAGGCCGGCGCTGATCATGAACGCGGTCAGCTTGTAGGCGTGCGCCGGAACGCCGACGGCGAGGGCCTTGTCCTCATCGTCGCGGATCGCAAGCAGCCCAAGGCCGAACTTGGAGCGCCGGATCCACCAGGAGATGGCGAGTGAGACCAAGGCCATCACCAGCATCGCGTAATAGAACGGCGTGTCGAAAAAGTCGCCGCTCCACGGCGGCACGGGGAAGCTCAGCCCGGAGCCACCGCCGGTGAGTCCCACGAGGTTCTCGGCAAGCAGCTGGATCATGAACATCATTGCGATCGTCACGATCACGAATGTCGCCGCGCGGGTGCGAAGGGCGATCCAACCGATCACCAGCGCAAGTACCACGGTGAGCGCACCGGCAACCGGGACGAACACAAAGGGCTCATACCCGGCCTGGATACCGAGGTGCGCGAGCACGAGGCCGAACGCATAGGCGCCGAATCCGAAGAAGGCGGCGTGTCCAAGCGAGACGTACCCGGTGTAGCCGCCCATGATGTTCCACGCAGTGGCGAGGCCGACGTACATGGCGGTGAACACCGCGACGTTGACGGTCGCGGGATCGGTCTCGAAGACAGGCAGGAGGACGGCGACGACCACCAGGATGACGAGTGCCGTCCATTTGGCGGCGCGGACCCGCGCCGGCGATCTCATATGCGCTCTCGAACGCGAATACCGTACAACCCCTGCGGACGCACCACGAGCACGACGACGAGGAGCAGGAAGAACGCGAAGCTCGCCCATACCGGCGAGATGACCACGGCGGTGACATCTTCGATGATCAGCATGGCAACTGCCGCGATCACCGCCCCCCGGAGGCTGCCGAGTCCACCGAGCACGATGATCGTGAGCAATCGCGAGATGAGGTCGTAGTGGCTCCCGGGATTGAACGCATTGGTCATGCCGAAGATGACTCCGCCGGCTGCGGCCGTTGAGACGCCGATCCCGAACGCGATCGCCGAGACACGATCTACGTTCACGCCGACCAGCTGGGCGGCGGTCCGATTCAGCATCGTCGCGCGGACCGCGGATCCGAACGTCGTGCGATACAGCACCACGAAGATGGCCGCCAGGATCGCAAGACACAAGCCGAACCCGAAGAGGTAGACATAGGCGATGTGGAAGCCGAAGACGGCGAACGACGCCGTCTCGTACCACGCGTTCAGCTGCACGAAGTTGTTGGTGAACAGGTAGCCGAGGAGGCCCTCAATTCCCAGCGCGATGGCGTAGGTCACCAACACCGAGAGGGCCTCGCGGTCGTCCTTGAGCGGCCGGATGAAGACGATTTGCAGCACGACCCCGAGCAGGAACATCGCCGGCATCGTGATCACCAGGCTGACGAACGGATCGATGTTGGCCGAACGGAGGAGGGCAAAACTGAGGTAAGCGCCGAGGATCACGAGAGCTCCGTGGCCGACGTTGATGATCCGCATCACGCCGAAGATCAACGTCAGCCCCGAAGCCATCAGCGCATAGACGCCGCCTGTCAGAATCCCGAAGACGACCGCTTCCAGGACCAGGGTCACGCCGCCCCCCTGGTCACCCGGAGAAGGCGGGCTTGGGGTACTCCGGCTGAGCGACGGCGGCTGACGGCGGGTAGACCGGGACGGTCACACCGTTCTGCCATTGAACGAGGAAGCTTGCGCCGTTCGGTCTCCCGAGGGAGTCGAATGCCATCGGCCCCTGAACGGTCTGATACGTCCCCGAGTGCAGCGCGGCGATGAGGGCCGAGTTGACGATGCTGTGCGCCTTCTGCGCGGCCTGGTCGACGACCTCACCAACGCTGTACGCCTCGGGCGCATCGCTGGGGATCCCACCAGCGGTGCCGCCGTACTTGGCGATGAACTCGCTNNTGGCGAAGTCGGATCCCTGGTCGGGCCCAGCCGTCTCGACCAGCGCCTTGGGGTTGTAGTGCTGCTGCTGGAAGGCCTTGACGAATGCCACGGCATCCGGTTCCTGCGTACCCAGGATGACGACATCCGCGTTCGCGCTGATCACCTGCTGCGCCAGCGGGGTGAAGTCCGTGGTCTCGGCCGGATACACCTTGTAGGAGACGGTTCTGACGCCGCCGGCCTCGAGCAGTGCGCGGGCCTTGTCGACCTGGGGCTGCGTGAAGGGATCGTCCTCAGTGGAGTAGGCGGCGGTTGCCGGCCGCTGGCTCGCCGGAAGCGACAGCACCCATTGGGTGAAGCTCACGAGGTTGTCCTCGACCGGAGCGGGCTGCACGAAGAACAGTGAATGAATGCCTCGAGTGAAAACGCTCGGGCCGCCACCCGCCGGCTCTGGGAACGCGTAGCCGAAGCGGTCAGTTACCGTCGATGCGGGAATCGTGAGCAGGCTGCTGAACGGTCCGAAGACGAGTGCGACCTTGTCCTGCGTGATGAGGGTCTGGTAGTTGGTCACCACCTGCGTCGTGCTGCTCGCGTCATCCACGTACTTCATGGTTACGTGGTGGCCGAGCAGACCGCCCTTGGCGTTCTCGTCCCGCGCCCAGAGGTCGTAGCCCTGGACGAGCGCCTTGCCATCTCCCGAGAAGTCACCGGTCAGCGACACCGAGACGCCAATGGTGATAGGCGTGCCTGCCTGGGGGGAGCCGCTAGTGCTCGGGCTGTTGCTACCGCATGCCGCGAGACCCAACGCGCCCAATGAGACGATCCCGGTCACGGCCAAAGACACTGGCTTCCGCATGCTCGTCCCCCGCTCGCGACATGGCGAGCTGTCTGCCGATGAACAAACGATTGCGCTAGCCTAGAACTCAACTGAAAGCAATGTCAAGGGTCAAGCATATGCCGGTGACACTCAAGGAGCTGGCGGCGCGCGCCAACGTCCACCCCTCGACGATCTCGAGGGTGGCGAACAACGACCCCGGCCTGAGAATTGCGACCGCCACGAGATCCCGCATCGAGGCGCTGCTCCGTGAGACGGGCTACCAGCCCAACGGGATCGCGCGCGGTTTGAAGATGCGCCAGACCAACGTGCTCGCCGTGGTCATCCCCGACATCACCAACCCATTCTTCGCGGCGCTCTTTCGTGGGGTTGAGGACGCCGCGGCGCCGCGTGGATTCAACGTCCTGCTCTGCAACACCGACGGCCTTCCGGAGCGGCAGCGATCTCACCTCCAGAGCCTCCAGGCTCGCCGGGTCGACGGGGTCATCATCGCGAGCAGCTTTCTCAAGGATCCGAGCGTCCGTGACCTGCGCAGGCAGAAGGGTCCGTACGTCCTGGTGAACCGTTTCAGCGACGAGGGCGAGGATCCCTTCGTCGGCTCTGACGATCTTCTCGGCGGCCAGCTCGCCACAGCCCACCTGATCGATCTCGGCCACACGCGGGTCGGGCACCTCGCGGGGAAATCCACGGTCAGCACGGGCATGCTGCGCCGGCGAGGCTACCTCGCCGCCCACGCGGCGGCCGGATTTGCTGCCGATCCAGACCTCATCGTCGAGGCCGGCTACACCGAGGAAAGTGGAACCGCAGCAGCGCGCCGGCTGCTCTCGCTGCCCGACCCGCCGACGGCCGTGTTCGCCGTCACCGACATGGTGGCGATCGGCGCCGCGGAGGTGGCTCGCCAGATGGGCCTCAGGATCCCGGAGGATCTCGCCATCGTCGGCTACAACGACATCCCGCTGGCGAGCCGCGTGAGCCCGGGTCTCACCACCATGCATGTTCCGATTCACGAGTTCGGGTCGGTGGCCGCACGCTTGCTCCTCGATCAGATCGAGAGCGACGAGCCGACCCGCCGTCGGGTGCGTTTCACGCCGGATCTCATCGTGCGCGAGTCGACCGTGACCGGAACCGCGAAATCCCAGCGCAGCGCACGACCGCGAGTCAGCGCCGAATAACGGGCGCGTTGACACCGCAAAAAAGGTGCCGCTATGCTAGGCAATCGTTTGCGCACGACCAGATCGTTCGAAGCAGCCACTGAGGGTGAGGACATGACCAAGCAGGCGCCAGATGCCCAGACCCTCGGATGGATCGGGGTTGGCCGGATGGGCGAGGTCCTTGCCACGAGGCTGCTGGAGCACGGCTGCGATCTGACCGTCTACAACCGCACGAGCGCGAAGGCCAAGCCGCTCCTCGATCGCGGTGCGCGCGTCGTGGAGCAACCCGTCGATCTCGCGGACCGGGACATCGTGATCACCATGGTCGCCGGATCGAGCGACTTCGAGGAGGTGATGACCGGGCCCAGCGGTCTGCTCGCGAACCCGTCACGCTCCCCGGCGCTGGTGGTCGATGCATCGACCGTCTCGATGGCGGTGTCGAGCGAAATTCGCGAGAAGGCTGCGGAGCGGGGCGTGACACTCCTCGCGGCCCCAGTCAGTGGTAACCCCAAGGCGGCCCGCGCAGGAATGCTCAGCGTTGCCGTGTCCGGTCCCCACGAGGCGTATGTCCGCGTCCTGCCGTATCTCCAGATGTTGGGACGCAGCGTCTCCTATGTCGGCGAGGGGGAGGCAGCGCGTCTCGTGAAGATCTGCCACAACCTGATTCTCGGTGTCGTCGCGCAGATCCTCGCTGAGACGACGGTGCTCGCCGAGAGCGGGGGGATCGCCCGAGCGGATTACCTCGCATTCATCAACGACAGCGTGCTCGGGTCCATCTTCAGCCGCTACAAGACGCCGGCGTTCGTGAACCTCGACTACACGCCCACGTTCACCAGCCACCTCCTGCGCAAGGACTTCGAGCTCGGCCTCGAGGCGGCGCGGCAGCGCAATGTTCCGCTGCCCCTCACTGCCCTCACCCATCAGATC
Organism: Candidatus Dormiibacterota bacterium; assembly: GCA_003136295.1. Classification (GTDB taxonomy): domain Bacteria; phylum Chloroflexota; class Dormibacteria; order Aeolococcales; family Aeolococcaceae; genus Palsa-851. Next base: position 5,498 of record PLDZ01000024.1, read on the forward strand.
GTCGTGGGTCTCATCGGCCAGGGATTCGGCGACCAGGACTTCGCCGCGTTGCTCGAGATCGCGGCGCAAGGAGCGAATCTCGAACTGGTCCCGGACACCCGCTTCGTACCGGACGGGCTTGGGTCAGCACAGGCGGAAGGCTGAGCGGGGCGGGAAAAACCGCGCCCGAGATGTCATCCTCGAAGACATGCCCCAGGGGAGTGGGGAGAACATCCTTTTGCGCTGTGATCGGTGCGGGAGCGACAGGGTTATCCGCATGCACTTCGATCAGACCGACGTGAGTTGGGCGGCCCATCAACCACGGTTCAAGTGCGTGAACTGCGGTCATCGCGCATTCAGCCTCGTCTCGCATCGGCGCGTGGCCAAACCCAAGTGATGGGTCGTCTGCGCTCGCCAGGAGATATGGCGACGGGACGGTGATCTGGGGACCACCCGGGCGACGTTAATTCGAGTGAGGCATGACACGAGACAGCCGGGGCCGCTACCTGCCTTCGCCTGCTTTGACGCTGGCCAGGAACCTACGCGCCATAGCGACGCTGGTGAAGGGCTGGAGGAATGCCCCAGGGCTCGAACTCTGGCAGCGTAACGACGGCGAGTTCCGTGTGCTGCGTCACTGGCCTGAGCCATGAGGGCTGTGGCGACCGCCGTCGGCACGCTTACCGTTATCGCGATCGGCAATGGCTCCAAGGCCGGGATCGTCTCCTGCGCGAACGTGGCCAATGACCCGGTTACCGGCAGGGCGACCATGTACGTTGGTGACCCAAGAATCGATCTCGGGCCCCTCCGACCTCAGATCAGATGAGCCACCAGGCCGCGTAGTACGCGATACGCTCTCGTCTGTTATGGCTTTGGGGATTGTCGGGATCGTCGCAGCCGCGGCGGTGATTATTGCGCTCATCGCTGCCGGACTGATCGTCCGCGGCGTGCGAAAGTCGCGAGCTAAGACGCAGCGGACGATCGACGAGACGCGCCGTGGGGAGCGCCGAGCCGTGGCCTACCTCGAGGCGGCGCTCGGCTGGCACGCATACCTTCAGACCCTCCGGCCTCTCGCCTTCCCGGACGAAGCCTTCACCCCCAACCGGCAACGCGACCTCGCGGTGGTGCTGCGGTCGCGGGCTCAGCTCGAGCAATTCGGCTCAGTGACCGTCCGGCAACTGCATGAGAATGCCCTCGAAGAGGCGGTGACCCTCATCGGAGTGCTTCGGACGATGCCGACGACCCCGTCGACAGGGGAACCTGACCTCGCCGCCGGACGCTTCGTGCTGCGGTTCGTGCTCGGCGAGATCAGCAAGAGGGTCGAAGTGCTCGAGCGTGAGATGAACCGCGAACTCCGCCCGGGAACCGGGGCTCCGGAGCAGCTGGTCGAGCTCACGGGACGCCCACGAGTCGCGGAGACGGCTTCTCCAGCGTCTAAGCGGCAGGCGAGCTGAGCTGCGCGACGATGCCGGCGGGCGCGGCCTGCGCGGCTTCCGGACCAGCCGGATCCTGGGTCTGGAGACACCGCGAAAAGGCCGGCCCTTAACCCCTCCTTTCCTCGCGTCTCAATAGGATCGACTTATACACCGCAACCCACCCCCCTTTAGAGAGACCCCTGGCAGCGCGCTGGGGGTCTTCTTCCGTTCATCGTGAAGCAACGCGCCGCGAGATCACGGGCATCGCTGTCAACCAACGCCGAACAGTGGCGGGAACCCCGACCGCGATGTTGAGCGCACGGAGCACCACCCCGACAACGATGGTCGCGACGAGCTTGTGCCAGACGTCGATGTCGACGTGGGGTCTGGTGATCGCCTTTCATCGCCGTCAAACAGGCGTGGGCGTGCTTGGGCGGGTCCATGTGAGCGCGCCTATCATCACCAATTGCAAGTCGCGAGAGCGAAGTGAGGCGAGACATTGCTCAGGAATCCAGCGTGACCGGCCCGGCGACCGTTCCCGCGGCGACGGAGACCGCGCCGTTCTCGCCGCGTGCCGCACCTGACGAGCATCCCGATCCTCGGCGCGCAGCCCTTCACCGTGCAACGCGTGCGGCGATCATCACTCCTTCGGTCTTCGCGCTGACGCTCCTCGTCTTCCGCGACCTGCAGGTCGCCACGTTTGCCGTCTTCGGATGTTTCGGATTGCTGGTCATGGCGGACTTCGGCGGGCCCCGGCGGCCCCGAGCCGTTGCCTACGCGAGCGCAACGCTCGTTGGGGCTGCACTCGTTGCTCTTGGAACCACCGCCTCATTCAGCGCCGCAGCTGCCGCGAGCGTTATGTTCGTGATCGGCTTCCTGCTGTCGTTCGCAGGCGTGTTCGGAGGCTACGTCAAGGCCGCGCAGACGGCGCTCCTCCTTGCGTATGTGCTCTCGGCCTCTGTCCCCGCAGGCATTTCCGCGATTCCGACCCGCCTGGCCGGCTGGGTGCTCGCCGGTGTCGTGTCGACTCTCGCGGGCGTGTTCTTGTGGCCGTGGTTCGAACATGCCTCGCTGCGCAAGCAGGCCGCCGACGCGTGCATCGCTGTTGCCGATCTCGTCACAGCGATGCGCCACGGCGCGGCTGACGATCAGGTCGCAGCGCACACGCTGGCTGCACGCGCCGCCGTGTCGGCGGTCCGCCGCGAATACGCGCACACCGGGATGCGACCGGCGGGTCCGACGCGTCGTGACCGCGCATTCGTCCAGGTCGTCACCCAGCTCGAGCAGATCGTCGATCTCGCGGAGCGCCCGTTCCATGCGCGGCGTCCGTCGCCGCGCCCGTGCATCGAGGAAGGGGATGAGCTTGCCGCCGCCGTGATCGCGGCGCTGCGCTCGGATGCCGCGGTCCTCACAGACGGGCCCGCACCCGTCCTTGGCGACCTCGAGCAGGCGCGGCGCGCCCATCGTGCCGCGCTCGATCACTGGGCTGCCGCAGAGCTGGGCGCCGGACGAGCACCGAACGCGGTGCTCGACAGCATCGATGTCGACCACACCCTGCGCGTGATCGCGTACCTGACGATCGCTCTGAGCACAAACGCGGTGATCGCTGCCGGTGGATGGCCCGATGACGGCATGTCGCTGCCGGCAGGGACCCCACGGCTCGAGGGTGCGCGCGGTGTCGTGGCGCGCAGCGCTGGGACGCTTCGCACCCACCTCGAGCCGAGCTCCACCATCCTCCACAGCAGCCTGCGAGTGGGCATCGGGCTGGCGATCTCCGTTCTGCTCGCACGAACCCTGGGCCTCGAGCACGCATTCTGGGTGGTGCTCGGCGCCCTCACGGTTCTCCGCTCGAACGCGTTGGCCACGGGGCGGACCACGGTGGAGGCGCTGGTCGGGAGCGTCATCGGGTTCGCCGTCGGCGGCCTCTTCGCCGGCATCGCGGGTGACGATCCGGTCCTCATGTGGATCGCGCTCCCGCTTGTGATCTTCTTCGCGTCCTATGCCGCCAGCGCCGTCGGGTTCGTGGCGGGACAGGCGGCGTTCACCGTGATGGTGATCATCGTCTTCAACCTGATCTCACCGGCCGGTTGGCAGGTCGGGCTTGTGCGGATCGAGGACGTCGCGGTCGGCACCGGCATCAGCGTCGTTGTCGGAGTCCTGCTCTGGCCACGCGGAGCGCGACGCGACCTCACGCGCGCGACAGCGGGCTTCTATCGCTCGGTCCGCGCCTACCTCGCGCAATCCTTTGACCTGGTGCTCGGCGTGAGCAGCGAAGCCGACATCCAGCGGATCCGCGCCGACGCGGTGCGGGCACGTGACCGCGCAGGCGAAGCCTTTGATGCCTTTCTCACTGAGCGCGGCGCCAGGCCGCTCGATGCCGACGCGGCGGCCCGTGTTGTCTCCGCTGGAAGCCAGGCGCTGCTTGCCGGAGATCTGCTCGTGATGGTGGCCACCGACCTCGGCTACCGAGCGAATTCCTGTCCCGAGAGTGTCGCGACGGTCGAGGACCAGGTGCGGGTCCTGTTGACCGGCGTCGATCGTCTTGCGGATGAGCTCACGGGGTTGCACAACAACCACTCGCCGCCCGAGCAGCCATCGTCGGAGGCACTGCGTGCTGCTGCTGTGGACTGCATGCGCCGCTCAGGGAGCGATGAGGGAGCGATCCGCGGGGCAATGGCGGTCGTGATCGCTGGGGAATGGGTGCAGAACCTTGCGCGCATGGAAGCTGACGTCGAGCAGCCGGTCGAGGCGGCCGTGGCAGCCGCCCGGATTCACTGGTGGCGATGACGGCCGGAGCGAGTGCCGACTGACTGTGGGTTTCCGCATCCGGTGCACTCCTGTGCAACGCCGCGCGCACCGCAGCCGACGGCGGTAGTGGAAAAAAATGGTACGCGGGAGCAAACTCCAGGTTCGAGCGTTATGGACCAGCAACCCGATCCGACCGGCGCGTTGGGGGCGACACCGCCCGAATCGGCTGCGGCCCCGCGGCGTCGCTGGGGATTGTTGCTGCTGCTCATACCCTTTGTGGCGCTGCTCTATCCGCCGTTCTATGCCACCCTGACGCCTCGTCTGGCGGGTATCCCGTTCTTCATCTGGTACCAGTTCCTCTGGGTCATCATCGGCGTCTCCATCACCGGGGTTGTGTACGCCATTGACCGGGTACGTGAGAGTGCGCCGTGATCCACGGCGATGAACTCGCTGTCTTTATCGTCCTGTTTTTGCTCGTCACCGTAATCGGCTTCTTGGCCGCCCGGTGGCGTCGCGGCGACTTGAGTACTCTCACCGAGTGGGGACTCGGCGGACGCCGATTCGGCAGCGTCGTCACCTGGTTCCTGCTCGGCGGCGACCTCTACACCGCCTACACGTTCGTCGCGGTCCCTGCGCTCATATTCTCGAAGGGCGCAATCGGCCTCTTCGCGCTGCCGTACACGATTATCGTCTACCCAATCGTCTACGTGGTCATGCCCAAGCTGTGGCAGGCCGGTCGCAATCTGGGCCACATCACCGCGGCGGACTACGTGCGCGACCGCTTCAAGTCGCCCTTCCTTGCCCTGCTTATCGCGGTCACCGGCATCGTCGCCACCATGCCCTACATCGCCCTGCAGATCTTCGGCATCCAGGTGGTGATCGCCCAGATGGGAGTCAACATCGAGATCTCACTGATCGTGGCCTTCGTGGTCCTCGCCGTCTTCACCTTCGTCAGCGGATTACGCGCCCCCGCACTGATCGCGATGGTCAAGGATACGATGATCTTTATCACAGTCATCGTCGCGGTCATCTACATCCCCATCAAGCTCGGCGGATTCGGCGCGATCTTCCAGCACACCGAGGCGGCCGTCCACGCCAAGACCTCGAAGGCCACCGACAACCTCCCGAGCTCGCTCTATCTCGCGTATTCGTCGCTCGCCTTCGGATCGGCCCTCGCGTTGTTTCTGTACCCCCACGCCATCACGGGAACGTTCAGCGCTCGCTCGCAGACATCGATCAAGCGCAACGCTGCCTTCCTGCCCGCGTATTCGTTCATGCTCGGGCTCATCGCCTTGCTCGGTTACATGGCCGTCGCAGCACACACCCATGTACCGAGCGCCAGCGCAGGTGGTGCCAACGGCATCGTGCCCGCATTGCTGCAGCAGTTCTTCGCCGGACCACTCGCGGGTTTTGCCTTTGCCGCGATCGCGATCGGAGCTCTGGTGCCGGCAGCGGTGATGTCAATTGCCGCGGCCAACCTCTTTACGCGCAACATCTGGCGACAGTACATCCGGCCCAACTCCACATCACTGTCCGAGGAGGCGACGGTGTCGAAGATTGTTTCGCTCGTCGTGAAGCTCGGGGCACTGGTGTTCATCCTCACGGTGAACACGGCCAATGTCATCAACTTCCAACTTGCCGGTGGTGTGTGGATTCTGCAGACGTTGCCCGCGGTCATTCTGGCGCTCTACGTGCGCTGGCTCGACCGCTGGGGAGTCGTCGCTGGTTGGGCAGTCGGGATTGGCCTTGGCACCTACTGGGGAGTCACAAACCCGGCTGGGCTGTTCTCGTCGACCTACAAACTCGACGTGTTCGGATGGCAAGTTGGCAGCGTCTACCCTGGATTTGCATCGTTTGTTGCCAATCTTGTGGTCGTGCTGGTATGGAGCGCCGTTGCCGTTGCGGTGCGCGGACGCGTCCC
>PLDZ01000030.1 GCA_003136295.1 Candidatus Dormiibacterota bacterium
AACGCGCGGTTGGAGAGACCGGTGAGGGTGTCGTAGAACGCCTGCCGGTGGAGGCGGTCGCCGAGGCTGGTGTTCTGCACCGCAACGGTGATCTGCGCGGCGTAGGCGTCGAAGTCGCGGAGGTCGTCGCTGTCGAAGCTGCCCAGGTCGCTCAGCCGGTTGGCGACAACCAGTGTCCCGAGCAGCGTGCCCTCACCCTGGAGAAGCGTCGCCATGGCGTCTCGAAAGCCCTGCTCACTCAGCCATTGGCGCAGCTCGGGGTTCGACGTCGCAGGGGTGACGATCACGCCTCGCTGGACGACCTCGAAACCTGCATCAACGTACGACGACGTGGTCTCATCGAGCAGCGGAAGGAGTCGCTCGAGCTGCTCGGCGCTCAGCACCATGTCGACGGCGTCGCGCACGCCGCGCCGGGTGCTGATCGTTCGCGACGAGCCGGTTCCGGTCGCGATCGGCAGCAATGAAACCATCGCAGTGTCGACTCGGAAAACCTTGCAGTAGTGGTCGAGCAACTCTGGAATCGCCGCGCCGCCGGAGCTCGCGCGCTGGAGCATGCCGCTCGATGTGTACAGGTTCTTGAGCCGCTGGTTCTTCTGATATTCGCGCGTGTAGAGCACGTACGCGGCGACGATTGCGGAAAGCGGTGTCAGCAGGAGGAGCAGCATCGGCGGGTTGCTCCTGCCGAGCGCGACGATCACCAGTCCGAGGCTGCAGTTCGCGAAACCGCCGATGAGCACGATGACGATCGGCTGGAGCCATTGGTGGCGTGACTGCCGGCCTTCCGCCAGGGATATGGCGATCGCGGTGAGTGCGAATCCGAGCAGCGATGCGATCGACATGAACAGAAGCACCCACAGCCATACCACCCAGCTGGTCGCGTTCGTGCCGGAGATGTGATTCACGAGGAGTAACAGCGTCTCGGTCTCGATCGCAAAGCTGGCGAGATTGAAGACGAGCCGTATCGGCTCCTGCCGGCGCAGCAGGCCGAGTCCGATGGCTGCGCCGAGGACGCGCGCGAGCACCAGCTCTCCAGGGTCTCCGGCGAGCGCGAAGACGCCGATGACCAGCGGGATCTCGCTCAGCGAGTACGACTGAGCCTCCTGGCGGAAGTGGATGAAGACGCGCCACCACTCGGCGACGGCGAATCCGACCACCAGCAACGCGATCGAGAGGATCGCCACCCCGCCGGGCCGGCGCAACGGTGCGATGCCGGCCACGTAGAAGACCGCCGCCGCGACGGACATGCAGATGTTCAGGACCCAGATGGGCGCGACGCTGCCGGTGCTCGCCGTGGGCCGGCTCTCCGGGGCGGCCCTGGCATCACCCGCACGCTGCTTGACGGTCAACAAACGTCGTGACACGTCACACAATCCTGTGCATCGCGATCTCCCGCGCGAGCCTGGCGCCGGCTCGAGGCGGGCCCCCCTCAGGGGCTGAGTGAGTTATATCGTCGACGCTCCAAACGCGTCATGACGCCCCGGAATCGCGGATGTTACGGGCGATGGGACATCCCGATGGATGCCGCGCAGATTGACAGGCGGGCGGCGCTGTTGTCACGCCAGGCAGCGCCGCCCTGGGTCAGCCGGTGCCGAGCATCAGTTGGGGCAGAGGATCAGTCTGGAAACGTGGCCTGGCCGAGCGTGATGGTCGCGGTGTGCGACACGGCCGAGGCGTCCATCCAGGTCAGGCTCACGGTCTGACCCACCTTGAAGCTCTCCATCGCGTTATGGAGGTCGTTGGTGTTGGCCACGGTGTTGCCGCCGATGCTGGTGATCCGTCCGCAGACGGTCACCCCGGCGCCAGCCGCGGGATTCGCGGTCACACCGCTCACCCATGCCCCGCTCGTCGCCTGTGAGGCTGTGCAGTCGGGGCTGCTGCCGTCGACGCCGGGCTGGTCCGGAGAGACCGCCACGCCCAGCAGCGCCGCGTTGCCGATGTGGATGTTTGTACCGCTGCCGGCGCGGATCTCGGAGATGATCGTGATCGCCTTGTTGATCGGGATCGCGAACCCGACGGTCGAACCCGTTTCCTGGGTGGGGTTTCCCGAGGTCTGCCCGGCAGTGGTCATGCCGATCACCTGGCCGTTCGCGTTGACCTCCGGGCCACCCGAATCGCCGGGTTCGATCGCGGCGCTGACCTGGATCATCTGGGTCAGCGTCTCGTTGTCACCACTGTCGTCGCTTGCCGTGATCGTTGTCCCGAGCTGGGCGACCGTACCCGTCACAACTGCGGGTGTTCCGCCCTTGCCGAGCGCGTTGCCGAGCACGGTGATCGCGTCACCGACGGAGAGCTTCGACGAGTCACCGATGGGGATGGTCGGCAGGTTGGAGGCGTTCTCGAGCTGGACGAGCGCGATGTCGTCCTTGGCGTCATAGCCGATGACCTTCACCTTGTACGTGGTGCCGGCACCGTCGATCTGGGCCGTGATGTTCACGTTGTCATCGATGACGTGGTTGTTGGTGAGCACCAGGCCGTTCGAGGTGATGATCATCCCGGTGCCCGCGACCTGGCCGCTGCCGGCCGCCGTGTCGGCGTTGATATCCACCACTGCCGAGTCAATGCTCGCGATGGTGGCTGCGGAGAGCGCACCGCCGGTCGAGGGAACGCCGTTGCCGGTGCTCGGGGTATTGCCCGTGCTGTTCGAGCCTCCCGAAGGCGACGATCCACTGGGCGTGTGGGAGGTGATCGACGCCGTGGTCAGCGCCCACGCTGTGCCGCCGCCGGCCCCCACGCAGGCGATCGCGAACGCCGCGAGCGCGGTGCGACGAAAGCCGGAGCCGCCGCGCCGATTCTGCGGGGTTGGAGGCCAGCTCGGAGGAACCCATTGCGTATCGGATGACCACGGACCATAGGAGGCGCCCGCCGGCTCGCTGGGGGGCGGTGGTGGGGTGTACGGGGGGTATTCCTGCATCTCGTTGGTCATCATCATGCTCCGAGGTTTTCAGTTGGGTGACAGTTCGAGCATGGGGCCGATTGCTCAGCGTGGCCTGAGCCATGTCTGTGACATTGCTGAGACCCATGATGGGCCTCGTGTCGCTCACAAGGGTCCCGAGGTCAGCTCCTCGACCTCATCTTCGACGCCCGCATGGGGCACCGGCGCGAACACGTAATAGACGGCGGTGACGCCGGCGAGTGCCAGCGCCAGCGGTGCGCTGATGAACGCGACGGCGAAGCCGGCTGCGTAGATGAGCGTTCCGATCGATTCGCGCAGCCGCGCGTTGCGGCGCTGATCGACGGGCACCGCGACCAGCATGCGCCCCGCGCCGAGGGACCACTCGAACATCGCGGTGAAGCTCACCGCCATGCCCTCGAGCACCACCGCGTAGACCGCCATCGCGATGTGCGAATCCTCGCTGCCACTGGTCAGGTAGGTGGCCATGGTCGCAGTCGCGAAGGGGATGAGCACCACGAACAGCAGCAACGAGAGGTTGAGAAAGAGGAGCGTGCGGTCGACCACGACGATGAGGTTGACCCTCGCGTGGTGGTTCACCCAGATGATCCCGACGGTGAAGAAGCTCACCACGTACGCGGCGAACTGCGGCCAGTGGTCGCCAAGCTGGGTGAGCAGCTCTCCGTGGCCGGGTTGGGGGACGGTGAGGTCGAGCGCCAGGAGCGTGATGGCCACGGCGATGACGCCGTCGCTGAAGGCTTCCAGACGCGCCTTGCTCATCTCCGCCGAGAGCGTACATGCACCACGTGGTCGCGAGGCGCGACCTCGAGGTACCATCTGACGGCCGCAGCGCTCGCCGCCGCAGCCCGCCCTTGAACTCGCGTCCTCCTCCACGTCTCACCTGAGGTTCGAGGTTGTCTCGTTCGTACGATCTTTCAGGCCGCCGCCCCGTTCGCCGCCGCCGCGCGTCCCTGAAGACCGGCCGTCAGCGGGTCACCAGGGGATCGTTCGTCGCGGCGGGCTTCCTTGTCTCGATCGTCACGGGCGTGCTCCTGTACTTCCTTCCCGCCATTCAGGTCGCGCTCCGCGACACCGGCCAGGTCAACACCGCGCTGGGTGGAACGGCCCAGCTCAAGCCGGTCTCGGCGAGCGAGCACCT
>PLDZ01000081.1:0-17357 GCA_003136295.1 Candidatus Dormiibacterota bacterium
GTCTCGACCGTCCCACTCGAAATACTCAGGACAAGGATCGTGCTGTGGTAGTTCCCAGGACCGATTCCAGACGACTGGAGGACGACAACACGGTCTGCAGCGGGACTGCAGGCGAGGAGTTGGGCGCCTCCTGCGATGTCTGCAACCATCCGGCTGCGCCCGTCAACGCCGAGCTCAAGGAGCTCGGTGCCAAAGCCGGGTCGCTCCGGCGATCCCACGAACCCGCACACATGATCCGAGTCATCGGCCCAGATCGGGCCGCCGAGAAAGGAGGCTCCAGCCACGCCGGGCTGGGCACAGCCCGCCTCTCCGGGTCCGCCGATGTTGAAAGAACTCACATCGCTGAGCTGACTGCCGGCGATGCTGAAGATCTTGCCGTCGCCAGTGAATATTTTCGAGCCGTCGGGAGCGATGGCACATCCGTTGTCGGTGGCGGCCGCGCTGAGCTCTAGGGTGCCGACACGCTTGCCAGCGGCATCCCACGCGACCAGCGCTGCTGAAGATCCTCCGGCGTACGAGAGGATCAGCGGCGGACCCACTCGAATCGTCGAGACGACCTCAGGTACCGACGTCGACGGGGGCGATGACGGCGTTGCTTCGGATGAAGCTACGGGTAGTGTGGGCCTTGCAGTGTTCGGCGCCTGGGCAGCGTGGCGCGGCAAAGCGAAAACGAGCGCCACGACCGCGACCGCCAAGACGCCCGCCAGCACGAATTCCAGCACTAAGTGATGCGCGGGGTGATCGGCTCCGAGGGCGCGAGAGTCTTGCACCTGGTGGCGGGGCGGGACCAGTTCGGCCGACTCACGAAGCCGCTTGGTGAGGCTGCGCGCTTTCGCGTCAAAGCCTGCTAGATCGCTCATTCGTCGCTCTCCTCTGATCGCCGCACCGAGACTGCGAGCCGCTGGCGCGCGAGGCGAAGCTGGTTCTCGACGGTTCGAGGCGAACAGCCGAGATGCGCTGCCACGTCGTTCGTACTGAGATCTTCGGCGTAGAAGAGCACGACTGTCGCTCGCATCCGCGGCGGGAGCGCTCTGAGCGCTGCACGCCAATCCAGTAGCGAGGGATCCGGTTCCCAACGATCCTCGACTGGGGGCTGCCAAACGCGCGCGAGGCGGAGCAACTCACGCGAGAGGGCACGCCGGCGCTTCATTGCAAGGCGCACGATCATGGTGCGGAGCAACGGCCAAGCATGGCCATGGACGTAGTCGCCATCGTGGCGGAGACGCTTGGCAAGCTGGACGAAAGTGTCGTGCGCAAGGTCCTCGCCCGCGGACGCGTCACCGGTCAACATCGTCCCCAGGGATGCCAGCCGGCCGATCTCCGCCCGGTAGATTCCTTCCAGGGATTGCATCGCGGTGGCCTCCGGGCTTGCCAGGTCCCGTTTGACCGCCATGCCCTGCCTCCACAGCGTCAGGAATATCGCCGGATATCCACTCTCCACACCTACAATACCCCGCTGCTCGGCGTTTCCCCCTAAGTCGCCCTTCCGAGTTTCGCGGATCAGGCTATGCGAGGCGCCCTGGCGCGGCACCGCGACCAGGCTGCGAGCCGATTCTGAGGGTGAGCGAGTTCCGCCAATAGGGGGAGCTGGTGGTCTGGGTGGGCGGGACCGCTAATAGACTCCAGCGTGCGTCTGACCCCAACGCTGACCCCAACTGGAGCGGAAACAGGCGTACCTCGGTGGAAGGGAATATGGGTGAAATCCCTTACGCAGCAACAACTACGGACGTGTGCGGTCCTCCCCGGACGGGCCCTTTTCCGGCTCATAACCCCACGGTCCCAGGTTCGAATCCTGGCCCGCCCACTTCCGGCCCACGACTGATGAAGAGAGCGGAGCGCCGGACGCGCCCCGCTCTCGAAGGAGGATGAATCAGCGGCGTGGGTTAGACCGCCGGCTCACCGGTTGCCGGATTGAGAATCAACGGATTCGCATCCCGGTCGCTGAAGTTGAACATGGCGTCGATGCTGCCGGCGACTGCATCGAATGACCCGCCACCGATGCGCGGCAGCGACCAGTTGTCCTCGATGAACCGGAGCACCGAGGTGGTGTCGGTGATCGAGTTGTCGACCCAGTTCGTGCGCGCGTACGGCGAGACGATAAGGAGCGGCAGGCGCTGCCCGTAGCCGCAGCGATCCTCGAACCCGCCGGCCGGGGTGCCGGTACCGCACTGCCCGGTTCCCGTCAACGCATCCTCGACGGACGTCGAGGAGTTGACGATTGGCGGCATCACCTGGTCGTACCAGCCGTCAGAGTCGTCGTAGGCGATGACGATCGCCGTGGACTTCCAGAACTTGGACTGCTCGATCGCATTGATCGTCTTGACAAGGTAGGTCTGCTCGTCAAGCGGATCCGAGTAGCCGGCATGCCCATCCTGATAACGGGGCGCCTTGACGAAGCTCACCGCGGGCAGGTTGCCATCGGTCAGGCTCTGGTAGAAGTAGCTGAGGTCGTACTGATGGTTCGCCTGTCCGGGGTGCCCGACCTCTGCCTCCGTCGCGGGCGGGAGGTGCGCAGGATTGGCAGTGCTCGCGTAGTACTGGAACGGATCGTGGTGCGCGCTGTAGTCGGTGACCGACGCACCGCCGATGTTGGTGTGGCTCGCCCCGCACACAACTGTCCCGTTGACCTGGCTGGTCGGAGCAAAGCCGCCCTGGAACCATCCCCATGTGACGTGCCTGGCGTTGAGCTCGTTGCCGATGTTGTCTCCCGACATGGCGATTGTCGAGCCTGCCGAACACTCGTCAAAGGTCGGATCAGCGTCGCCGTAGACGGTGCCATTGTCGGTCACACCGGCGAGCACGGCCGGTGTGGCGCCGTGGGTCTGCCCGGACACGAGGTTGACCGCACCGGGGGTCGACGGGCCGAACGTCGTGTCGAAGTTGTTGTCGCTCATGGCGAAACGCTGCGCGTAGTTCCAGAGCGCCGTGACCGTGTTTCCGTCGTAGTAATCCATGACCAGCCCTGGCGGGGCGGTGTCCGGCGCGGAGCAACTCTCGACCTGTGTGTACGTGGGGAACTTGTCCATCAAGCCCCCGTCCAGCGCCTGCTGCTCGGGCGTGTAGTCGTGATCCTGGTCGCACGTCAGAACGTTGGCCGCGCCGAGCCGGGTGGGGTTCACCCCGTTCGGATTGGCGGTCAGCAGCGCAGGGGTCAGGCCGTTCACCGTTGGCGTCCCCGGCTTTGCCTTGAACGGCTGTCCGTCGCTGTTGGTCGCTTTCGGGTAGGTGCCGAAGTAATGGTCGAATGAGACGTTCTCCTGAAACAGGACGACGACGTGCTTGATCGGCGACGCCGTCTTCGCGCTGTTGTTCACCGTCGACGCCGCGGTCACCCCGGTCGCCGTGGCGAACGATGCGCTGACGATCGTGGCGGTCCCCGCCAACGCCAGCGTGATCAGTGTCCGTCTGCTCATGATTCCTCCTCAACGAAGCCGTGCCGTCTTCGAGGCCCAAGATGATCGGGCGGCCGTTAAGGCCGTCTTGTGGATCCGGTAACGGCTCGATATGGCTCGGCTAAGGATCGAGGCGCGCTGGTTGGGTGACGGCTAGTTGCATACTGGTGACGCTTTCGGTACGATTGGTCGCATGGAGGGGGGCCTCGTCCGACAGTCTGCTGAGGGTCGCGTCGAAGCTGGCCGCGCCGCCAGCCTCGCAAGGTTCTTTTCTCGGCAAACGATCATTGGCGCGTTCGTCGCTGTGATCGCCCTGATCTTCCACGTGACCGGATCGACCGGACCCGGGGCGGCGACCACCAACATGTCGGTGTTCGTCCTGTCGATACTCATCGCCCAGGTCACCATGCCGCACCGGCACCTGCGCCAGCTGCTGAGCGCTCCGTCGCATACCACGCGGTATGTCGCCAACCCGCAGCTCGCCACAACCTGGCAGCGGCGGAGAGACGACCCTCAGAGGGTTCGCTTCTGCGGGTACACAGTCTCGCCGCGAGCCAGCATCGCGACGAACTTGTTGACGCGCCGCTCGCGGGTCGCGGGCAGTTTGGCGTCGCTGATCCGAAAGAGGATCGCGTAGCGGTTCTGGCTGCTCAGGATCTCGAACATCGCCTGGGCGCTCGGGTGAGCGCGTAACGCGGCGGCCAGGTCGGTCGGCACTTCGCTGGAAGCGGCACCCCCGTACGCAGCCTCCCACCGCCCATCACGCTGAGCGCGTTCGACCTCGGCTTCGCCCGCCGCGTGCATCCGTCCCTCGGCGCGGAGGCGGTTGACGATGCCGACATTGCGCGCCGACCATCTGCTCCTGGTGCGCCGGGGTGTGAAGCGCTGGCGATAGGTGGCCTCGTCGCCTGGTGCCGCCTGGCCGTCGATCCAGCCATGACAGAGCGCCTCATCGAGGGCCCGGGCATAGGTGAGGCTCGTGGGCTCGGTGGTGTCCTTCTTGGCGAGTACGAGCCAGACGCCGGCGGCATCGCCGTGGTGTGCGGCGAGCCAGCGGCGCCACGCGCGGGCGTCCGGGACGATCAACTCGGGGATGTCGGCTGCCACGTTCTTCAGCGTCGCAGAAGAAGCCTGAGGGGTGCCTGGGCGAACGGTACGATGGCCGCGCTCATGACTGGGTATTGGTAGCCTTTCCGTGTCCAGCGACTGGCTGTTCGTCGACGGGTCGAGCCTCATCTTCCGCGCCTTTTATGGGGTGCCAAAGACCGTCAAGTCGCCGGACGGCAGACTGATCAACGCCGCTCGCGGCTTCTTCGAGACGCTGACACGGTTGCTGAGCACCCGGCAGCCGCACCACATCGCCGTGGCGAGCGACGCCGACTGGCGCCCGGACTGGCGGGTCGCACTGATCCCAGGCTACAAGGCCCAGCGCGTCGCGGAACCGATCCCACCGGCGCTCATCCCGCAGATGCCGGTCATCGACGCATTCCTCGCCGCGATCGGCATCGACGCGCTCGGCGCAGCCGGGTACGAGGCGGAGGACGTCATCGCGACCTGGACGGCGAAAGCACACGGCAGCGTCGAGATCGTCAGCGGGGATCGAGACCTGTTCGCGCTGATCGACGACCCACGGGTGAAGGTGCTCTATCCGGAGAAGGGCGGCCTGGCCGTGGTAGATGAAGCCGAGGTCACACGCCGATACGGGATTCCGGGGCGCCGCTATGCCGATTTCGCCATGCTGCGGGGTGATCCGTCGGACGGGTTGCCGGGGTTGAAAGGCGTGGGCGCGGTTGCCGCCGCATCGATGATCCGTCAGCACGGAGGTGTCCCGGCCATCCTCGAGGCGCGCCGGCTGAGTGAGCACGACCACGACTATCTGACCCGAGCCTTACAGGTGGTGCCCCCGGTGCCCGACCTGCCCATCGAGCTGCCGTCCGGGCGCCGGGATCATTATCCGCATGACCCGGGAGGCCTTAACGAGCTCATGGCGGAGTTCGGGCTCCAGGCCGCGTCGAGCCGTCTCGTCGACGCGCTGAACGAGCACCTGCGGGGAGCCTGACATGGAGCGACTCCGCACTGATCGTGTGCTGCTCATCGGAATCGCGGTCGCGGTGGTGGCGCCACCGCTGCTGACCCTGGTACTCGCGCGCCTGCCAACGTCGGAAGCTCGCGCCTATGTTTTCCTCTATCTCGGGATCGTCGCCTCGCTCGGCCTCCTCGCCGGGCTCGTTCCCGCGCTCGTCGCAGCGGCCATGTCGTCGATCCTCGGCGACTACTTCTTTCTCCCGCCCGTCGACAGCCTCAGCCTCGCGAACCCGAGCGACGTCCTCTACCTCGTCATCTTCTTTGTGACCGCAGGCGCCGTCGGAGGCGTCGCCGCGCTGCGGCGGCGAGCGACCAACGAGGCTCGAGGGCTTTCGAGAACGCTCGCAGCGGCGAATACCGAGCTCGAGCGTCTTTACCGCGAGCAGGCGGCTTCGGCGCGCACGGCGGTGCGGCTGGCGCAGACACAGCAACAGGTCTCGGCGCTGCGCGATGCCGACCGAGTGCGGCGCGAATTACTCCAGAACGTGAGCCACGAGCTGCGCACGCCCCTGGCGAGCATCCTCACCGGGGCGACGGTGCTGCTCGGCCGGACCGATATCACCAGGGTGGTTCGGGACGGTCTCACCGGCATCGTCACGCAGTCTCGCAGACTCGATCGATTGGTTGGCGACATGCTCGACCTGGCTCGCATCGAGGGGCACGCTCTCGAGCTGCGCCTCGAGCCGACCGATGTCGGCGAGGCGGTCGAGGCGGCCGCGGCTCGGCTCCGCCAGACTCATCCCAATCGCGTGGTTCGTGTCGAGGCCGACCCAGGATCCCTAGAGGCCGTCGCCGATTGGGACCGGCTCGGACAGGTGCTGGACAACCTGCTCGTCAACGCCGACCGCTACGCACCACCGCCTTCTCCGATCGAGGTCCAGGTCGCTCCGGGTGCTCGCGGAACCATCGTCACGCGCGTCATCGACCATGGTCCTGGTGTCGATGAGGAGCTGAGGGACCGCATCTTCGAGCGTTTCGTCCGCGATGAGCAGGTGGGTGCGGAGGGCACCGGCCTCGGTCTCGCCATCGTCCGAGGGATCATCGAGGCCCACGCCGGGCGCATCTGGCTGGATGACCCGGAGCGAGGCGGTGGGGCAGTCTTCGCCTTTACGCTCCCTGGCGTTCCCGCCGGGCAGCCTCAGGCGGAGCCGACCACCAGCAACCCTGCGAGCGTCACCTAACCCAATCAGGCGGGCGCATCCTTGTGTGGCGTTGGCAGGACATGCACGTCCACGTCGGTGAGCAGCCGGATGAGCTTTCGCAGCGTCCCACGGCGCCCTCGACCGCGTGTGACGACGATTTCGGTTGCGAGGATCTTCCGCGCGTACCGCGTCAGCGCGCTCGCCGGATCGCGCTCGTACAGCGTTACGAATGCGCCGTCGGCCTGGTGGGTGAGCGATGCGTATGCCCCGAGGAGCTGCATCTCCTGCTCAGATCGCTTGCGGTCACGGACGGTGACCGCGGTCATCTTGCCGTCCAGCCGTGCTGCGAGGCCTGCGGTGCTCGCGATGACGTCCTCCATCCCCGGACGCGGCGGGACGCAGAGCATGACCCGCGGTTTGACCTCCCAAGGCGCCTCGATGCCCCGCTCCCGCATGTACGCGACCAGTCGACGATCGGTGTGTTCGGCGAGGATCCGGAACGCGAGCTCACGGAGTGAGGCGAGGACCTCTGGCCGGAACGCCTGGGCGCGAGCCCTCGCCGCCTGGCTCGCCGGCACGATCTCGCCGCGACGGAGACGCTCGTCCAGGAGTGACGGTGTGATGTCGACGATCTCAAGCTCGGTGACCTGATCGAGGAACGCGTCATCGACCACATGTTCCGGTCGCGTGCCGAGCATCGCGCCCATGCCTTCGACGGTACTGCGCAAGTCGGTCAGATGCAGCGTCGCAATCAGCATCATTCCGGCGCGCAGCAATCGAGGGACGGACTCGGTGATCGGCCGTCCTTGCGTATCCCCACCGGCGAGGTCGTCAAGGCATGCGACCTCGGGGTTGCGCTGTAGCAGCGCCTCGACGTCGACGATCCCCGCCCGCGCCGGCGAGGTCGGTCCGCCGAGAACCTCGAGCCCCCCGAGGGCGGCCTCGCATCGGTTCCGCCCGTCGGTCTTCACCGCCGCGACCACCACATCGGTGCCCCGCTGCCTTCGCCGGCTCGCCTCGTCGAGCATTGCCACCGTGGTGCCGCAGCCGCGCGCATACCCGAGATAGACGCGCAGCCCCGAACGGATCGCGCTCGCGTGCAGTGCGCGAAGCAACATGTCGGAGTCGGGCCGCTGATCGCTGGCCGCTATCGGCACTTCTCGATGCAGGGCGGGGCGCGCGACGACATGCACGCTCACGTCCGGCAGTTCGGTGATCAAACGGTCGATGAGTCCGCGGTGTAGACGGCCGCGGACACCGGGGTGTGAGGACTCACCGACGACGACGTGCTGGACACCCAGTTCTTGGGCGACTGCAACAACCACGTCGGTCACCCTGCCCTCGCGCTCGATGAATCCGCACTGGAGCAACTCCGCCAGTTCTTTCGATTTCGCCCGGCCCGGCTCGGTCTCCTCGGCGTGCCGTCCCAGCACCACCAGCACCGTGCAGAAGCCGCCGAACCGGCGGGCCAGGCGGCTGGCACGGCGAATGAGCGTCCCGCTGCTCTTGCTGCCGCTGACGCCAACCAGGACCGATTGCGGCGCGGGACGGATTGCGCCTCGAGCGCGTCCGACCGTCTGCGCCACAAGGCGAAGCGCGATCTCCCGCAGGGCGGCAAGATTGCCAGGGCGGAAGAAATTGGCAAGAGCTGTGTCGATCTTCTCGGGTGCGTAGATGTTCCCGTGGCGCATGCGTTTGCGGAGCGCCTCGGGAGAGATGTCGATGAACTGGATCTCGTCGGCATTGTCGAGAACGCGATCTGGCAGCGTCTCGCGTACCGGGATGCCGGTGATGTGCTCGGCCAGATCCTTCACAGATTCGAGGTGCTGGACGTTGACCGTGGTCACGACGTCGATCCCGGCCTTGAGGATCTCCTCCACGTCCTCATACCGCTTGGTGTGGCGAACGCCGGGCACGTTGGTGTGGGCCAGCTCGTCTACGAGAACGACCTGCGGGTGGCGCCCCAGGACCGTGTCGAGATCCATCTCCTCCATGAGCTTCCCGTGGTACTCGACCTCGATACGTGGGATGACTTCGAGACTCCCGATGGCCTGCTCGGTGAGCTTTCGGCCGTGGGTCTCGACGAACCCCACGACGACGTCCTCTCCTTGGGAGCGGCGGTCGTGTGCCTCACGAAGCATGGCAAACGTCTTGCCGCTCCCCGGTGTGGCGCCGAGGAACACGCGCAGAAGGCCACGCCCCACCTTCGTCGTCGCCGGGACCGGCATCGCGCCGGCCGCGATTGTGTCGGTCATATGGCTAATGATGCTCGCGTCGACGTCCCAGTAAACGCGTCATCCGGCGAGGCTGGACTGCTGGGTGTCAAGGGCGAGGTTGAGCTGGAGCACGTTGACGACAGGCTCCCCGAACACCAAGAGAATCCGCCCCTGTACCTGGGACTCGACGAGCGCGTGCACTTTGCGGGGATTGAGGCTGCGGGTGCTCGCCACCATGTTCACCTGGGCGAGGGCGGCGGCCTCGCTGATATTGGGGTCGAAGCCGGTGAAGTCCGAGGTCACCAGGTCGATCGGAACAGGAGCTGAGACCCCGGCCGCTTCGTAAGCGGCGACAGCTGCTTTGATCGTCGCCTTCAGCACGGGGTTGGACGGCCCCAGGTTGCTTCCGGCTGAGTTGGCCGCGTTGCATGGTTGGAGGGTGCCAGTAGTGGCGTTGGACGTGTACGAGAGGCGTCCCTGGAAGTATCTCGTGTCGATCGTGATCTTGAGGCTGCCGTCCGAGGCGACCTTCTCCTGCGGGCAGCTCTGACCGATGAGCGTCGAGCCGACGACCTTGCCATTCACCGTGACCAGACTGCCGTTGGCATTGGCGTTGAAGGCCACCTGGGAAATGCCGGTGATGACGAAGGTGTATACCAGCGCGAGCGCGGCGATGGAGATGGTGAGCCGGAGGCCGATCAGCAGTTGTTTGGGAAGGTTGCCCATCTTCGTTCCGCCTAGACCAGGTGAACCGTGGTGATGATCACATCGATGACCTTGATCCCGATGAACGGCGCAATGATGCCGCCAAGGCCGTAGATGAGGAGGTTGCGACGGAGCAGCGCTGCGGCTCCGACGGCGCGGAAGCGCACGCCGCGCAGCGCAAGCGGGACGAGCGCGATGATGATCAGCGCATTGAAGATGACCGCGCTAAGGATCGCGCTGTGCGCGGAGTGCAGACGCATGATGTTCAACACCGACAACGGTGTGAGCGCCGCGTAGGCGGTGAACATCGCGGGGATGATCGCGAAGTACTTGGCAACGTCGTTGGCAATGCTGAACGTCGTCAGCGCGCCACGCGTGATCAGCATCTGCTTGCCGGTCTCGACGATCTCGATGAGCTTGGTTGGGTCGCTGTCGAGGTCGACCAGGTTGCCCGCCTCCTTGGCCGCCTGGGTCCCGCTGTTCATGGCGACCCCGACGTCGGCCTGGGCGAGTGCCGGCGCGTCATTGGTGCCGTCGCCGGTCATCGCCACGAGCTTGCCGCCGGCCTGCTCCTGACGGATCAGGTCGAGCTTGTTCTCGGGCGTCGCCTGAGCAAGGAAGTCGTCGACACCCGCTTCAGCGGCGATCGCAGCGGCGGTCAGCGGGTTGTCACCCGTGATCATCACCGTGCGCAGCCCCATCCTGCGCAGCTCCGCGAAGCGCTCGGCGATCCCAGGCTTGACGATGTCCTTGAGGTGGATGGTCCCGAGGACAATGTGGTTCTCAGCGACGAGCAATGGTGTCCCACCGCTGCGGGCGATCGTCTCAACCTGTGCCTCGACATCCTTGGAGACCGCCCCGCCGCCGGACCACGTAGCGATGGAATCGCCAGCACCCTTACGGATGCTGTCTCCCACACGATCCACACCGCTCATCCGCGTTTCTGCCGTGAATGGCACGAAGGTCCAGGGGGCGCCCACGACCTCTTCCGGCGCACCGAACCGCCGCGCCAGGGTTACGATGGACCGACCCTCCGGGGTCTCGTCGGCGCGGCTGGCCAGGTCGGCCGCCTGCACCAGTCTTTCCATCGTGATGCCAGAGGCTGGCAGGAACTCTGTCGCCTGCCTGTTTCCGAGGGTGATAGTTCCCGTCTTGTCGAGAAGCAGGGTGTCGACGTCTCCCGCGGCCTCGACCGCACGGCCGGACATGGCGAGGACGTTTTTCTGGAGGAGGCGATCGATCCCGGCGATGCCGATGGCGCTGAGCAGGCCGCCGATGGTGGTCGGGATGAGGCAGACCAGGAGTGCGATCAGAACGGGCACCGAGATCGACGCACCCGAGAAGATTGCAAACGGCTGCAGTGACACTACCGCGATCAGGAAGATGAGCGTGAGGCTGGCGAGCAGGATGTTGAGTGCAATCTCGTTGGGGGTCTTCTGACGGGACGCGCTCTCAACGAGCGAGATCATGCGATCGAGAAAGGTCTCTCCGGGGTTCTGAGTGATCTCGATGACGATGCGGTCGCTCAAGACACGCGTGCCTCCCGTGACGGCGCTGCGATCGCCGCCGGCCTCCCGGATCACAGGAGCCGATTCACCGGTGATCGCCGATTCGTCGACGCTCGCGATGCCTTCGACGATGGTGCCGTCGCTCGGGATCACGTCGCCCGCTTCACACACGACGATGTCGCCCTTGCGGAGATCCGGCGCCGGCACGGACACCTCGGTGCCTCCGATGCCGCCCTGCAATTTGCGGGCAATCGTTTCGGTTCGCGTCCGGCGCAACGCCTGAGCCTGCGCCTTGCCCCGTCCTTCGGCAATCGCCTCGGCGAAGTTGGCAAAGAGCACAGTGAACCAGAGCCAGAGGGCGATCTGACCGACAAAGCTGGTGTCGCTGCTATTACCGACGATGCCGGCGATGAACCCATAGGTGGTCATGACCGCGCCGATCTCCACGATGAACATGACCGGGTTGCGAACCATCGCGCGCGGATCCAGCTTGACGAAGCTCTGGCCGATCGCAGGAATCAAGAGCTCGGGATCGGTGACGCTGGTGCGCCGGCGCTTGGAGTGATGTACGGATGCGATGGCCATTTCAGAATGCCGCAATGAGCTTGAAGTGCTCGAGAATCGGTCCGAGCGAGACCGCGGGGAAGAACGTGAGAGCGGCGACGATGATGATCGTGCCGATCAGCAGGGCGACGAACAGCGGTCCGTCGGTGGGGAACGTCCCCGCGCTGGCAGGCACGATCTTCTTCTTCACGAGGTTTCCGGCCATCGCCATCACCGGGATGAGGAATAGATACCTGCCAGCCCACATGGCGCCCGCAAGCATCAGGTTGTAGAAGTTGGTGTTACCGGAGAGGCCGGCGAACGCGCTCCCGTTGTTGCCGGTCGCCGACGAGAACGCGTAGAGGATCTCCGTGAGCATGTGCGGCGTCCCCTGCGTTGCTATCGGACCTGCTTGACCTGCGGTTGTTAGCACAGCAACAGCTGAGAAGCCGAGAATCGACGCCGGAAGAACGAGGATCGCAATCGCTGCGTATTTGACGTCGCGAGCCTCGATCTTCTTGCCCAGGTACTCGGGCGTCCTCCCTACCATCAGCCCGGCGATGAAGACGGCGACAATGGCGAAGACGACCATCCCATACAGGCCCGAGCCGGCATCACCGGGTGTGATCTCGCCGAGCTTGATGAGCACGAGTGGTACGAGACCACCTATCGGCGTCAGACTGTCCATCGACGCGTCGACCGAACCCGTGCTCGTACCGGTCGTGGCCGTGTTGTACAACGCTGACTGGATCGGCCCGAAACGAGCCTCCTTGCCCTCCATGTTGCCGCCGGCGGATGCGCTTGTCGCAACCTGAGACGCACCCGTGCTGATCAGCGCCGGATTCCCCTGCTGCTCCTGCCAGGCGACAACGCCGAACGCCGAGATCAGGATGATGCCCATGACCGCGCCGAGCACGATTCCCTGCCTGACATGCCCGACCCACTTGCCAAACGTGATGGTCAGCCCGAATGGGATCAGCAGGCAGATGAAGATCTCGAGCGAGTTCGTGAAACCATTGGGGTTCTCGAACGGATGCGCGGCGTTGGCGTTGAAGAAACCGCCGCCGTTGGTGCCGAGATCCTTGATCGCCTCCATGGAGGCGACAGGGCCCTGAGCGATCGTCTGCACACCATTGGTGAGCGTGTGCACAGCCGTGTAGTTGCTGAAGTTCTGGATCGCCCCGTTGGCGACCAGCACGAGCGCGAGCACGACGCTGATGGGGAGAAGCACATAGAGAATGCAGCGGACAATATCCACCCAAAAGTTCCCGAGTGTGCTCATGGTTCGACGTGCGACTGCACGAATCACGACGATTGCCACGGCAATTCCCACAGCGGCGCTGAGGAACTGATGGAGCACAAGGGCCACGATCTGTGAGAAGTAGCTCATCGTGGTCTCGCCGGCGTAGTTCTGCCAGTTGGTGTTGGTCGCGAAACTGATCGCCGTGTTGAAGGCGAGTGGCGCGGGTACTCCGGGCAGGTTCTCGGGGTTGAGCGGCAGATGGTCCTGGAATCGGAGCACGACGTACGTGAACGCGATGCTCACGACCGTCGCCGAGAGGAGCGAGACGAGGTAAGCGAGCCAGCTCTGCTCGTGCTCCTCATCGACGCCGACGATCCGGTACGCAAGGCGCTCGACCGGACGGATCACGCGGCTGAGCCAGACGCGCTCACCCCTGAACACCTTAAGCATGTACCCGCCGATGAACCACGCGCCGACGCCGACGGCGGCGTAGGTGATCACCGCCGCGATGATGTCGAGAACCATCAGAAGCGCTCCGGGGCGACCAGCGCGATTACCAGATAGATCGCCGCCAGAAGCGCGATGACTGCGGAGACGATGTACCCGGTGAGCGCGGACGCCACGTCAGATCCTCCGCATCCCGTCGCTGAACAGATACGCAGCGACGAGCATCCCGGCGAAACAGAGCAACACCAGCAGGTCGAGTGGCATCGGTGGGAGTATTGACTCCCGACGATCAACACAGCGTCAACAAGCTCAACGCTGCGTCAGCACCCTGACCAGGCTCCGTTGACACACAGCACGAACGTTTGGATTTCCTATAGTCGCGCTCGCGCCGCGATACATCAAGGGCATGATGGGGGCCGCAGGACGGGAGGATGCCCTGCGGCCCATCCGGTTGGCGTTAGTGCCCTGACTGCGGAAAGGCAGGATAGCGGCAGTCAGCGCAAGAGGCCCCGCCACCGCGGCAATGACCTCAGCGACCGGCTTGATCCCATAGGCGATGGATACGGTTCGACTCCACCAGCCCTGGCGGGGACCGTCCGACGCGGAGGACATTTCAATCGGGAGCCTCGTCGCCATCGCAACACAATGGTCTCAACGAGGCCGTCAACAGCGCGTCAACGAGGCGGCCCGAAACGGTACCCGTGGCGTCCGACTGTAACCACGATCTCTGGGTGCGCCGGGTCCTCCTCGAGCTTGACCCGCAGGCGCTGGGCGAACGTCCGGAGATAGTTGCGCTCGTCCGCGTACTGTGGCCCCCAGACGCGCTGCAGCAGGGTGCGATGGTCGAGCGTCACGCCGGCGTTTCGGGCGAGCTCGGCGAGCAGTAGCCACTCGGTCGGCGAGAGTCGCACCTCCGTGCTGTCGCGGGTCACCGCGCGCGCGCCGAGGTCGACCCGAACCCCGCCCTGCACGACGATCCCGCCTGCGCTGTCCGGCGGACGGACGCGGCGCAGCACGGCCCGAACCCGGGCAAGCAATTCGTCTGCGCCGAAGGGCTTGGCGAGGTAGTCATCAGCCCCGAGGTCGAGGGCGCGAACCTTGTCGGTCTCCTCGCCTCTGGCGCTGATCACGATCACCGCTGGGCGATGGTGGTTGTCCATCTGCTCGAGGATCTGCCATCCGTCGACAAAAGGGAGACCGATATCGAGCAGGACGATGTCGATCGTGCCGCCACTGCGAAGCATCTGCGAGGCGGTGATCCCGTGGGCCGCAAGCGACGTCTCATAGCCGGCCGAGTTGAGCGCTCCGGCAACAACCTCGCGGAGCGCCGCGTCATCCTCGACGACGAGGATGTGCGCGACGCGTTCGTCGGTCAACAGGATCCCGGACCGGCCGGAGTCGCGCCGGGCACGACGGTGATCGTCTCCGTGAACGTCGCGGGGGGATTGAACGACTGGTGGCTTGGGGATACGAGCTCGACCTCGATGGCGTGGCGGCCGGCAGGGAGGTCCACTTGCACGTGCCAGACGTCGACGGTGGGTGCCTGGACGCCGTCGAGGATGACGGCGAGGAAGTACTGAGAGGACGTCGCTGGAACCAAACCGCCCGACGCCGGGACGCCGCACACCGTGAGCGTCAGCGGCGCGCCGACGTCAGCTCCGGGTGCAGGCGACACGATGCGGACAGCGTACGGTGGCGCCACGATCAGCGCTGGGCTGAGGATCCAGCTCGCGGCCAGGCCACCGGCACCACAGAGGGCGGCGACACCTCCGGCGATTCGCAGCGCACTCCTGCGCACTGCGAACACCAGGAGGCCGCCACCGAAGATCAGCAGTGCAAGGCCCCACTGCAGCGGCAGAGGAAGGCCGCTGACGATATGCGCGATCACCATCGACTTCGGTCAGGCCGGCGCGACGGTGAAGAAGACCGTCGGTGTGACATCCCGGGGCGCGAATGGAAAGTGATCCTGGGCGACGAACTCGGCGTACATCGAGTACTCAAGCCCGGGTTTCACGGTGATCGGTTGCGACAGCGTGTACTGCATGTAGATGAGCTGGTTGTTGAGGTAGAGGTGCACGTGACCCTTGGTGGGTGTGATGTCGGCGGTGACTGCGCTCGTGACCACCCCGCCGGTGATGGAGACTCTGACGACCAGGGTGGTGCCGTGAACGACCTCGCCGCTGGTGGGGGCGATGAGCGTGATCTTCACGGGTGTCGACGGTCGATGGCCGAGACCGCCCGACGGGGTCGGGTATGGCGTGGGCGCCGCCGTTGCAGTGCTCGACGGGCCCCCGGCGGCAGTCGCCGAACCGCATGCGGTGACGCACACGAGCAGCGCAGTCAGGAGGACGAGAAATGGACGCCGCATTGTTCAGTTCCCTGCCGGCTCAATTATGGGCACCGACGAGGACATGGACCCCGACCCGGGTAGCGCCCGCTCAGGCCGCCTGGGCGTCAGCGCAGACGGTAGGTGGCCGGTCGCTCGTCCGTGACCGATACCTTCGGAGCGTTGCGCTCGAGGATTCGGCGCACCTGCTGGGGGGTGAAGCTGCCGCCGAGGCGCTTGCGGATCGCCGCAACCGCGAGGGGCCGCGTGGATTCCTTGAGCACCGCCAGCACCTTGTCGTCGGGCGTGCTCCGCGTGGTCGTGTGCTTGCCGTTCGAGACCGCAGGCGCCGCCGTCCTGGTGGGCTCGGGTGCGCTCTCGGGCACGCGATGCGGCTGCTCGACCACCGGAGTTTCGCTACGTGCCGGGAGGTCGATCCGGGCGGGCCGCGTCGAGCCCTCGCCGTGGAGACGGGTCCACATCGCAGGAAGATCGTCCAGAACCTGACGAACGAACGCCGCCGATCCGCTGACCTCGATCTCGCGATCGCCGTCACGGAGGCGCAGCGAGTGCGACATCGGCGCGGCGGGAACCTCTACTCGGGGCGCCGGGCGGAAGGGCGGCCGCGAGTCGTTGTTGTTGTAGCTGGGTCGGGGGCCCGAGAACTGCCGGGGGCCGGAGAACGAGGGACGGTCCGAAGAGGGGCGTCCCTGATAGGGGCGGTCGTCAGGCATTGGTCTCCTGGTTGTCTGCAGGTTCGTCGTGGTTATGACCGTGGCTCCGGCTGCCACGCGGCGTGGGCTCTGCGGCCACGGGGGTACCGACGACATCCGGCTTCGGGTCGGGCTCGGCCGCGGCCTGCGACGCCTTGGTGAGGTCGGTGATCTCGACATGGCGATCGTCGTCGGGCAGGGTGATCTGTGGAAGGTCGTCGTCATCAGAAGGCGCCGGACCGAAAAGGCGCTCCTGGATCTTGGTCCGGAGCGGTGACTGGATCAGCGCGAAAACACCACCGACAACCGCTGCGCCGATGAAGAGATTGCGAACCCGGTGGGTCTGCTTCTTTGGACGGATAGCGGTGCTCAGCTTGTCCGAAGCGTCGGCGATGCGCTCGCGCGCCGCATTGCCGGCGGTCGTGACTCTGCTATCCCCCGCAAGGTGTTCCGCTGTGTCCGCCAGCGTCCCGGCGGCACTCTGCAATACCTGGCTCAAACCTTCCGCGCCGCGTTGCACCGTCGGCAGGGCGGCGGTCCCCGCACCGCGCGCGAGCGTGACGGCATGATCGGCAAGGTCACTGATCGTATCGGCTGCCCGACCGCGGTCAAGCACGGCAGCTCTGGAACGTCGACTCCGCATGCTGCAACAAACCTCCGTTCTCACCTGCCATCTATGGCGCCAAACGAATGAACCGGCACCAAAAGATTGATTCTACGTTGGTTGCACGATTCAACGCTCCATGCGCGCGTGCGGACTTCGATCAGGCGGCGGAGGAAAGCGGCGGTGCGATACCGCGGAGACTGATCGGTGACGCCTCCCGAGCGAGCGCGGTATCCAGCGGCGCGTCGAGGAACCATCTGATGCGCGCTGCGGCGACCGGACCGACGAGCCGTGTCAGCTCGGGCTCCGAGGCGCTGTAGATCGCCCGAAGGGACGGGAAGGATCGGATCAGCTTCACGTAGGCGGCGGGCTCGAGGCCGTCGACCGCGGCGAGATGGCTCACTCGACGCCGGGCGAGCGAGCCGGCCTCATC
>PLDZ01000081.1:17382-50886 GCA_003136295.1 Candidatus Dormiibacterota bacterium
ATGCCCTTGATCAGCCGGGTGGCGGTCCACGCCGGATCGGGGTCTGACACCGCCCCTAGTGTGGGCGGTGGTGGTGGCGGCGGTTGCTGCGGCGGCAGTTGCGGCTGCGGCGCCAACTGACCGAGGTTCAGCCCGCTCCCAGAGCAGGGATCGCGACCGCGAGCTGAGCCGCGGTACCCGTCAGGTTCAGCTCCGTCTGCAGGACCGACGCCAGGAAGACGCGGCGGTGCGCCGGGTGAGGCCCGTGCTCTCTGATCGCCGCGCGGTGCTCCGGGGCACCATATCCCTTGTTGCTCGCCCAGTTGTAGTGGGGCGCCTCATCGTGCATGCGTGTCATGAGCGCGTCGCGATGGACCTTGGCGATGATCGAGGCAGCCGATACCGCCGGCACCTTGCGATCGCCTGCAACGAGTGAATGCAGCGGACGAGACACCGGGATGCGCAGGTTCCCATCGCAGCAGTAGCCGTCGGCGTCGACGGCATCCACGAGCCTCCGGAAGATCTCGACGTTCGCCCATCCGAGCCCTCGCCGGTTGATGTCCTCCACGCTCACCTCCGCCACCGCCCAGGCGACCGCGCGCTCACGGAGCACTGCCCCGACCAGCTCGCGCTGTTTTGCGGTCAGCAGCTTGCTGTCGCGGAGCAAGGGGTGGCGGAAGCGCTGCGGTAGCACCACAGCGGCGGCGACCAGCGGGCCGGCGTACGCGCCGCGACCCACCTCGTCCATGCCGCACAGGCGGAAAGCGCGCCAATCGCTGACCGCGAAGGTGGTTCGGATGTAGTCGGGAACGCGGAACCGCGGCATCGGCTGGCGAGAGTGTAGCCCTCGGGTTTGCTACGGTGACGGGGCAACGTCCATCCCTGGGAGGCATACCGCGTGAACGAGGTGCTCTGGACCGACGTCGCTCCGCGTGACGGGCTCCAGAACATCGCCGAGACCATCAGCACCGAAGCGAAGATCCGGCTGGTCCGCGGGTTGCTCGACGCGGGGGTACCGCGTGTCGAGGCAACATCATTCGTCTCTCCGAGCTGGGTGCCACAACTGGGGGACGCGCCCGCGGTGCTCGCCGGACTGCAACCCGAGCTCGGACGGCTGCGCTTGCTCATTCCCAACCTCCGCGGGCTCGAGCTCGCGCTCGCCCACGGCATGCGGAATGTCCTCGTCACCATCGCGGCGACCGACTCCTTCAACCGGCGCAACGTGAATCGAAGCGTCGACGAATCGCTTGACGAGATCTCGCACATCGTCGAGCTCGCGGGCGAGCGTGCGTGCAGCGTCGACGTTGCCGTCTCGGTGAGTTTCGGTTGTCCGTTCGAGGGAGTCGTCGCGCCCGCGCGCGTCGTCGAGCTGTGCGAGGATCTGGCTGCACGCGGCGTGAAGGAGGTGGGAATCGCCGACACGATCGGCGTGGCGACGCCCGCTGATGTCAGCGCGATGTGTGCCCTCGTGGCCGCTTCGCTTCCGATCGATCAACTGTCGCTGCATGTGCACGACACGCGGGGACTCGGCGTTGCCAATGTGATCGCCGCATTCGCCGCCGGCATCCGCCGGTTCGACGGATCGGTCGGCGGAGTTGGGGGGTGCCCGTTCGCGCCGCGCTCCACCGGCAACGTCTGCACCGAGGACGCGCTCCAGGCGCTGCATGCGCTTGGAGCGCACACGGGCATCGATCTCCAGGCAATGTGCGCGGTCGCGGAGGCGCTTGCGTCCGATCTTCGCCGCGACCTTCCCGGCAAGCTGTACCGCGCCGGAATCTGGAGTCGACTTCCGCAGGAAACGCCCGCGGAGACGAGCGTTGGCTGAGGCCGTGTCCGAGCGGCTCGAAAGGGCGCGTGCAGGCGGCCCCCAGCGACACCGAGACAAGCTCGCGGGCCAGCACAAGTTGCTGCCGCGCGAACGTATCGCGCGCCTCTTCGACCCGGGCGCCGAGTTTGTCGAGGACGGGCTGCTTGCGGGCACAGAGGATCCGGAGCTCGCCGCTGAGGGGGTGATCACCGGCATCGGAGTCCTGCATGGCCGGACGTGTGCGGTGGTCGCCAATGATCCAACCGTGAAGGCGGGGTCCTGGGGGCCGCGCACCGTCGAGAAGATCGTTCGCATCCAGGAGACGGCCGAGCGTCTGCAGATTCCACTCGTGTACCTCGTCGATTCGGCAGGTGCGCGCATCACCGAACAGGTGGCGATGTTTCCGGGACGGCGCCACGCGGGCCGCATCTTCCATATGCAGGTTCGCCTTTCCGGTCAGGTGCCCCAGGTGTGCGTGCTCTTCGGCCCGAGCGCAGCGGGCGGCGCCTACATCCCCGCGTTCTGCGACATCGTGATCATGGTCGAGGGGAATGCATCGATGTACCTTGGCTCGCCTCGCATGGCCGAGGTCGTCGTCGGTGAGAAGGTGACCCTCGAGGAGATGGGCGGAGCGCGCATGCACTGCACGGTCAGCGGTTGCGGCGACGTGCTGGTTGCCGACGAGGACGCGGGCATCGTCGCAGCGCGACGTTATCTTGAATACCTGCCCCCGTCCTGGCATGACGTACCACCGGTTGCGCCGTCACGCGACGTCGCTGCCGGATGCGAGGACATCACCGACGTGATTCCCGCCGAGGCGTCGAAGGGATACGACGTGATGACGTTCATTCACGGCATCGTCGACGAGGGCTCGTTCTTCGAGATCAAGCGTTTGTTCGCGCGCGAGATCGTCTGCGGTTTCGCGCGGATCGACGGATACTCGGTCGGAATCCTCGCTTCCCAGCCTCGCTTCAAGGGCGGGGTGCTCTTCGTCGACTCGGCGGACAAGGCGACGCGCTTCATCACGTGTTGCGACGCCTTCAACGTTCCCCTGCTTTTTCTCGCCGACGTTCCCGGCTTCATGATCGGCACCGCCGTCGAGCGTCAGGGAATCATCCGGCACGGCGCCAAGATGATCGCGGCGCTCGCGCAGGCGCAGGTTCCGCGCATCTCGGTGATCCTGCGCAAGGCGTACGGCGCCGGTCTGTACGCGATGAGCGGGCCCGCGTTCGAACCCGACTGCACCCTCGCCCTGCCCACGGCACAGATCGCGGTGATGGGACCGGAGGCGGCCATCAACGCGGTGTACTACAACAAGATCCAGGACACACCGGAGGACGAGCGTGCAGCGTTCGTCACAGCGCTTCAGGATGAGTACCGCGATGACATCGACATCTTCCGGCTCGCTTCGGAGCTCATCGTCGACGCGGTCGTGCCACCTGCCGAGTTGCGCGTGGAGTTGGTGCGCCGTTTTGCTGCGTACCGGTCACGGCGCCGCGCGGACGTTGCGCGCCATCATCCCGTCTCGCCCGTCTGAGCGAAACGGCACGGGACTGCGTCCTTGACCCTCGACCAGTGGCTGTCCACCGTCGGGTATCCCGCGGTCGCCCTCTTTGTCGGCGTCGAGGGCATCGGGATACCGCTTCCCGGCGAGACCATGCTGATCGCGGCGGCAATCTTCGCGGCCGAGGGACGGCTGTCGATTGTCGGGGTGATCGCGGCCGCCGCGATCGGCGCCATTGTCGGGAACTGCATCGGATTCGGCATCGGCTGGTTCGGCGGCTACCCGCTGCTGCGGCGGTTTGGGAAGTACGTGCGACTCAATGAGCCGCAGGTGAAGGTCGGGCGCTACATCTTCATGCGCTATGGGACGAAGGTCGTCTTCTTCGGCCGATTTGTTTCGATCCTACGGACGTATCTCGCCTTCCTTGCCGGCGCCAACCGTATGCCGTTGCCACGGTTCCTCGCGGCGATCGCCGCGGGAGGCATCGTGTGGGCGGCGGTCTACGGGATTGCCGCGTACATCCTGGGCAATCAGATCTCGCACCTGAGCGGAGTTGTGGGGATTGCGTTCATCGCCCTCGCGGTCGTGGCAATCATCGCCGGCATCATCTTCATCAGAAGGCAGGGCAGACGACTCGAGGCAAGAGCAGAGGAGGCGTTCCCCGGCCCGCTTGAGGGCTACTCGAAGTAGTCTCGTCCTGAGCCGTCAGAAGGAGGGGTTGGCCACCGATCCGCCGGTCGACCCGGGTGAGCTCGGCGCCGGAGCGGAGACCAGATCCGCACGCCATACGAAGCGGTTGTAGTCCTGCCACCAGGGATCACAGGTGATCATGGTCAGCTCATGACCGGCGGTCGGGACCAGCTGGGTCACATGGCTGGGGGCGATGTCCCACTTGTTGGTGACCTTGTACACGAATGTCTGGCAGGTCCGGTTCTGGATGGTGATGGTGTCGCCGACGTTGAGCTGGTTGATGTACTGGAAGTCCGGCTCGCGGTGAAAGGCGATGATCACGTTCCCCTGCTGACCGGGGTCCGGTGTGCCCGAGTAGTGCACCATCGACCGCGAATTCAGCAGCGCCCAGGTTCCGTTGCCGGCCACCGCCGCGTAGTGGTACTGCACCGGGGCTCCGAAGTTGACGAGGGCGTAGTCGGTAGTCGAACTCGTCCCGCACGTCGGTGACTTGGAGGCGGCGGGGGCCGGGGCCGCCGAGTGAGTCGCGCCACCCTTCCAGTGCTTCAGTGCCGTCGAATCAACCGCCCCGCGCTGAAAGACGCCGATCAGCGGCCCGGCGATCAATGCACCGCCGGCGAGGATCGAGGCGACCCCGATCGCGAGCAGCACCATCCAGACACGGAACGGCCTGCGTGCGTGCCCGCGTGGCGCGCCCTCGGCCGTGAGATCAGAAGTCATCACTCACAGAATAGCCAGCATGCCGTTGTCACGCGGTGACGCCGGAGCGACGAGCCGCAGGAGCGCAGGAGCCGCGCTCGCAAGGTCGCTAGCGGTTGCGCGGATTCCGCGGCCGCTTGCGGCCGTAGGCGACACCTTCAGCGACCGGATCGAAGGCGGCCCCCGGCCCGGTGGCCGGGGTGATGCCTTCGCCCTGCACAAACACTTTGCGAGAGCCCACGTCAATCAGGTATGCGAGCGACTGCCCCCCCGACTGGTCGGGGATCATGGAGACGTCAGCGACGGTGCCGGTACGCCGGCTGCCGCCATAGGGAAAGCTGACCCTGGTCCCTACCGCGATGGGGCCGCCGTCACTCACCGCGGCGCTGCGCGGAAGCAGTCGCTGCAGTAAACGGGCTTGTCGCCGCGAGGCTGGAAGGGGACGCGCGCCACGCCGCCGCACCCGGCACACGGGACCTCGTACATCTGGCGAGGGCCGTTGCTGCGATATCCACCGCCGCCACCGCCACTGCCGCCGAAACCGCCGCCGCCACCACCGCCGCCGCCGCTCTGACGACGAGCCGCTCTGCAACTCGGGCAGCGAGAAGGGGGGTTTGTGAGGCCACGAGAGGCAAAAAAGNNCCTGCTCGCCCTCGGTCCAAATGAAGTCGACGCCGCAATCACGGCAACGTAGAGTCTGGTCTACCGACACGCGCCTTGTTCCTCCGTCCGGCGCGTTGTGATACGGCGCCCGGGTTGGTGATAGTTACCGGCTAACAGTACACGGTCGAGAGGGTCCTCGCAAACGGACAAATCCGTGACAGCCCAGCCTTTCCATTGCGCTGTTACGATCTTGCGATCCCTGGACAGGAGCAGGCCGGAGACGCACAGGGCGGCTCGGTGGCTGCCGGTAGGGGTGGAGGGTAGCTCCAATGCCCATAACCCGTCATCGCCTCTTTACCTCGGAATCGGTGACCGAGGGACACCCCGACAAGGTCGCCGACCAGATCAGTGACGCGGTCCTCGACGCCGTGCTGAGCAAGGACCCGCTCGGCCGTGTGGCCTGCGAGACCGCGCTGAGCACGGGAACCGTCCTGGTATTCGGCGAGATCACGACCGAGGCCTACGTCGACATCGCCGGCCTTGTTCGCCAGACCATCAAGGAGATCGGCTACACGCGCGCCAAATACGGCATCGACTGGGAGACGTGCGGCGTGCTGGTAGGAATCGACGAGCAGTCGCCCGACATCTCGCAGGGCGTGAACCACGGCGGCGCCGGCGACCAGGGAATGATGTTCGGCTTCGCCTGTGACGAGACCCCCGAGTTGATGCCGGCGCCAATTCAGATGGCCCACCAGCTCGCCCGTCAGCTTGCCGTTCTCCGCCGCGACGGGACGCTTCGCTGGGCGCGCCCGGACGGCAAGACCCAGGTCACGATCGAATACGACGGCGACGGCCGCCCGCGCCGGGTGGACACCGTCCTCGTGAGCGTCCAGCACGGGGAGGAGGTCAGCCAGGAGCAGATCTTCGAGGACGTCCAGCACCACGTCGTCGAGAAGGTGATCCCCGCCGACTGGCTCGACGCCGGCACCAAGCGCTACGTCAACCCCACCGGACGATTCGTCATCGGCGGCCCGATGGCGGATGCCGGCCTCACCGGCCGCAAGATCATCGTCGACACCTATGGCGGATACGCCCGTCACGGCGGCGGCGCCTTCAGCGGCAAGGATCCGTCGAAGGTCGATCGCAGCGCTGCCTATGGCGCCCGCTGGGCGGCCAAGAACGTGGTCGCGGCCGGCATGGCGACGAAATGCGAGATCCAGGTCGCCTATGCGATCGGCGTCGCCAAGCCCGTTTCGGTCCTCGTTGAGACATTCGGGACCGAGAAAGTCCCGAACGACATGATCGCCTCGCTGATAGATGAGTACATCGATCTGTCGCCCTTCGGGATCATGAGCGCCCTGGAGCTGCGCCGCCCCATCTACCGCCAGGTCGCCGCCTACGGCCACTTCGGCCGGAGCGATCTCGACCTTCCCTGGGAGCGCACGACCCTCGCCGAGCAATGGGCCGAGGATGCCGGCACCGCGCCACTCCTCGTCGCGGCAGCCACGGCCTAGTCGCGGCGGAGGCGAGGCGGCAGGGCATGGGTCTCCACATCTTGGTGCTCGCGGGCGGGAGCGGAACGCGGCTGTGGCCCCTGAGCCGACGTTCGACGCCGAAGCATCTTCTTCCCCTGGCTCGGGGAGGCGAGACTCTGCTTCGAGCCACCCTGGACCGGGTGATGGGGCTCGGCGACAGCGTCCGAATCGTCACAGCAGCCGACCAGGTCGAGAGCTGCCGCGCAGCACTCGCAGGACTGTCGCTCACCGATCAGGCGTACATCGCGGAGCCGCTCGCTCGTGGGACCGGTCCAGCCATCGGGCTTGCCGTGGGCCTCATCGCTCGCGAGGATCCCAATGCTTTGATTGCGAGCGTCCATGCTGACCATCGCGTCAGCGATGCCGCCGCATATCGTGCCGCTGTCCTGGCTTCGGCTGGGTGGGCGAAGGCTACCGACGGCCTTGCAACCGTTGGTCTTGTCCCTGTCGCTCCTGTTACGGGATTCGGCTACATAGAGCTGGGCGAGGCTCGGCCCCCGTCCCTGTGGACAGCGCCTGAGGGGAGCCCGCCCCAGGCGGCCGCTGCTGCTGCGCTACTGCCGGCATTTGCATCGGCCGGGTTCACTGAGAAGCCGTCTGCCGAGGTTGCTCAGGCCTACGTCAGGGGCGGCCGACACCTTTGGAATCTCGGCCTCTTTGCTTGGACGGCCCGCCGGTTCCTCGACGAGCTGAGTGTCGCCGACCCCGAAGTCAGTTCCCTCCTGGACCGGGCCGTTGACGCGCGCATCCGGGGCGACGAGGAGGAAGTCACTCGGCTCTATGGGGGACAGCGGTCCCAGGCGGTGGAACCGCTGGTCCTCGAGCGGACTCCGCGCCTCACCGTCGTTGAGGCAACCTTCGGCTGGTCCGACCTGGGGTCGTGGACAGACGTCCACGATGCTCGCGTGGCGGAGGGCGATGTTGACGGCGATGGAAACGTGGTCGAAGGAACGGTATTCGTCACCTCGGCTCACGGATGCACGGTGGTGGCACGTTCCGGCAGGATCGTCGCCGTGGCTGGCATAGATGGCGTTGTCGTTGTCGACACCCCCGAGGCCGTGTTGGTGGTCCCGGCACTCCAGTCGCAGCTTCTCAAGGAGGTCGTCGAGCAACTCCGCGCTGCCGGTCGAGACGAGGTTCTGTGATTCGCGGGATCCGAGACGCTACGAATGTCCGGCTAGAATGCACTCGATGATGCCGACCACGATCCGGTTCGGGACCGACGGATGGCGGGCCGTGGTGGCGGATGATTTCACCTACGCCAACGTGCGAGCAGTCGCCCAGGGTGTGGCGTCTTACCTTGCGAGCGAGACACGCCCGGTGGTTGTCGGACACGATTCGCGGTTCTGCGCGGAGCTATTCGCTCGTGAGGTCGCGCAGGTCCTCGTCGCAAACGGACGCCGCGTCATCCTCCTCGACCGGGTAACCCCGACACCGGCCGTCTCGTGGGCGATTACCCGTCACCTTGCTGCCGGTGGGATCGTCGTCACCGCGAGTCACAACTCGGCAGAGTTCAACGGGATCAAATACAAACCCGACTTCGGAGGATCTGCGCCGCCCGAGGTCGTCTCCGAGATCGAACGGCATACCGCGGTGGCGTTCGAGTCGGGCGTCACCACGATGACGTACAACGAGGCCGTCGCGACGGGACAGCTTGAGTCCATCGACTCCCTTCCGGATTTCCTCGAGCAGCTTGGCAGGATGGTGGACCTCGACGCGCTTCGCGGTCACGGTCTGCGAGTGTGCCACGAGGCTATGTACGGCGCCGGGGCTGGTCTGATCGCGCGGGCGCTCACGGGTGGATCAACCACCGTCGAGGAGCTCCACGGCGAGCGGAATCCAGGTTTTGGCGGGATGCATCCCGAGCCCATCGATCGCTACATGCCAGAGGCGATGGAGCGTATGAAGACGGGTAACTTTGATCTCGGCATCGCCAACGACGGCGATGCCGATCGCGTCGGCATCATCGACGAGACAGGTCGCTACATCAATCAACTGCAGGTGATGGCACTGTTCGCGATGTATCTACTCGAGAAGCGCGGCCTGCGAGGCGACATCGTCCGCTCGATCACGACCTCAGGAATGCTCGACGCCCTGGGGGAGCGCTTCGATGTCACCGTGCACGAAATGCCCGTTGGGTTCAAGTACATCGGCACCAAGATGATGGAAACCGACGCCATGCTGGGGGGCGAGGAATCGGGCGGCTACGCGTTCCGTGGCCACATCCCGGAACGTGACGGCATCCTCTCAGGGCTGATGATGGCCGCGATGATCGTCGACTACGGGCTACCGTTGTCCGGGATCCTCGCCCATCTCGAAGAGCTGGTCGGACCGC
This sequence comes from Candidatus Dormiibacterota bacterium, assembly GCA_003136295.1. Classification (GTDB taxonomy): domain Bacteria; phylum Chloroflexota; class Dormibacteria; order Aeolococcales; family Aeolococcaceae; genus Palsa-851. Next base: position 26,535 of record PLDZ01000081.1, read on the forward strand.
ACGCCTACGACCGCCACGATATTCGGTTTCCCCGCGACGGCTATGAAGAGCGTAAGGAACAGATCTACGCACGTATGCGGCAGAACGCGCCCAGCGATCTTGCCGGGAGCAAGGTCCTGCGCACGCGCACAGACGATGGCTTCAAGTTCTACCTGGACGACGGGTCGTGGGTTCTCATGCGCATGAGTGGTACCGAGCCGCTCATGCGGGTGTATGCCGAGGCGACCACGCGAGAGCGGGTGGAGCAGCTCATCACCGCTCTCGAAAACCAGAGCGGCGTCTCCGAGCGCATCGCGGTCGGAGCGAGCGAGTGACTGAGGCCTCCGAATTCATCAGCGCGTCCGGTTCGGGACGGGTAGATAAGCCCTGGGGATACGAGCTTCGCTGGGCGATCACCGACCGCTACCTGGGAAAGCTCATCCACGTCAATAAGGGCCATTCGCTCAGCCTCCAGTACCACGTGCAGAAGGACGAATGCATCTACCTCCAGTCTGGGGTGCTGGATCTCCAGCTCGAGGACGACAACGGTGCGATACAGACACTCACGCTGGCCCCCGGGATGAGCGCTCATATCCGCCCCGGCCGGCGGCATCGCTTCGTGGCGGTGGAGGACACCGACCTTTTCGAGGTGTCATCGCCGGAGATCGATGATGTGGTGCGCATCGAGGATAGCTACGGACGGGCCGGCACCTCGGCTCCCTGAGCCGGGGCCCGCCGAGTTGTCCACCGTTTCCACAGGCCAACGTGGATAATCGAACAGGTTTTCGCCGTCGCGGTCATGGCTATCTCGCGGACCAGGCGCGAAGCGCGCTGGGCATCACCGGCGAGGTCCGGGTCCTCGCCGAGATCCCCCTCCCGATGGTGCACACAGCCTTTGGCCTCGCCGTCGCGGCCGCCGAGGTGTTGCTGCGGCCGGAGGCCGTGGGTCTGGATCGAAGCGCAGCCGCCGACGCGGGCCTTGCCATCCTCACCGGTCTCGTTCTCGTCGCCTACGACTTCCTGATCTATCCGTCCGACTCAAGGCCTGGTCCGGTTGGGACGGCCCTCCCCATGGCGGCCGTCCTCTCGTTCGGGACACTGCTCGCGATCGCTGTCCTTCCCCTCCCGATCCGGATCGCCGGCGGGGTGATCGCTGCCGTGGTGATCGGCGGCGTGCCCCGTCTCGCCGGCCGCCGCGCCCTGGGCAAGGAGGGGTGGTTCACCCGATTGACCCGGGACGTCTCGGGGATCGCGGTACTGGCACCGGTGTTGCTCGGCGGCGCGTCACCCACGCTGCCACAGCACCTCCGCCTGGCCGCCGTGGTTGCGGTCGTGTTTCTCGTGAGCCTCGACAGCCTCCGAACGGAGCGTCTGTCGATCCCTCTCACCATCCTCTTCGCGGCCCTCGTCGCTGCGATCGTGCTCGGAGGCACCACGCTGGTCGGAACGAACAACGCTCACGCGGGGCTGCGTGCCGCGATCCTGCTCGTGCTCTGGTACGGCGCTCGTGGTGTCGCCGGTGCGGTGGGGGGCCCGCTGCGGCGCCGAAGCCTGGTCGCCGAGTACGCGATATTCGTGATCGCCGCGATCGTCGGAATGGTCTGGATCAGCGCCGCTCACCCCTGAGCGCCGGCAGAGCTGTCAGGAGAGACGCAGGCTCTGCCCCGGGGCGGATCGTGCCGGCGTGGCGTCGGCGGCGTGGAGACGCTCTACCTGCGCGTGCGATTTCTCGACCTGCTCTGAAAGATCCCGAACCGTGATCTTCATCGCTTCGAGAGCGCGCAACTTGTACGTGTCGATCTGATCGAGGGCTGCAAAGACGTTGTCCCAGGCACGTTGCAGCGAGCCCATGTCGAGGCCCGGGCTCGCGGCCTGGCTTTCCACAGTGGCCGTCTGCTCGCGGAGCACCGACGAGGTGCTCTCGATCATCGCGCTGGTCGTCTCATTGACTGCTTTGACCTGTTCGCTGACGAGCTTCTGATTGGTGAGCGCCTGAGCGACCATGACCGCGGTCCGGAGTGCGGCGACGGTCGTGGTGGTGGCCGTNNTAGAGGATGTCCTCCTGGAGGACCCTGGCGCGCTCTGGGTCGCCGATGGCGAGGTGGTTGATCTGTGCCTCGAGACCCGAGTCGAGCTTCTCCGCCAGGTACGTGTACTGCCGGAGCGTCTCCATCTGCGACCAGAGCGCCTTCTGCTCCTGACCGATTGCGGCGTTGTCCCGTTCGAGCTCCCCGCCACCCTCGCGCAGGGCGCCGACGATGGCCTCGATGTGACTCTGCGACTTCTGGTACTTGGCGAAGTAGGCGCGCACCCGGTCGCCGAAGGGNNGGGTTCAGCTCCTCGACCGAGCGGCGAAGATCGAGCAAGCTCTTGGCAATCGGCGCGTCGCCCTGACCGAGACCCCGCATCGCCCGTGTCGGCCGGTCGAGCAGGCGGTTGCTCATTTCGGAGGTCGATCTGATCTCGCGATCGGCGAGGCCGTCGATGTCGTCGACGCGCCTCCGATAGTCGTCGCCATGGACGTCGACTGCCCGGAGACCGCCGACGAAGGTGGTCACCATGGCGTCGATTCGTTTGGCGGCTTCCGGGTCGATCGTCACCTCGCGCTCGGCCTCGGCGGACCCGACAGTCGTGGCTGCCTCAGGCGCCGAGAGGGAGAGCTCGGGAAGGTCTGTCGTCACTGAGTCACTGCTCCTCGCTGGCATCCGTCCCGGCGGGGACCGGGTCCGTGATCGTGACAGGAGTCTGGCGCTTGCGCCGCCCGTTGCGGTCACCGTTCGCATACGCGCCGCCGTTGCGAGCGCCGTTGAGATGCTGTGTCTCCGGCGGTGACGATGCCGCCTTGGTGATTGCCGGGAGGAGCGACTGTCGCGCCAGCCCGGTGAGCGCGCCTGCCTGCTGGATGATCTCGGCGAGTGCGCCGGTCACGCCCTGGGCGCCGTTGAGCACGGTGAACTGGTCGATGTGTTCGAAGGGTGCGGCCGCGGCGGCGACGATCTCGGGGAGCTTCTCGGCGATCTGCTGTGCGATGACCGCCTCCTGGTTCTGGCTCATAGCCGCGGCTCGCCGCTCGATGCCCGATGCCTCCGCCTCCATGCGGGCGCGGATCGCATCGGCTTCGGCGAGGCCCCTGGCTTTGACGGCATCCGCTTCGGCCTGCCCCGTGATCCGGGTCGCGTCGGCCTGGGCGGTCGCCTGCATCTTGAGCGCAGCAGCCTGTGCCTCGGCCTGCACCTTGGTCTGGGTGGCGACGGCCTCGGCGCGGAGGCGAACCTCCTGAGCTTCGGCCTCAGCCTGGTGGATGCGCACGTCACGTCCCGCGGCGGCGAGCGTGGTCTGCCGGTACGCCTCGGCGTCGGCTGGCCGGCGAACGTCCACCTGGAGTTGCTGCTCCTTCTGCTGCGCCTGCAGCTCCGCCACGTGCGTCTGCTCGGTGACGACAGCCTGGTGGGCCTTGGCCTCGGACAGCGGGCCCTGCTGCGCGGCGAGCTGCGTTGCGGTGTCGACCTCCGCCTGGTAGCCGGCCTTCTTGATATTGGTATCGCGCGCTGACTCGGCCATCTGTGCCAGGGCGATCTGCTCCTGGCTCACGGCCGTGCGCTCGGCGTTGGCGCGCGCGATACGCGCGTTCTGCTCGACCTCGGCCTGGTGCGGGGCGGCGAGGTTTTCGATGTAGTTCGAGGGGCTCGTGATCGATTGGATCTGGAAGCTGTCGATCACCAACCCGAAGGACTCCATCTCCTGCGAGCATCGATCGCGCACCTGCTGCGCGAACTTGTCCTGGTCGCTGATCATGTCCTCGACGGTCATCGAGCCCGCGATGGCCCGCAGATGCCCGACGAACACGTTCTGGACCTTGGTCTCGAGCTCCTGCGCCGGCCGGTCGAGGAAGCGCCGTGCCGCATTGGCGATCGACCGGTAGTCGTCGCCGATTTTGTATACGATCACGCCGCGCAGATCGACGCGGATCTTCTGCTGCGACACGCACGGAACACCGATCTCGCTCTCGTGGGCCTCGAGGGAGAGGCGGCGCACCCTCGTGATGCCGGGTGCGACCAGGCATCCGCGCCCGGTGACGATTCGGAACCCCATGCTCTCGCCGACGCCGTCAGGGCGCTGACTCGTCCGGAACCCCGACACGATCAGGGCTTCGTCCGGCTCGGCGACCCGCCANNGTCATCGTGGCAACCTCATGGTGTCTGTCGGCGCGACCTCAACGGTGCGACCGCCCAGGCTACCCACCACAAGGACCTGGGAATGTTTGGTGATCGTTGCTGCCTTATCCGATGCGCAGGCCAGGAACCGCTCGGTGCCCGCGCGTACCTCGATGAGCACCTCACCGAGGTGTCCCGGTGTGATGTCGGCGGTCACTCTCGCCAGCTTGCCGACAACGTCTATGGCCATCGTCCAGGCTCCTTACTGACAGGGATGGTACCCGCGGTTTCGGGGCCCGAATCCTGACGCGGCAAGCTCTCAGAAATCGGCCGGGCGGCGGGATTCCGGCCTCTGGTGTTCGAGCTTGCGGCGTTCCGCGTAGAGGGCTGCGTCAGCCCTCGCGATGACCGATTCAGCGGTGTCCGCGTCACTGACGGTGGTCATGCCGGCGCTGACGGAATGCCCGGTGGTCGCGGCGTACTGACTGCTGATATCGGCCAGCGTTCGCTCGGCGTCCCCCGGCGCGACATCGACGAGCGCACACAGGAACTCGTCGCCTCCATACCGGATGACGAGGTCATAGGAACGCACCCGCTTGCGAATGGCGGCGACCACCTCGACAAGCACGCGATCACCCGCGGGGTGGCCCCGAGTGTCGTTCACCTGCTTGAGGCTGTCGACGTCAAGGAAGATGACCGCGATGCCCTTGCCGCCGACGCGGCGAAATCTGTCGATCTCGCGCTGCAGGGCCGCGAGCCCCGCGCTTCTGCGCAGCGCTCCTGTGAGGTCGTCGGTGGCGGCCACCTCGGCCAGCTTGTGCGTGTATGCGGCCATGGCCCGAAGCCGGTCGAGCGCCAAGCGGAGTTGCGCCGTGTCGAGGCCGGCGAGCACCTGAGTGTCGAGCCCGAGGGCGGTGGCGAGCACCTTGCGCGTCACCTCGACGGAGAGACGGCGGCTGTTGCGCAGTTCCGGTTGCGCCGTCCACCCCACGAAATCGCGGGTCGGCGCTTCAAAGGGCAGNNCTGTCTCCCTGATCGGTGCCATCACTTCCTTCAACGGATCGGGACCGCGAGCCGGTTTCCCTGCCGGCGAGATTGCGGACCCAGGTTGTTCTCCAGCGCAGGCAGCGCCTGCACTGGAACTCCAAAGTGTAGGGTTTCCTTGCTGCCACCACCCAGAGCAGCCGGCGGCGCTGGGAACCACACCAAATGCAGGAATCACAAGAACGCCCGCGCTCTGCGAGCCTGCGCGTGGTCGTCGGGCTAGTGCTCGCAGCTGTTGCAGTCGGTGCCGTCGCGTCCCTCATCGTGTATCCGAGGCAGCAGCCCGCGGTGGCGCTGCAGGCGGCATCGAACATCGTGGTCACTCCCATCCAGGTCCCGCCCGCCGGTCAGTCGCTGCTCTGGTTCAGGGACTCGAGCGTTCAGGGGAAGTTCGTGCTTCGCGCCGTCAACTGGACGGGGAAGGCGGAGGGGAGCCTCTCAGTGTCGTGTCCTGTGTGCGGCGTCGCCGCCTCGCCNNAGGACCGTGTGTTCAACGCAGCCGGGAAACAGCTCTCTGTGGTTGACGGTTTCGGGGCTCAGTGGTCGGATGACAGCACGCGGCTCTGCGCGCTGCGCGCACCCGACAACGCGAGTCCTTCCTTGCAGGGCGCGTCGGCAGTCTCTCTCTGGCTGACCAGCGTCGCGACCGGAGCCGCGCGATCGATCGCCGCCATCACGACCGATGCCGGGGTCGGTCAGGGCTCCTGGACGTTGCTGAGTTGCAGCGTCGGTGCCGACAGGGCCGTGCTCGCTTTCGAAGCAGATGGGGTCAAGGCGCTTCGCGTGGTGCAACTCTCCACCGGCCGCACCGTCTTCAGCGGCGATGGCGCAACAGTCAACGGCGCATGCCTTTGCCCCATCGGCGGTGTCGTGGTCAGCGGCGACGGAACGACGGCCGTAGAGGATGAGGCCGCGAGTGGCAACGTCCTGGCAGTCGACGTCCGAACCGGGCGTGACATACCCATGGCTGGGTCCTGGAGCGGACGGGGGCCCGTGCTCGACCTGTCCTGGAGCGGTCACCTCGCCGTGACCCCACTCGGCGTGTACACGTTTCCCGCTGGAGCCGCGCTGTGGCAGGCTCCGCTACCGGCATATCTCGTTCCGAGCGGCAGCCGGCCGCACGGTGACGAGTTGCTGCTCGCGCTGTGGGTGGCATCGGCCACTGCCGGTCAGCCGGTCATCGTTCTCGACGACGGGACGTTGCTGAAGCTCCCCGCGTCGTACCTGTCGCAACCGCCGCTGCCGTACTAGCCGGCACAGAATCCGTCAGGCGGTCGCCTGAGGACCGCGTTCTGCCTGCGCCGCGGCACCGCTGCCCAGATATGCCTCAATGACCCGGGGGTTGTTGCGGACCTCGACCGGAAGCCCTTGGGCGATCAGCTCGCCGTGGTCAAGAACGACGATGCGGTCACTGATCTCCATCACCACTCGCATGTCGTGTTCGATCAGGAAAATCGTGAGTCCCTTCGCGCGCAGGTCCGAGATGATCTGCATGAGCTCGACCTTCTCCTGCGAGTTCAAGCCTGCGGCCGGCTCGTCGAGGAGCAGCAGGCTGGGGCCACTGGCCAGGGCGCGTGCGATCTCGAGGCGGCGTTGGAGGCCGTATGGGAGGTTGCGCGCGTACGAGTCCGCGTAGCGCTCAAGTCCGAATTCGCGAAGTGACGCCAGCGCTCGCAATTCGACGTCGCGCTCCTCGCGCCGGCTGTGTGGCGTCTTGAACATCGATTGGAAGATGTTCTCGTGCATCTTGCAGTGCTCGCCCACCATGACGTTATCGAGCGCGGTCACAAACGAGAACAGGCGAATGTTCTGGAACGTGCGCGTGATGCCCAGCTTGGCGATGCGGTGCGGCGGCAGCCCGACGACGCTCTGCCCATTGAAAAGGATGGCACCGGCGGTCGTTGGATAGAGCCCGGTGACCATGTTGAATGCCGTGGTCTTGCCGGCGCCATTTGGGCCGATCATGGAGACGATCTCTCCCGGCGCGACCGCAAATGAGACGCTGTTCACAGCGAGCAGACCGCCGAAGCGCTTGGTCACACGGTCGAGTTGCAGGATCGGGGGGCGCGCCGCCTCGACGGGTTCCATCGGCGAGGCAGGTGCTGTGACGGTCATACGCGCCCCTGCACCACCGCCAGAGCCTCGGTCTGTCCGCCGGCCTGGAGCTCACTCTTGCGCGCTCTGCTGGGCAGGAGTCCGGCCGGTCTGAGCAGCATGATCCCCACGAGTATCGCGCCATAGACGATGTAGACCCACCGGCTGTAGTCGATGGTGCCCAGTGCCGGAAGACCGAATTTGAGCCCGAACGTCCCCATCCACTCCTGCAGATGATCCAGCATCCAGAAGATGATGAAGCTGACGAGGATGCCGCCGGCCGCAACCCCGGTGTTGTTGCCAAGACCGCCAAGAACTACCGTGGAGAGCACTGTAACTGACACCGCGAACTGGAACGAGTCCGGGGTGACCGAGCCGAGTTCGGCGCCGAAGAAGGCTCCGGCCAGGCCGCTGATCGAGGCGCCGATGGAGAACGCGAGCAGCTTTGTGGTCACCGGGTTGACGCCGGTGGCAGCGGCTGCCACCTCGTCCTCTCTGATCGCGGCCCAGGCACGTCCGAGTCGCGATCGCTGGATGTTGCGCAGAAGGACAAGGACGATCGCGATGATGATGAGCAGCGACCAGAAGTAGAACTTGGCGTCGATGCCGAAGTTGAAGCCGAAGATGCTGGGATGGTCGATCCCGGTGATCCCCTCCGGTCCCCCGGTCGCGTTGAAGAGATTGTTGTTGGCAGCGTCCGGGATGATTTCGCCGAACCCGAGTGTGACGATCGCCAGATAGTCGCCGCGCAGACGCAGCGTCGGTGCGCCCAGCACCGCACCGAAGAGCGCCGCCACCGCGAGTCCGATGAAGATCACGATCCAGAACGGGAAGTGCAAGCCATGCACCGGCGACGCGAGTGAGCCACACGTGTACGCCCCGATTGCAAAGAACGCCGCGTACCCCAGGTCGAGCAATCCGGCGAACCCGACGACGATGTTGAGCCCCAGCGCGAGGAGCGTGTAGATCGCCGCCGCGCTGGCACCCCACTCGATGAAACTTGATGACTGGTTGAAGATGAACGGCATCAGCGCGCCGATCATGAACACCACGCCACCGAAGGCGACCTCACCATGGGTGACCACCCACGGACGCAAGCCGTACGCCAGGGCGAGCACCACGAAGCCGGTCAGAGTCATCCAGACCGCGTTGTCGGTGGCCGCCAGCGATGAAATGTTCCCGAAGAGCGGCTCCTCGCGCAGCACGCCGATGAGCAACCACACGACCAGGGTTCCGACCGCTCCCAGGATCGCCAGCGCGGCGCGGCCCCGCCACCAGCGCAACGGCCGGCCGCGATGCGCGATGCCTCTGACGAGGTCGTAGAGCGCAAACGCGACCAGTCCCACCATGGCCACTGCGATCAGGTAGACGACGATTGTTCCGATCCCGGTGGGAGGTGAGCTCACCGCGTCCTGCGCGCTGTAACCGATGCCATTGCTGGTTTGTTCGACGAACCAGGGGAGCAGCCAGCCGGCGACGATGAAGACGAGGCCCGCGATCACCAGGGCCGTGAAGCCGCCGGATGACTCCTCGCGCGCAGCCTCGGATGCGGTCACGGGTAGCTCGTCGGGCGGGGCTAGGTCGTCATCCGCGCGAGGGTCCTCGGTGGCGGGTGCCGCCGTGTCGGTGACGGCAAGACCGTCTCCGGTTGGTTCAGGCACGGTCGGCCACCCTCATGCCGAGCAGGCCGACCGGCCTCACGACAAGGACGATGATCAGCATCGCGAAGATGATCGCGTTGTCCCAGGCCGAGCCGATGAGCTGACCACCGAACACCTGGATGAGACCGATCAGGAATGCACCCACGCCGGCGCCGACGATATTGCCGATACCGCCGAGCACGGCACACGTGAACGCGATGATGCCGAAGCGGAAGCCGAGATTCCAGACGACCAGGTCGTCCTTGACGCTGTAGATGATCCCGCCTGCAGCGGCAAGGGCGGACCCGATGAAAAACGTCGCTGATATCGTCCGGTTGATGTTCACCCCATTGAGCAGAGCGGCATCGCGGTCCTGCGCGGTGGCACGCATCGCCTTCCCCAGCCGCGTGAGGCGGACGAATGCCTGCAGCAGGAACATCAACACCAGGGCGGAGAAGAAGACAAAGATATCGTGCCAGCTGACCACGACGCCACCCGCGGTGAACGCGTTGCCCGGAAGCCACCCGGCCTTACCAGTGCGCACATTCGTCGATCCCTGCGTTGCGAACAGGAATCCCTCGATGATGAAGGACACACCGACCGCGGTGATCAGCGGGGCCAGCCGCGGAGCTGTCCGCAGCCTGCGGTACGCGACCCGTTCGATCAGCATTCCGGTGAGACCCGCAGCGATCATCGTCAGGGGCATGAGGATGGCGAGCGCACCGAAGAATCCCAGCGGACCGCTCGTGGCCAGCGAATTGAGGTTGAAGCCGAAGGGTTGAAACTCCGCGATGAAGATGGCGTAAAAAGCGCTCAGCGTGAACACGTCGCCGTGCGCGAAGTTGATGAGCTCGATGATCCCGTACACCATCGTGTATCCCACCGCGATCAGCGCATAGACCGCGCCGATCGTCAGCCCCTCGCGCACCTCGGCGGCCGCGGTGGTGCCACCGCTTCGGCCGGCAACGAGGCCGATCATCAAGATGAGAACGGCAACGATGATGATCGGGAACGCACGGTTGAGCAGGCGTCCCACGTCGCGTATTCGAGCCATCAGCGTCGGGCTCGGGTCGGCAGAGATGCCGATGGCGGTCGCGTCAGCGCTCGCCGGCACGCTCGCTTCCACTTCGACGCGAGTTCGTCACTGCGTTCGGTGATCCTCTCTCATGAGGCAAAACGAAAGGGGGAGCGTGGCGTCCACGCTCCCCCTTTGAAACACCTAGGCGCTCAGAGTCGTCTTTCCGACCCACGCCCCATTCTGTGGGACGTAGATGGAGAACGAGTGGTTCAACGTGTCTCCGAGTGAGTCGAATTGCGTGTGGCCGATGGTCCCGTCGTAGCTCGTTGCCGCCACCGCCGTGACCACGTCGGCCCGGAAGGCTGTCGCACTCGCCGGAATCTTGCCGCCATTCTGCACAAGGACAGTCTTGATCGCCTGCAGCAGGATGTTCATGCAGTCATAGCCGTAGGTCGAGTACGCAACGACCGGCTGGTTGTACGCGGCCTTGTATGCGGTGAGGAAGGACTGCGCACTGGCCAGTGTGGTGGTGTCCGGAGCGCTGGAGGCGAAGGTCTTCGTATCGCTGGCGGCCGCAGTGCCGGCGTCCTTGAAGAACTGCGGGTCGACGGTACCGTCACCGCTCAGAAATGTGGCGCTGAGTCCGACGGTCCGCATCGCGGCCCACAGGACACCCGAGCCGTTCGAGGCGACGCCGCCGTAGAACACGGCCGCGGGCTTCAAGCTGGCCACACCGGTCAGGAGCGACTGAAACTTCTCGGGGCTGTAGTCGGTCGTGTCATCGCGCTTGACGATCGTGCCACCCAGCTGCTTGACGTCCTGGTCGAAGTAGTTCGAGAGGTCCTTGCCGTACGTTTCGTTGTCGCTGATGTCGTAGAAGGTCTTGAGGCCGAGGGTCCCGGTGGCATACGTGGCCATGACCTTGGCCTGCACGGTGTCGTTGGAGATCACTCTGAAGTAGGTGTTCTTGCCATCCGGGTTCTTGTGCAGCGATGCCGTGTCGATGGCAGGGTCACTGCCCGCTATGGTCAAACCGGGGTCGGTTGTTGATGGGCTGATCTGGGTCAATCCGGCGGCGCTGCTGATGGGCATCTCCGCAACAGCCACGCCGGAGTTGAACGGACCCACCACACCCACCACCGCCTGGTTGGCCGCCAGCTCGGTCATGTTCTGGGCTCCCTGAGCCGGATCGTGCTTGCCGAGGGCGACCGAGGCGTCGTTCTTCGGGATGTAGGTGATCGTGCAGCCGCCGAAGAGATCATGCTGCTGCGCTTGCGTGACGGCCAGATGGACACCCTGCTCGGTACCACCGCCGATCGCGGCGTCACCACCGCTCGTCGGCAGGTCACTCGCCACTGTGATCGAGCCCACGCAGCCCGCCAATCCGCCACCTCCGGCTCCGGTGGTCGGCGTCGTGGTGCTCGTGCCGCAGGCAGTGGCACCGACCATGGCCAGCAAGGCCGCGGTCGAAAGCAGGTAGAAGGGTCTCCGCATGTGTATCTCCCGCGTTGTGCAGCCGTGAATGGCCACTATAGTGGTCGCTGGAGCCTGTGTACACACTTCCTGAGAGGTTTGTCAATCATCCTAATGGGGGATTGCGGGGGTCTGTCGGCTTCATGTAGGCGAGCGCAGAACTTGAACAGTTCCCTTGCTTCGGTTCATGATCCGCACTGATATGAGCCAGATCGCACTCCAGTCTGGGGAGCCGGCGGGCGCGCCAACTGTCAAGCCGCCGCCGGTCCTGGAATTGCGCGGTGTGGATGTCTTCTACGGACGCGTTCAGGCGTTACACCACGTGTCCCTGGAGGTTGGCGAGGGCGAAATCGTTGCCCTCATCGGCAGCAATGGCGCCGGCAAGACGACGACACTGCGGACGATCAGTGGGTTGGTTCGCCCCGCGCGTGGCGAGGTTCTGCTGCGGGGCAAGCCGATCCACCAAGTCGGCGCTGAACGCATTGCCCGCCTGGGGATCGGCCACGCACCGGAGGGACGCCGGCTGTTCTCGCGCATGACCGTACGCGAGAACCTGGAGATGGGCGCCTATTCCCGACGCGACCGCGCAGGCATCCGGACGGACTTCGAGCGTGTCTTCACGCTCTTTCCCCGAATGCGTGAGCGACAGTCTCAGCTGGCAGGCAGTCTGAGCGGCGGCGAGCAGCAGATGGTGGCCATCGGCCGGGCTCTCATGAGCGACCCAACCGTGCTCCTGCTGGATGAGCCCTCGCTGGGCCTCGCGCCGATCCTGGTGGACGCAATCTTCGAGGTGGTGCGTGAGATCAACTCCAGGGGCAGGACGATCCTGTTGATCGAGCAGAACGCGTTGCTGGCGCTCAAGACGGCATCGAGAGGCTACGTCCTGGAAACCGGCAACGTCGTGCTCTCCGGTCCCGCGGAAGAGCTGCTGACCTCCGCGGACGTGCAGCGCGCCTACCTGGGCATGTAACCGAGCCAAATCCAAGGACCCTCTCAACCCCGTTAGGATCTTCGGTTATGGTCTTCGCTGCAGTTGCGAGTGGACTGAGTGCAGCGTTTGCTGTGGTGGTCTTCCTGAGGTTCCGTCGAAGCCGGCGTCCTGCATTCGCGGCCTGGACTCTCGGATTGCTCATCTTTGCCGGCGCAGCGGCGTTCCAGGCGGCGGGAGAGACCGGCGGCTGGTCGCCGGCGGTCTTCCGCGGTTTCTACCTGCTGGGTGGAGTGCTCGGAGTCATCTATCTGGCGCTCGGCACCATCTTTCTTCTCGCTCCGCGCCGGGTGGCCTGGGCGTGCGCCGTCATCCTTGCCGCGATCACGCTCGTGCTCGCCGTCGACGCTGCCGTGATCCCGGTCGATGCCGCCAAGCTCACCACCGCCAAGGGGGTGCTGGGCGACGCGATCCAGCAGGGGTCGCTGCTCTTCATCGGAGTGGTGTTCCTCAACATCATCGGAACCCTGGTGCTCGTCGGTGGATCTGCGTGGTCGGCGTATCGCTTCATTCGCGACCACGCTGGGATCGACCGGGTGATCTGCAACGTGCTGCTCACCGGAGGTGCGTTGATCATTGCGGCCGGCTTCACAGCGGCAAAGACCGTCGGCATCGGCGACCTCGATATCCTCGGCGCATACGAGGCCGCGGGAATCGCGATCATGTTCGCCGGATTCCTCGCCCTCGGAAAGGTCGGAGTGCGGAGTGCCGCCTCATCCCCGTCGGGGCCTGCAAGAGCAACCTCCGGGTCGTGAGCGGGATGCTGGCGGCCGCCAATGCGGCGACGTGGCGTGAGCGCGACGCCGAACTGATCGCCGCCGCCTATCACCGCTACTCGAACCTTGTGGTCGAGAGCGCCGAGGGCGCGCATCTGCACACGGTCGACGGCCGCGACGTGCTGGACTTCGGCTGCGGCATCGGGGGCACCAACCTCGGGCATCGCCATCCGGCGGTGGTCGCCGCCGTACACGACCAGGTCGATCGTCTCTGGCACACCTCGGTCACCGCCTTCCATCCGAAGATGATCGAGGCCGCGGCTGCGCTTGTCTCGATCCTGCCGCCGTCGCTTGACCAGGTGTTCCTCACCAACTCCGGCGCGGAGGCGGTGGAGGGAGCCATGAAGCTGGCCCGGCGCGCAACCGGGCGTGGCGACATCATCGCGTTCGTCGGCGGCTTCCACGGGCGGACGTACGGAGCACTCTCGCTCACCGCGAGCAAGGCCGCCTACCGCCGCGGCATGGGACCGCTGCTGCCCGGCGTCCACCACATCCGCTACCCGTACTGCTTCCGCTATTGCNNTACGTCGTGCCGCCGGCATCGTTCCTGCCAATGCTCCGCAAGGTGTGCGACGAGCACGGGATCATGCTGGTGGCCGACGAGGTACAGACCGGGTTCGGTCGCACCGGGAAGATGTTCGCGGTCGAGCACGCGATGGTGGAGCCCGACATCATGTGTCTCGCCAAAGCACTGGGTAACGGGATGCCCATCGCGGCGATGGTCGCCGGCCACCGGGTGATGAGCGCGTTTCGCGAGGGCGAGCATGGCACGACCTACGGTGGCAACGCGGTAGCGTGCGCGGCGGCCGTGGCGGTCATCGAGACCATGACGCGTGATCGGATTCCGGAGCGGGCGGAACGTCTCGGCCGGCGCGTCATGGAGCGTGCGCGGGGATGGCAGGCGGATATGCCGGCGCTGGCCGATGTGCGCGGCCTCGGCCTGATGATCGGCCTCGAATTCGTCCAGGCCGGCGCCCCTGCGACCCGGCTGGTCGACCGCATTTCGGCCAACGCCCTCGCCCGCGGCCTCCTGCTGCTCTCCTGTGGTATCGATGGGAATGTGATCCGGTTGATTCCGCCGCTCACCATCCCCGAATCCGAGCTGGACGCGGGCCTGGATATCCTCGAGGCTGCCTTGCGCGAGGAGGCCGCCGCATGACCGCAGTGGACGTCGCCCTCGAGGTCGGGAACCTGATCAACGGCGCGTTCCGACCGTCCACCTCCGGGCGCACGTTCGAATCACGCAACCCGGCGAANNCGAGCCTCCGAGTTGCTCGAGGAGCGCAAGGAGGCTCTCGCGCAGCTCATGACCCGCGAGATGGGCAAGGTGCTCACCGAGGCGCGGGGCGATGTCCAGGAAGCGATCGACATGGGCAAGTTCATCGCCGGCCAGGGTCGCCGCGCCTTCGGCGAGACCGTCCCGAGCGAGTTGCGCGACAAGTGGGCGATGACCATGCGCCAGCCCTTCGGCGTCGTCGGCTGCATCACGCCGTGGAACTTCCCGATCGCGATCCCTTCATGGAAGATCTTCCCGGCGATCATGGCGGGCAACGCCGTGGTGCTCAAGCCGGCCGAGGACACACCGCTCTGCGCGCTGCGTTTTGTTGAAGCGCTCGAGGATGCGGGGCTTCCTGCCGGCGTGATCAATGTCGTTTTCGGCTTCGGCGAGGAAGCGGGCGCGGCGCTCGTCGAGCATCCGGACGTCGCTGCGATCTACTTCACGGGCAGCGTCGACACCGGGCGGATCGTGTCGGAGACGTGCGGTCGCATGCTCAAGAAGTGCTCGCTCGAGCTCGGCGGTAAGAACGCCATCGTGGTGCTCGACGACGCCGATGTTGAGCTCGCGGTGGACGGCGCGCTCTGGGGCGCGTTCGGCACCGCGGGGCAGCGATGCACCGCCTCATCGCGGTTGATCGTGGAGCACGGCGCGCTCGAGCGCTTCACGTCGCGGCTGGTCGAGCGCGCCTCGCACCTCCGCCTCGGAGACGGGCTCGACGAGAAGGTCGACGTCGGCCCGGTGATCAACGAGACGCAGCTTCGGCGCATTCACTCGTACACCGAAATCGGTAAGGGCGAAGGCGCATCGCTCCTCCTCGGCGGCGAGATCGCGACCGAGGGAGCGCTCGCCAAGGGCTGGTTCTACCGTCCGACCGTCTTCGGCGACGTGAAACCGGCGATGCGAATCGCGCAGGAGGAGATTTTCGGTCCCACCACGGTGATCATTCCCGTGGGTTCGATGGACGATGCGATCGCCGCCGCCAACTCCACACAGTATGGTCTCAGCCTGAGCGTGTACACCAACGACCTGCGCACGGCCTTTCACGCGATCAACGAGCTGCACTCGGGAATCGTCTACATCAACGCTCCGACCATCGGAGCGGAGATTCAACTCCCGTTCGGCGGAACGCGGAATACTGGGAACGGACACCGGGAAGCGGGCGGCCACGTGCTCGACGAGTTCAGCGAGTGGAAATCCGTGTACATCGACTACAGCGGACGCCTCCAGCGCGCGCAGATCGACACCGAGTGACGTCTGTCGTGAACGGGCTCGAGGAGCGTTTCACGACATATGAAGGCAAGCGCCTGCGCTACCTGACCGGGGGAGCCGGGCCACCACTCCTGCTCTGCCACGGGTTCATCGGTTCGGCAGAGAATTTCACTGACTGGTTCGACGTACTGCTGCAACGCCGCACCATCGTCGCGCCTGACCTGCCCGGCTTCGGGCGATCTGCGCCGATGGACGGCGGCCACACTGCTCCCGCACTCGCGCGCGCCGCACTCGCCGCCGCCGAGGACGCCGGCGCGGAACAGTTCGACGTCGCCGGGCTCTGCCTCGGCACCCCTGTTGCGCTTGCGGTGCAACGCGCCCGNNCCAGGGATCACCTGGCTCGCGCACCAGCGCACCATGAGCGATATCTACAAACGGCTGATGGTCGAAGGCAAGAATGTTGACGCGGTCGCTGCCAAGATCAACTTCGACAACCAGGTGCTCGCGGATCCGCGCGCCGCACGCGAGTGGCTGCGCGACGCGATGCAGCGAGACGACCTTGCTCAAATTCGCGGGTCGGGGCGTCCGACTCTGATCCTGGTTGCGGAACACGATCGCATCGTCAACGTCCGCCGCCTTCAGTCGGCAATCGCCGATGCGCCGGACGTGTCGTTCGACGTCATCAGGCAGGCGGGTCACGCATGGAGCCCGGAGCTCTCACGACGCCAGCGTGCGCTCATCACCGCGTTCCTCGACGATCAACCTCTGCCTCGCGCCGAAGACGCCGTGGTCGCCGCCGCGTAGGCGCCGGGAGGTGACCAGGGACCTGGACGCGGGCGTGGATGTGGAGGCGCACCCCGCGACGCCTGAGCCGGTCTCGAACCCCGAACGCCGCTGGCCGCCGCCGGCACTGCGGGTGCGGCAGTTTCGCTGGTACTGGGCAGCGCAATGGCCGACGCTGCTCGGCACGTGGATGCAGGTGGTCGCCCTCGGCTATCTCGTGTACCAGCGCACCGGGAGCACGACCGCCGTGGCGGCGGTGGCCGCCGCGGATGGCATCCCCTCGGTGATCCTCTCCCTGGCCGGAGGTGTGCTCGCCGACCGCCTTCCCCGGCGACGGATCCTGCTGGTGACACAGTCGCTTCTCGGACTGAGCGCCGGGTCGCTGGCGCTCCTGGTCGCGACCAACCACGCGAGCTTCGCGGCCATCCTGGTGGTGGCGATCGTGTTCGGCGCCACCGATGCCGCGGACCTGCCCACGCGCCAGGCGCTGGTGGCGGATCTGGTCGACCGGCATCTGGTTGTCAATGCCGTCGCACTCGGCGCGGCGGCGATGAGCGCGACTCGGATCGTCGGCCCGTCCGTGGCGGGGCTCCTGATCGGCTTCGCCGGCCCGGCGGTGTGCTTTGGATTCCTCGCCGTCGCGTATCTCGCGCCGATCGTCGTGCTCCTCAGGGTGATCCCCGACGTGGTCCCGCTGCCGAGGCGTGCGGGCGCGACCGCGTGGGGCGAGCTGATCGCCGGGCTCCGTGTGGCCGGGTCCGATCCGCTCGTTCGTGGCGTCGTGATCGTCGCCTCGGTGCTCGCATTCTGCGGCGTGTCGTACATGCCCTTTCTGCCGGTTCTGGCAAAAACGCAACTGCACGTCGGGCCGCAGGCGCTCGGGATCATGTACAGCGTCGGAGGAGTCGGCGGCCTCGTGGGTGGGCTGGCGATCGCATCGATGGGGCGAGGCGCCGGTCGCCTGCAACTGATGCTGGTTGGAGGGGTCGTGTACGCCGCGAGCCTGTTCCTGGTGGCCCACGGCGCGGTGCTCGGCGTGACGCTGCCGGCGCTGGTCGGCATCAGCTTCGCCTTCGTGGCGGTGAGCACTTCGATGACCACCCTGCTGCAGACGGATACCGATCCGGCGTTGCGGGGCAGGCTGCTCGGCATCTACGCGACGATCTTTGCCGGTTTGCAGCCGTTGGGCACGGTCGCCTACGGCCTGATGGCGCACTCAGTCGGTCTGTTCAACGCAATAGGTATCGGTGCGCTGCTGGTCGGCGCAACCACGGTGCTCGTGGTGGCCACGCCGTCCTTCAGGGCTCGAGTCAGCGGCCTCAGCATCGGACGAGCCGGGCCCGCCGCGGCCCCCGATACACTGGCCTGAGGATGTTGTTTCGAAGGGGCGGGGTGGCTGTCGCGGCGATGTGCGCAGTGATCCTGGCGGCGTGCAGCTCCACCACGCCCACGCATCCAAAGCCGTCGCCGGTGATCGCGCGTGTCGGATCGAATGCGATCACGCTCGCGCAGTTCAACGTCCGGTATCAGAGCGCCTGCACTAGCATCAAGCAGGGCGGTGGAGACTGCACCGGAGGCGCTGCGGTCACGCAGGTGCGTGCCGCGGTCCTGCGCAGCCTGATCCTCGACGCGATCATCCGTCAGAAGGCGACCGAGCTCGGGCTCGAGGCCACTCCGAAGGAGGTTGCGGCCGACGTCGCGGCCGATGCGCAGCAGGCCGGGGGGACCAGTGCGCTGCAGACGGAGCTCGCCGGGGCCGGTGGGTCGATCGCCCAACTCCAGGACGAGATCAGCGCCAACCTCAACGAGCAACGCGTCGAGGACGAGTTCGCGCAGCAACGCGCTGCCCTGGTCGAGCAGATCCTCGCCACACGAGCGACTTTCGTCGCCACCGCCAAGACGTATTCGGACGACTCCGGGACGACCGGGACCGCGTCGAAAGGCGGCGATCTCGGTGTCCTCACCGCAGCGCAGCTCAACACATACAACCCCGCGTTTGCGGCTGCTGTCGAGTCGCTGGCCGTGGGCGCGTACACCAGGACGCCGGTGCACGACGCAGGCGGCTACGACATCGTGATGGTGTATTCGAAAACGGCCAAAGGCTGGGGGGTCCGCCACATCCTGATCTACGCGGGCAACCCGTACAACGTCACAGACCGGCCTGGCTGGTTCTCCGCAGCGTTGTTCAGCGCTGTCGACCAGCTCTGTGCGGCCAAGGACATCGCGGTGTCGCTGAGCAATGCGGGTGGCAATCCGTGCCCCTCGCCAAGCCCGAGCCCCTCGCCCGCCAGCCAGAGTCCTCACGCAACCGCCACGGCGAAACCGCCTGGGTGAGGTGCTTCCTTGCCGTTCCCATCACGGAGCCCGCGCTCGCAGCGACGCAACGGCTGCAGGCGGAGCTCCGTGAGCGGGTTCCCGGCGTCAGCTGGGCGCGCCCGGAAACACTGCACCTCACCGTGCATTTCTTCGGACAGATCGATGTGGACCGTGCGACAAGGGCCCTCGGTCGTGTGACGCCGATCGCCGATCGCACTGTCCCATTCAACGTCGTACTCGACCGCCTTGGCGCCTTTCCCGAGAGGGGGATTCCCCGTGTGCTCTGGCTCGGCCCGGCGGGTGATGTCGCTCCACTCACCGCGCTCGCCTTCGAATGCCAGACCGTGCTCGCAGCCGCCGGCTTCGATGTCGAAGACCGGCGGTATCACGCGCACTGCACGCTGGGCAGGCCGCGCCGGCCATGGAGTGCCGATGCACGCGTCACGTGGGCCGCCGCGACTGCCGGGGATCAGGTGAGCGCCGCCTTCGTCGCGTCGCGACTGGTGCTCTATGAGTCGCGACCCGCACCGGGCGGCGCGCGCTACACAGAACGCACCTCGCTCCCGTTCGCCTGACCCTGACCGGGGTCAGCGGTAGCGGGGGTCGGGGAGCTCGGTGTCGAGTCCGTAGTGCTCGATGGCCGCGGCAACGACGTGACGCGGGAGGCGGTCCTGCTGCGCCAGCCCGTCGAGCACCGCGACCGATATCGACTCTGCGTCGACCTCGAAGTGCCGGCGCAACGCGACGCGCGTGTCGCTGCGGCCATAGCCGTCGGTGCCGAGCGGGATGAACGGGACCGTGAAAAAGCGCCCGATCTGGTCGGGAACAGCCTTCATGTAATCGGTCACAGCGACGATCGGTCCGCCGTCACTGCCCAGCTGCTCATCGACGAACGACACGCGCGGCTCGGCATCGGGATGCAGCCGGTTCCAGCGCTCGGCTTCGAGCGCATCCTGGCGCAGCAGCTGGAAGCTTGTGGCGCTCCACACCTCGGCGGCCACGTCGTGCTCTTCGAGAAGCATGGCCTGCGCCGCAACCGCGGCCTGCACAGCGCTCCCGCTGGCGAGAATACGAGCGCTGTGCGCGCGCTCACCGTCTGCGGTCTTGTACCGGTAGAGGCCGCGCAGGATGCCGTCCTCGCTGCCCTCGGGGATGGGCGGCATCGGGTAATTCTCGTTGTAGAGCGTGATGTAGTAGAAGATGTCCTCGCCGTCGACGTACATACGACGCATGCCATCACGAATCACCGTCGCCAGCTCGTAGGCGAATGCGGGATCGTAGATGCGCACGTTCGGTATCGCGCTGAAGAGCAATGGTGAATGGCCGTCCTCGTGCTGCAGGCCCTCGCCGTTGAGCGTGGTGCGTCCAGCGGTGCCGCCGAGCATGAAGCCGCGACCGCGTGAGTCACCGAACGCCCAGATGAGGTCGCCGACACGCTGATATCCGAACATCGAGTAGTAGATGTAGAACGGGATGACGGCCTGACCGTGGGTCGCGTATGCGGTGCCCGCGGCGGTGAAGCTTCCCATCGACCCCGCTTCGGTGATGCCCTCCTCGAGAATCTGGCCGTCGATGGCCTCGCGGTACGACAGCACCATCCCCGCGTCAACCGGCTCGTAGGTCTGCCCGAACGGCGCGTAGATCTTCACCTCGCTGAAGAGCGCGTCCATGCCGAAGGTGCGCGCCTCGTCGGGGATGATCGGGACGACCCGGTTGCCGATGGCCGGATCGCGGAGCAGGTTGCGCAGCAGTCCGGCGAAAACCATTGTCGTTGACGCCGCTCGAGTACCGCTTCCGGTCATGAACTCGGAGTAGAGCGCGTCCCCAGGCAGGTCGAGCGGCTTGGAGCGGACCACCCTGCGCGGCAGGACGCCACCGAGCGCGCGGCGGCGCATGAGCAGGTACTCGACCTCCTCCGAATCCGCTCCGGGGTGGTAGTAGGGGGGCTTGGCGTCGGCGAGGCGCTTGTCGCTGATGGGCAGCTCGAGCAGATCGCGGAAGGCGCGCAACTCCGCCTCGCCGATCTTCTTGATCTGATGGGTCGAGTTGCGCGCCTCGAAGCCCGTGCCGAGAGTCCATCCCTTGACGGTGTGCGCGAGGATCACCGTCGGTGCGCCGTGCTGCTCGAGCGCGAGCTTGTACGCCGAGTACACCTTGCGGTAGTCGTGACCGCCGCGGCGCAGGTGGCGAAGGTCGTCGTCGGACAGGTGCTCGACCATCTTGCGCAGACGCGGGTCGGGGCCGAAGAAATGCTCGCGAATGTATGCACCGCTCTCGGTTGCGTACTTCTGGAACTCGCCGTCGGGCACGCGGTTCATCTGATCCACGAGCACGCCGTGCACATCGCGAGCGAGCAACTCGTCCCACTCACGCGCCCAGATCACCTTGATGACGTTCCATCCGGCGCCGCGGAAGATGCCCTCCAGCTCCTGGATGACCTTCCCGTTGCCGCGCACCGGTCCATCGAGACGCTGCAGGTTGCAGTTGACGACGAACGTGAGGTTGTCGAGCTGCTCACGCGCCGCCAGCGACAGCGCCCCGAGAGTCTCCGGCTCGTCGCACTCCCCATCCCCGAGGAAACACCACACCCTGCTCTCGCTCGTGTCCGCGATGTGCCGGTTGTACAGGTACCGGTTGAAGCGCGCCTGGTAGATGGCGTTGAGCGGCCCGAGGCCCATCGACACCGTTGGGAACTCCCAGAAGTCAGGCATCAGGCGCGGATGCGGATACGAGCTGAGGCCGTTGCCTCCCGTCTCCTGACGGAAATTGTCCATCTGCGCCTCGCTGATCCTGCCCTCGAGATAGGCGTGCGAGTACATCCCCGGCGCCGCGTGCCCCTGGTAGTAGATCTGGTCGCCGGAGGTGCCGTCGTCCTTCCCCCGGAAGAAGTGGTTGAAGCCGACCTCGTAGAGCGACGCCGCCGACGCGTACGTCGACAGGTGCCCCCCGATGCCGTCGCTACGCTTATTCGCGCGGGTGACCATGGCCGCCGCATTCCAGCGGACGATGCGGCGNNTAGGGAGTCGACACCAGCGACGGTACCGGCACCTGCAACCGCCGGGCGCGCTCCAGGAGCTTGCCGATGACGAAACGCGTACGGACCGTTCCCTCGCTGGCGACCAGCGCGTCGAGAGACTCGAGCCACTCGCCGGTCTCCGCGGAATCCGCGTCGGGGAGCTGGTGGAGGAAGGCGTCGAACGTCATTCGAAGCGAGGATATACACCCGGGCGCCGGAAACCGCCTGTGTCACGGTCGGCGGTCTTTGCACCAACCTGTGGTACTGTCTTGGCAAGTGCTCGCGAATCGGCGAGCCATGCCTCTTGGTGAACCCTCTCTCCGCCGCACACCGGCGGGTCTCAAGAATCCGGCACACGACACTCCAGCGAGGGGATTCTGGGACGGCGAGAATGACTCGGGTCCCGAGGTAACACGGTGACAACGTTTGAATCCATCGGCGTGCGTCCGCGCACGTCCGCCGCGCTCCGCGAGCACGGTTTCACAGAGCCCAACACAGTGCAGCAGGAAGCGATCCCGCCCCTGCTGGCACGCCACGACTGCGTGATCGAAGCCCCGACCGGGTCCGGCAAGACGCTGGGCTTCGTCGTTCCCCTGGTGGAACGGCTGGCGGGGCATCAGGGCCACGGCGCCAGGGCGCTGATCGTGACCCCGACCCGTGAACTGGCGACCCAGGTCAACGCGGTGATCCGCAAGGTTGACCCGGCCCTGCGCACGGTCATCTGCATCGGAGGTGTCGGCTACGGTCCCCAGACAGGCGGCCTGCGCAACGCACCCGACGTCATCGTCGGGTGCCCGGGACGGCTCCTCGATCTCGCCAGCAACGGCCTCGCGCGACTCCGCGACATCGAGTACCTGGTGCTCGACGAGGCCGACGAGATGCTCGACCAGGGCTTTGCGAAGGATGTCGAGAAGATCATCTCGATGTGTCCCACCTTCAGCAGCAGCGCACGCCGGCAGACGGTGCTCGCCTCCGCCACCATGCCCGACTGGGTGCAGCGCATGATCACCAAACATCTCCACGAACCGGCGCGCGTGCGCGTCGTCAACGAACAGGTCCCAGCGCTCGAGCACGGGGTCATGACCGTCGTCAAGTCGCAGAAGATCGATGCTCTTTCACGGCTCCTGCGCCGCCAGCGGGCAACCGAGCTGAACCAGACGATCGTCTTTCATCGCACCAAGCACGGGGCCAAGAAGCTCGTTCGCGACCTGCTCCGCATGGGTCACACCGCCGGCGAGCTGCAGGGAAACCTCTCGCAGAACGCTCGTGACCGAGCGCTGGATTCGTTTCGCGCGAATCGGACCGAGGTGCTGGTCGCGACCAATGTCGCGGCCCGTGGCATCGACGTTGTGAACGTGGGGCTGGTCATCAACTTCGAGCTTCCCGAGACGCCGCAGTGGCTCACCCATCGGGTCGGCCGCACCGCGCGCAACGGCAACGAGGGCAAGGCGATCACGTTTCTCAGCGAGGAGGACGGCGATCAGTGGCGAAAGCTCCGCCGCCTCGGTGCACCGGCATTGCCGGAGATCGACGGCACGCTCCTGCTCACCACTGGTGAGTGGAAGCTGGGCGCGCCGCCACGGGAGACTACGCCAGCGCCTGCTCCAGGTCGGCCACTAAGTCGTCGACGTCCTCAATACCGACGGACAGGCGCAGCAGCCCGTCGCTGACGCCGACTCGCGTTCGGATTTCCTCCGGAATCGACGCGTGGGTCATCATTGCCGGGCTCTCGGCAAGCGATTCGACAGCACCGAGTGACTCGGCAAGGGTGAACACGCGCAGCCGTTCGAGAAACGAGCGCGCTGCATCACCCGAGGAGACCTCGAAAGAGACCACGCCTCCGAAGTAGCCGCCCATCTGGCGCCGTGCAAGGGCGTGGCCGGGGTTGCTTTCGAGCCCGGGGTAGTAGACCTGGACCACGGCGTCCTGGCCCTCGAGCCACCTGGCGATGGCAAGCGCGTTCTCGCACTGACGTTGCACCCGAAGCTGCAGTGTCTTCAATCCTCGGAGCAGCAGCCAGCAGTCGAACGGTGACGGCACCGCGCCGACCGCGTTCTGATGGAAACGCAGCCGCTCAGCGAGCGAGTCATCCGACGTGAGCACAGCTCCGCCGAGCACATCACTGTGGCCGCCGAGGTATTTGGTCGAGCTGTGGACTACCAGGTCGGCGCCGAGCTCGAGCGGACGCTGCAGCACCGGGCTCGCAAACGTGCTGTCAACGGCGACGAGCGCGCCCGCACCGTGCACCAGCTCGCTCACCGCGTCCAGGTCGACGATGCGGAGGAGCGGATTGGTCGGAGACTCGAGCCAGACCAGGCGCGTGCGATCGGTCATCGCTGCCGCGACCGTGTCGGGATCGGTTGGGTCGACCGCGGTGAAGCTCAACCCGTAGCGCCGGAAGACCTTGTCGAAGAGCCGGAAGGTACCGCCGTAGACGTCCTCGGTGAAGACGACGTGGTCCCCAGGCTCCAGGAGCAGCATCACCGCCGTCGTTGCAGCCAGCCCTGACGCAAACGCGAGGCCGTGGGTGGCGCCCTCGAGCGACGCGAGGCATTCCTCGAGGTTGCCGCGCGTCGGATTGCC
>PLDZ01000081.1:50892-53006 GCA_003136295.1 Candidatus Dormiibacterota bacterium
GCGACGAACTCGAGCAGGTCGCTCCTGGTGATCACGCCGACCGGAAGGTCGCCTTCGACGATCATCAGCGCGGGCTCGCCACCGAGCAACGCCTCGAATGCCTCCTCGATCGGCGCCCCGGCGGCGACCCGCGCGAATGGCGGGTCCATCGCCGTCGATACCGACGTTGTGACCATCGTCGGGTCACGATAGATCCGATCCAGCAGGGTCCGTTCCTGGATGCTGCCCACCACCCCGCCTCCGGTGGTGCTCCCGTTCTCGGTGACGAGAAGCTGCGAGATCCCGTACTGCTGCATGAGGTCGATCGCCTCACCGACGGACTTGCCGGCGCTGACGCTGACCAGCTCGGGGACACCGTCGGTGTGCGAATCGATGACCTCGCGCACACGAGCGGGAACCAGGCGCTGAAGGTAGCCGTTCTGGCGCATCCACTCATCGGAGAAGAATTTGCTCAGGTAGTTGCGGCCGGTATCGGGAAGGAGCACCACGATCACGTCGTCAGGCTTGGAATCGACGGCGACCTGTATCGCCGCGTGGAGCGCCAGGCCCGCCGACCCGCCCACGAGGATCCCCTCCTGGCGCGCGAGCTTGCGCGCGGCGACGAAACATTCGCGATCGGTGACCTGGATAAATTCGTCGACGACCTCCCGGTCGAACGTTCCCGGCCAGAAGTCCTCGCCGACGCCTTCGACTTTGTACGGCGCGATCTCGCCGCTGTAGATCGAGCCCTCAGGGTCCGCGCCGATCACGCGAACGGCCGGGTTCTGCTCTTTGAGGTACTTGCCAACCCCGGTGATGGTGCCACCCGTGCCGACGCCGGCGACGAAGGTCGTGATGCGACCGTCGGTCTGTCGCCAGATCTCGGGCCCAGTCGTGCGGTAGTGGGCCTCGGGGTTTCTCGGATTGAAGTACTGATTGGGCTGAAAGGCNNACCTCGGCGCCGTACGCGCGCAGCAGGCTGATCTTCTCCGCCGACATCTTGTCAGGCATGACGAAGATCATCTTGTAGCCCTTGATCGCCGCGGCCATGGCGAGCCCGTGCCCGGTGTTACCGGAGGTGGGCTCAACGATCGTGCCGCCTGGCCGGAGCAGCCCTCGGCCTTCCGCGTCCACGAGCATGGAGAGACCGATACGGTCCTTCACACTCCCACCGGGGTTGAGCTGCTCGAGCTTGGCCAGGATCAGAGGCCGGAGCCCCTCGGTGACCTTGTTCAGCCGGACCAACGGGGTGTTGCCGACCAGGTCGAGGATGCTCTCGACGTACTCCACTTCCCGGCCATTCTAGTGCCCGGTGGCGGTGGTCTCCGTGACGGAATTCGATGCCGTCGCGCTTTTGTGACGGCATACTGAGGGCGAATGGACCAGGCTGGAGGCCACGACGTCGCCGGGTCGCGGGCACAAGTTCCCGGCTACACACTGGATCGGGGGATCGGCGTCGACCGCGCCGGTGCGCTCGTCGACGCCCACGACAACACCACCGGATCGCGCGTGGTCATCCGGTTGCTCAGTCCGGCGCTGTCGTCCGACTCCGCGTTCCGCCGTCAGGTCCGCCACGACATGGGCGTGCTCGAAGCCCTGCGCCACCAGCATCTCCTGTCGGTCATCGACTTCGACGACCGCCAGGCCGCGATCGTCTACGAATGGGTCGACGGGATCACGTTGCGCCACCTCATCGATGCGTCCGGTCGCCTCGCCGCGGCCGCCGCCCTGGTCGTGTTCGACGACTCGCTCGCCGCCCTCGAGGCGCTCCACGCGGCCGGAGTCATTCATCGAGATGTGACGCCCGACGTGATCCTGCTCGACACTGACGGCACCGGGATCCTGCGTGACGCGGGTGTCCCGGCAGCACCACTGCGTCGCGGCTGGCGCGCGGGAACGCCACAGTACATGGCGCCGGAGCTGTGGGCCGGCCGGCCACATACCGTCGCGACAGACATATACGCCGCGACCGGGGTTCTCGTATACGCGCTCACCGGACGACCCCCGTACCTGGGCACGGACCTCACTGGGCTGGGCGTCCAGCACACCCAGGGAGCCCTGCCGAGTGAGGCGGTACCGTTGCTCGCGAGAGAGCTGGTGATCCGAGGGCTGGCGAAGGACCCGCGTGACCGGCC
>PLDZ01000210.1 GCA_003136295.1 Candidatus Dormiibacterota bacterium
CGCCTGCTCCGCGCCAACGACCCAGTCTTGGCCATCCTCGACTGGAACATGCGGCTCTCGCCGGATGCGGAGCGAACCGCGGAGAACGTGCTCCGTACGCTGGCCCGGGATCATCCCGAGACCTTTACCATCGTCTTCGCGCTGCGCGCCGGCAGCGACCTCGATCTGCAGAACCAGATCGCCGTGGCCCACCCTGGGGCGATCCCACACGACAAGCTCCAGGGGCTGACCAGCCTGCTGCTGCGCGTTCGCCAACTCCTGCAGCGCAAGGTCGGCGATCTCCGGGTCGATCGCGGCACCGTGGTCCACGTTCCGAGCGGAACCCGCTATCAGAACAAATGGGGAGTGCGGCTGCTCTGTGGCTACCCGGAGGCGACCATGGCGAAGCGGCACTCGACCCCATACATGGCCATGTATCGGTTCGGGGTCTGGCTCCGTGATGTCGACTCCACTGTCTCGCTGGAATCCGAGGGCGCCGGCTTCTATCACCTCGAGGTCACCGGGACGCGGTCCGGTCGTGCGGCTCAGCGCCGCTGACGTCGCCGCGCTGCCCCTTCCGGTGGCGCTCTTCGACCGTGACGGGGCGCTGCTCGCGAGCTCTGCGGAATGGGCCGGGGGTGGTCCCGGGACCGTCGTCTACCGCCTGCCCGCCGCGTCGCTCGCCGTAGGATGCGACGAGCAGGATGCCGACATCGCTGGGCTGTTGACCGAGCTGGTGACCGCGATGCGCGAAGGTGCTCAGGAGTGCGAGGGCGCACAACAACTCCGCCTCGGTGCGCTGGCAAGCAGCGTTGCGCTGGTGGCCGGGATCGCCGACCTGCATGGGGGCAGCACCGGCGATGTCCTCGACAACCTCACAGCGCTGCTCACGACGGTCAGCGCCCACGGCGTCTCAATCAACGAGCACACCCCCGGGGCCGTTCCGGATGCGCCGGTGCTCGCGCTGGCCTTGCTCCAACTCGTGATCAACGCCCGCCGCCATGACGACGCGACCGAGGTCACCATCGACATCGATCCCGGACCGGCGTTTCGCGTCCGCTGGCACGGCGAGCTTCCGCCCCATGGCGTCAGCACCGCGCGCCACCAGGCC
The DNA here is from genome assembly GCA_003136295.1 of Candidatus Dormiibacterota bacterium. Lineage (GTDB taxonomy): Bacteria > Chloroflexota > Dormibacteria > Aeolococcales > Aeolococcaceae > Palsa-851. The sequence continues at coordinate 1,091 of PLDZ01000210.1, forward strand.
GACCGCGACCGCTGGGGACTCGGCTTCGTCAGGATGGCCATGGACGCGCTGGGCGGCGTTTACCTCTCCCCCGCCTCCCACGGAGTCGGCCAGGTGACCGCCATCCTGTCGGTCGACCCATCGCCGCGACTGCAGCTTCCCCTGGCGGCGATCCGCGATGGCGTCGTCGATGCGGCATCGCCAGCATGGGACGAGGAGACCCAGTTGCCTCCGGGGTCGCGGCTCCCCGAGCGCTGGAGTCGGCTGGTGGATACGGCGACGCGTGCCCCCGGGGTCGTCCAGCGCGACCGCAGCGCGCGCGCGCGTTCTGTTGCAGGCACCGTGTGGATCGCCATCCCACCGGAGGGCACCGCCGACAGGGCGCGCGACGTCATCCGCGGGCTGGAGCATGAGCGCGATCTCCTCGTTGCACCGCAGCCGTTTGCGACCCGTATCGAGGGTCTAGCGGATGTCATCGTGCTGCTGCTGGGCGAACACCCGCACCGCGTGACCCCCGCGGCGTTCGATGACCGATACCCGGGCGCCGCAGCTGCTGTCGGCGCACCACAGTTCTCCGGCCGCTTCAGCGGAGCTGCCGCCCCCAGCCCCGAGCTCGTCGCCGTGCTTGCGTCACGACTCGCCGCGAACCTCCGCATGAGCGACGGCCGGCTCGCCATCCAGGTGGGCGACAACCACCGCGACGACGCCATCGCCCGGCGACTCGGCGACGGCCGTGGCAGCATCCTGCTACCCACCCGCACCTGAGCGGCTGCAGTAGCTCCTGCCTGTGAGCGAGTCGGCCCCCTGACTCGGTATTAGGGTCAGAGAAATCGCTGAAAATAGGGTTTCTCGCGATTTGTCGGCGGAGAGCCCATGTTTATCGATCGCGACAGCCCTTTATCCTCGAGGAGCTTGCTCCTCAGCCGGGCTGCTCGACTCCCATTAGGGGTCGTATCTAACCATTCGCTCATGGCTAGTCCAGGTTGCGCTTCTTCACACAAAGTGGTATATTCACAACCGCTGTGAAGAAGCGCGCATTAGTGAATATAGCCGGAAGGTTCGAGGCCAACGCCCTTCGCATCCTACGAGAGATCCCGGGGCTCACGGTGATCGCCGAGCCTCGAGGGGCCGATCGCGGAGTCGACGCCATCCTCCACTTCGCCGGCAATCGCGCGCCTGTGGCCGTCGAAGTCAAACAGCGTGCAAATGCGGCCACGGCGTGGCAACTCGTCCACTACGCGGAGGCTCGACCCGAGACGCGCCTGCTGTTGATCGCCGATCAGACAACCGCTGAGGCTCGGGAGATCCTGGAGAGCCATGGCGTAGCAGTCGTCGACGGCATTGGAAACGCGCACATCGAGCTGCCCGGCCTCCTCTTTCATATCGAGGGGCCTCCACCTCCGACACGCCCAGCTGCCGACGCTCCTCCAACGCGGCTCCGCGGCAAGGCGGGGGTCGTCGCGCAGGCTCTGCTGCTCCACCCGGAGCGCGATTGGAGTATCCAGGACCTCGCGAAGGAGGCGCAACTCTCGACCGGTCTTGCGCACCGAGTCCTTGCCCGATTGGAGGCCGAGGGAATCGTGAAGGCGGAAGGGGCCGGTCCATTGCGGGTGCGACGCGTCACGAACCCGACGGCGCTGCTCGACCTGTGGGCCGAGGAGAACATCGAGAAGCCGAGACGAACGCTTGGCTACCTGCTCGCACAGACGCCAGGGCAACTCATCGCGGCCGTCGGGACCAACCTTGAAAGCCGCGGCATCGATTACGCGCTTACGGGTGCCGCAGCAGCGAGCCTCATTGCACCGTTCGTCACGGCTGTTCCCGTGGTCGACGTGTGGGTGACCACGCAGGCTGCGCCTGGTGAGCTGTACGCGGGAGCCCAGGCGGACCAAGTGACCGAGGGGCACAACATCGTCTTCCTTCAGGCAAAGGACGATACCCCGCTTGCATTCAGGGAGAAGACAAACGGGCCCTGGCTGACAAATCGTTTCCGGCTGTATACCGACCTGCGTCGCGATCCGCGCCGCGGGCGCGAGCAAGCGGAGCATCTGCGCCAGGAGGTGATCGGCTTTTGAGTGGTCGCGCCCACTACAGCGACTACGATAAGGAGACGACCGCCCGCTGCGAGCGAGCACTCCTGACGCTTCTCGGCGACCTCGGTCCGTGGAGGGAACGGATTTACCTCGCGGGTGGCCTTGCCCCTCGGTATCTCGTAGGTCAGCTTCCTGAGGGTGCACGCGGCCATGTGGGCACGACGGACGTCGACCTCGTCATCGGCCTTGCGCTGGGCGATGAGACGCCGGAGACGTATCACACGTTGCAGAACAACTTGGAGAAGGCGCGTTTTCAGCAGAAAGAGCCGAGCTTCCGGTGGGCACGCGATGTCGACGGGGTCACGGTGCTTGTTGAGTTCCTCTGCGAGACAGACGAGGTCGGGCCCGGTCGCATCTACCGACCGAAAGGCGAGTTCACGGGGTCGAGCCTCGGCGCGTTCAACGTGCGTGGCGCCCACCTCGTGCGCGACGATTTCATCGAGTGCGACATCGAGGGTGAGCGTCTGGACGGCGGCGGTCACTCGCGGGTGACTGTGCGCGTGGCGAACCTGCTTCCGTACACCGTGCTCAAGATCTTTGCGTTCCAGGATCGGCATGAAAACAAGGATGCATACGACCTCGTGTTCACCCTTCTCAATCACCAGGCCGGCCCCCGCGCGGCCGGCAGCGAGGCCAGGTCCAGTGCGGTCGCTGCGCACGCCCAGGTGGATGAGGCCTTCGCGCTCCTGCAGGAGCGGTTCCGTGACGTCAACCAGGATGGGCCGAGCGCATACGCACTCTTCCTGAGCGGTTTCGACGCCGCCGATGAGAGCGCACGGCT
>PLDZ01000051.1 GCA_003136295.1 Candidatus Dormiibacterota bacterium
TCGACGGTCACGTCGAGCTTGACCACCTCGGCGACGCGCAGATCGCGGAGCGATGAGGACGCAGTCTCGATCGCCAGCTGGGCCGCCTTCTCCCAGGATTCATCGCTCGTTCCGACGAGTTCAGTGACGCGGTAGACACTCTCAGCCATGAGCACACTCCGTGGACAGTGGACGCACGCGGAGCATTCTGACCGACGAGCGCTCGATCGGTGGTTGGTACGTCTCGCCTAGAGTCTTGAACCATGCGAACGCTCATCCGAACCGCCAGCCGGTTCCTGCTCGCGGGGATCTTCATCTACTCGGGCTACGGCATGATCAACCACACGGAGCGCTACGCCAAGCAGGCGTCTGCCGCCCTCCCGATGCTCCCCGAGAATCCGATGCTGCCGAAGGTGCTGGGAGCGACGATGATGGGAGCGGGATCGACCCTGGCTCTCGGCATCCTGCCGAAAACGTCCGCTCGCCTCCTCGCGCTCACGCTGATTCCCAATACGTACATCGGCCATCCCTTCTGGAAGGCTGAGAAGCCCGAGGATCGGCGTTCTCAGCTCATTCAGGCCCTCAAGAACGCCGGGCTCTTCGGCGGCCTCCTCTACGTCACGGCGGACAAGCGGACCAAGCCGCAGCCCGAGGACTGAGTCACCGGGGTCCGCCGGCGTCGAGGGTCGCGAGGTAGGCCCGCAAACCTTCCGTCCACTCCGGTAACGGCGGCTCCCCGAGTTCGCGCCACGCCCGGTTGTCGAGCACCGAGTACGCGGGGCGCAGCGCCGGTGTCGGGTATTCGGCGGTTGTGATCGGCAGCACTTCGGCCCCAAGGCCGCGCGCGCGAATGGCCGCAATCGCAAGGTCATACCAGGTGGTGGTGCCGCGATTGCTCAGGTGATACGTCCCTGGAGGGCCGACCTCGAGGAGGCGGATCACGGCGGGCGCAAGGTGTCCCGTCCAGGTCGGCGCACCCCGCTGGTCCGCCACGACGCGGAGCTGCGGGCGTTCTGCGCCCAGTCGCAGCATGGTCAGCACGAAGTTCGGACCCTGGCGGCCGTAGAGCCAGCTGGTACGCACGATGAGGTGGTCGGCGCAACGCTCCCGGACCGCGACCTCGCCGTGCCATTTGGTGCGCCCGTATGCCGACCGGGGCGCGGCCACGGCGGTCTCGGGGATCGGCGACGACGCCGAACCATCGAACACGTAGTCCGTGCTGACATGACAGCAGCGGATGCCCGCTTCGGCGCACGCGGCGGCGACGACCCCGGCACCGGTGGCGTTCACGGCCTCGGCCTCGGCCTCATGGTCCTCGGCTGCATCGACCCGGGTCCACGCGGCCGCGTTGATGACTGCGTCTGGCCGAACCGAGCCGATCCAGCGCGCAACGGCGCGGGCGTCGCGGATGTCGCACTTGGCCTGGGTCAGGCCCACCATCTCGTGGTCCTCACGGATCCCCGCGTCGACGAGGTCGCCGCCAAGCTGCCCGCGGGCGCCGAAGACGAGGTACTTCAGCGCCGCGCAACCTGCACGCCGGACGTCAGAGCTCGACCCGCGAGTGGTCACCGAGCATCAGGCGAACGGCAGTTGGACGCGCCGGCGATTTGCAGACCTCGCACTCCTTCCCGATGAGTGACCCGTCGATCTTGCCGGCGATGTCGTGGATCCGCGTGCCCTCGAGGACGATGCTGTTCTCGATCTCCGCGTTGCGCACGAGGCAGTCGAAGTAGATGGACGTGAACGGGCCGATGTATGCGTTGTCGACAATGGTCCGGCTGCCGATGATCGCCGGACCGCGAACCACGCAGTTGCGCAGCGTCGCTCCCTCCTCCACCACCACCTTCCCGTGGAGGCGGACGTCCTCACCGACGGTGCCATCGCAGCGGGCTTCGAGGGTGTCGAGAATCATCCGGTTCGCCTCGAGGATGTCGTCGAGGCGCCCCGTGTCCTTCCACCACCCCTCGATGATGTGCGGCAGGACTCGCTTGCCTGTGTCGATCATGCGCTGGATCGCGTCGGTGATCTCCAGCTCGCCGCGGGGGCTCGGCTCGATGGCATCGATCGCTTCGAAGATCAACGGCGAGAAGAGGTAGACGCCCACCAGCGCCAGGTCGGACCGGGGCACCGACGGCTTCTCCACGAGCGAGATCACCCGTCCGTCCTCGAGCTCGGCCACGCCGAAACGCTGCGGCTCGGGCACTCGCGCCAGCAGGATCATGGTGTCGGCAGCGGAGCGCTGGAATTCGTCGACGAGCGTGCCGATCCCCTGCGCGATCAGGTTGTCGCCGAGATACATGACGAAGCTGTCGCCGGCCAGGAAGTCGCGGGCGATCCCTACCGCATGAGCAAGCCCGAGCGGTGCCTCCTGGGGGATGAAGGTGATCGTCGCGCCGAATTTCGACCCGTCGCCGACCGCGGCGCGGACTTCGTCAGCAGTGTCGCCGACGATGATTCCGATCTCATGGATCCCGGCTTGAGTGAGCGCATCGATTGCATAGAAGAGAATCGGACGGTTGGCGACGGGGATGAGTTGCTTCGCGCCCGTGTGGGTGATCGGTCGCAGCCGCGTCCCCTTGCCGCCGCTGAGGATCAGCCCCTTCACCGGGAGCCCGGTGCTCGCATAGCCGCAGCGTACCAGCAGGTCGCGGGGTCAGCCCGCTCCTACCCCTTGTAGGATGCGCCGATGGGTCGCCATCTGATCACGAGCGCCTTGCCATATATCAACGGGGTCAAGCACCTGGGCAACCTGGTCGGATCGATGCTCCCTGCGGACGTGTACGCGCGCCA
>PLDZ01000235.1:0-5825 GCA_003136295.1 Candidatus Dormiibacterota bacterium
TTGAGCTCGAGGACGTCGATGCCATGTCGGAGCCGGATCAGGTGCTCCCCGAGCTCCTCAGGAGTCAGCTGGAGATCGGGCTCGGCGACGAACCGCGCGATCGCCTCGAGAATCGTCTCCAGCGGCCTGCCAGCGCTGTCGGCTATACACATTCCTGTAGTATAGAACACATGTTCGCGCAACCTGAGCCCGGGCGAGATTGCACCGCTAGAAGGCCTCGACGTGCTCCGTCAAAGGGGCAAATGCGTCGTCCAGGGGCGGCCCGCTCGCGACCACGCGTCGTTACAACTTCGAACTTGCTCCGGCCGCCGCCTGGTGCTAGCGTCGAGTGCGCGAGCCCGACGATCGCCGCCGAGCCCGCCGACGAGAGAGAAGCCCTGGACCCGCCTGCGCTGATGGGTCCGAGGCACATCCGGAGGCACCTCATGCTCGAGGAGGTCGGGATTCCTCGGCTCGTGGTTGGCGGCCTGGGCTCGGGTTCCGGGAAAACCTCGATCAGCCTCGGCCTCACCGCCGCGCTGCGTGGTCGCGGCCGCACCGTCCAGACCTTCAAGGTTGGCGCCGATTTCATCGACACCGCCTACCTGGCACACGCGAGTCGCAGGCCCTGCCGCAACCTCGATTCATGGCTGCTCGGGCCGGAGGGAGTGCGACGCTCGCTGGCGCACGGAGCGATCGGCGCGGACTGCGTGATCGTCGAGGGTGGGATGGGCGTGCTTGACGGTCACGGCATGGCCGCGGACACTCCGGCGTCGAACGCGCGCGAATTCCCGGGAAGCACGCTCGACGTCGCGCGCATCATCTCCGCCCCGGTCGTGCTGGTGGTGGACGCGTGGGCGATGGGCGAAACCGCAGCCGCCGCGGCGCTCGGCATCAAACAGCTGGACAGTGCCGGCAGCGTGATCGGCGTCATTCTCAACAACGTCCCCAACGACTACCGGCGCCGCGTCATCGAGGACGCCATCTGGTCACTGGCCAGGATGCCGGTGCTCGGTGCCCTCCCCCATATCCCGTCGGTGCGCATCCCGGAGCTGCGTACGGGGCTGCTGCCGCTGCTCCAGAACCCGCACGTCGATGAGGCGATCATCGAGCTCGGCGAGGCCGTAGCCAAGGACTGCGATCTCGACCTCGTCGAACGCCTGATGGAGGCTGCGCATCCCGTGCAGCCGACGCCTCGACGTCGCGTGGCGACACCCCGGGGAGAGGAACCGGTCCGCATCGGTGTCGCCTTCGACGACGCGTTCTGCTTCTACTATCCCGAAAACCTCGAGCTGCTCGAGGACGCCGGCGCGGAGATCATCACGTTCTCTCCCCTCGAGGATCCCGCCCTGCCGCGCGACCTCGGCCTCATCTACCTTGGAGGCGGCATCTCGGAGGCATACGTGCCACGGCTCGCCCGCAACCAGTCATTCCTCGAGTCCTTCCGGCGTGCGCACGCCCACGGCGTTCCCGTCTACGCGGAAGGGTGCGGGCTCCAGTATTCCGCGCGCACCCTGCGCACCAGCGATGGCGCCACGCACCAGATGGCAGGCCTCATCCCGATCGACATCGCGCTGGAGGCGGGCACGCTGCACAGCGGGTATCGCGACCTCAGCATCGCGACAGCATCCATGCTCGGTCCCGAGGGCACGCGTCTTCGCGGCCACGAGTTCCACTTCAGCCGCCTGCTGTCGGGGGCCGATTGCCTCAACCCCGCATACACGATGCACGACGGCGACGGCGAGCCACTCGGCTGCGAGGGCTGGACCGATCCGCTCATGCTCGCGTCNNGGGCGCGGCAGTCGATCCACCGCCCCGGTGTAGGCTTTGGGATGCGATGTCCCAGGCCCCGTCCACGATCGGTGAGTTGCGTCGCGCGGAATACCGCGTCCTGCCGGTCAGGAGCGAGCTTCGACGCAACCTGATCCGCAAGCTCAGCAATCACGAGGAGCTCTTCGACGGCATCCGCGGGTACGACGACTCGGTGATCCCGCAGATCGAGAACGCGATCCTCGCCGGCCAGGACATGGTCCTGCTCGGTGAGCGCGGGCAGGCGAAATCGCGACTCATCCGTGCCCTGGTCACGCTCCTCGACGACGCGGTGCCGGCGATCGCCGGCTGCGAGATCAACGACGATCCCTACGCGCCGATCTGCCGCCGCTGCCGCGACCTCGTCGCAGAACACGGCGATGCGACCGAGCTCGCGTGGCTCACGCCCGACCAGCGCTACTCGGAGAAGCTGGCGACCCCAGACACATCGATCGCCGACCTGATCGGTGAGGTCGACCCCATCCGCGTCGCCGAGGGCCGCTACCTGAGCGACGAGCTGACCATCCATTACGGCCTCATCCCACGCACCNNGACCTCGCCGAGCGCATCCAGGTCGGGCTGCTCAACATCATCGAAGAGCGCGACGTGCAGATCCGCGGCTACCGGCTGCGCCTGCCCCTCGACGTGTACGTCGTGGCGACGGCGAACCCCGAGGACTACACGAATCGCGGTCGCATCATCACGCCGCTCAAGGACCGGTTCGGCGCGCAGGTTCGCACCCACTACCCGCGCTCGCTGGATGACGAGATCGCCATCGCCGAGCAGGAGCGCACGACCTTCGACGACATGCCGGTCCCGGTCACGGTTCCGGGGTTCATGCAGGAGATCGTCGCCGAGCTCTCGCACGTCGCACGCCGTCATCCGCAGGTGAATCAGCGCAGCGGTGTGTCGGTCCGCCTCACCACCGCGAACTACGAGAACCTCGCGGCCGGAGCCCTGCGCCGTGCGCTGCGCACCGGTGAGCGCGAGGCCGTCGCACGCATCAGCGACCTGCCCGCGCTGACGTCGTCCACCGCCGGAAAGATCGAGCTCGAGACCTGGGAGGATGGCGACGACGGCGCGGTGCTCGAGAAGTTGATGCGCACCGCGTGCAACAACGTGTTCCGCCGCCACTTCACCGTCCAGGAATTCAGCGACCTGGTGCAGCGTTTCGACCGCGGCGGCTTCACCGTCGAGGTCGGTGATCAGCACACGGTCGCGCACTACGCGCAGGCNNGTTGCGGTGCTCGAGTTCGTTCTCGAAGGCCTGCATCTCGGCAAGCGCCTCAACAAGACCGCACTCGACGGAAGCGCGGTCTATGGAGGATGAACCGCTCGCGGAGCCGAGGCGAAACCCGCGCCAGCACCGTTTCAGCGTCTGGGATGGCTCCCAGGATCCACTCGGCGATGACGCTGACGCGCTCTTCGACCGGCTGAGCGAGGACGTCTTTCACGGCTGGGACTTCGAGACGGCGCTGCGCCGTCTGCTCAGCCAGGGATGGAGAGACCGCGACGGACGCAAGTTCGCGGGCCTCGAGGAGTTGATGGAGCGCCTCCGCAAGCAGCGCCAGAAGCAGCTCGAGCGCTACAGCCTCGACAACGTNNTTCAAGGACATCGAGGAAAAGCTCGACAACGTGCTCCGGCTCGAGCGAGAGGGGATCGACGAGCGCCTCAAGACCGCCACCGACGGGAGCGCGCAACGGATCCTCGAGCGCGTGGCCAAGAAGCGCCGCGAGCACCTCGACAATCTGCCCGCGGAACCGGGCGGGGCGATCCGTGAGCTGCAGGGCTACGAGTTCATGGACCAGCGCGCGGAACAGGCCTTTCAGAAACTGCTCGACGAGATCAAGCAGAACGTCGTCAACACGTACTTCAAGCAGATGGCCGAGCAGATGGGCCAGATGTCACAGCAGGACATCAGCGCGCTCCGCGAGATGGCCCGCGACCTCAATGCATTGGTGCGTCAAAAGCTCGAGGGCGTGCCTGACGCGCAGCTGCAGCACAACTACGAGGATTTCCTGAAGAAGTGGGGCTCGATGTTCCCCGAGGCGCCGGCGACCTTCGACGAGTTCCTCGCGCAGCTCGCAGCCCAGATGGCACGCATGGACTCGCTAATGCAGTCGCTGTCGCCGGAGATGCGCCACCAGCTCGAGGAGATGATCTCCGCCACCTTCGGCGATCCGGACCTGCAGGCGCAGCTCGCCGAGCTGATGGGCGGTCTCGAGTTGCTCTCGGATCGCCGCCACCTCGGTCAGCGCTATTCGTTCTTCGGTAACGAACAGCTCCCGTTCGACGAGGCGATGGGCGTCATGGATCGGCTGCAGTCGATCGAGGAGCTGGAACGCGGGTTGCGCGGGATGTACCGTGGTGAGCCGCTCGACAACGCCACCGAAGAAGCATTGCGCGACGTCCTCGGTGACAACGCCGCGCGCGACCTCTCGCGTCTGCAACGCATGACCGACCAGCTCGAACAGCGCGGGCTCATCGAGCGCGATGAGGAAGGAATGCGTCTCACCGCACGCGGACTGCGGCGCATCGGGCAGAAGGCGCTCGGTGACCTGTTCGCACGGCTGCGTCGCGATCGCTTTGGGGATCATCCGGTGTCGCGGCATGGACAGGGNNCCGGCTCCAAACCGGACTATGTCGCCTCCGCCGGAATCCCCACCGCCCCATGCGGAGCGTAGTCCGCGGCGCGCCGTGCCTCGACTCTCGCCGGACGATTTTGTTGTCCATAGGTCCGATACGCTCACGCGCTCGGCGACTGTCCTCATGCTCGACATGAGTCGTTCGATGCCGTTGCGCGGGTATTTCTACGCCGCGAAGAAGGTCGCGCTCGCGCTTGACTCGTTGATTCGCAGTGCGTATCCGCGGGACACGCTGCACATCATCGGATTCAGTGACCTGGCGCGAGAGATCAAGCCGGCGGCATTGCCCCATCTGTCGGTNNCGGGATCCGGGCGAGAACAAGCAGATCATCATCGTGAGTGATGGCGAGCCCACGGCGCATATCGAGAATGGGCGGCCGGTGTTCTTCTATCCACCGCTGCCGGAGACGTTTCACAAGACGCTGCTGGAAGTGAAGCGTTGCACTCGCGAGAACATCGTTATCAACACGTTCATGCTCGAGTCGAATCACCACCTGGTCCAGTTCGTGAATCAGATGACGCGGCTCAACCGAGGCCGCGCGTTCTTCATCAGCCCGGACCGGCTCGGTGACTATGTGCTTGTCGACTACGTGAGCTCGAAGCGGGGAGCTGCGTAGGCGGGTGGAGGTCAGGGGGACCTTCGCGGAGCGAATCCGCGTGCAACTGATCTCGCGGTATCACGGCGCGAAGGTCGAGGTGGACCACACGCGCTTCGCGTTGCATGTCACCGGCTCCGGGCTCGATCTGATACTGCCGCTCGCACCGCTGTACCACGCGTGCGAGCGCCAGCCGGACAGGGTGCCGGCGTTGATCGGCGAATACGTCGCCTCCGTGGAGCGCCAGCTGACGCCGCAGCCCGCAATCGCGCTGTCGACATCGCGGTTGCTCTGGTGCGTGCGCAATGACCGCTTCCTCGGTAGTCACGGTCGTGTCGGCGACCTGCTGCGCGCGCCGATCGGTGCCGACATGACGGCGTTCGTCGCGGAGGAACTTCCCGGGTCGATCATGCGCGGGGTACCGAGAGAAGAATGGGCGTCGCAGGGATTGAGTGATGTGGATGTGCAGCGCGCGGCGACGGTCAACACCGCGGAGCGTTTCGAGCCGCTGGTCGCGCGCATCGCGCGGACCGACCGCATCCCCGCCGACGGATGGCGGGTCGCGTCGGATTCACTCTTCCAGGGCAGTCTCCTGATGGCCCCGCGCGTGCTCGCGGCTTTCGCCGAGCGCGCAGGTGGTGAGGTGCTGCTCGGCGTGCCCGATCGAGGCGCGGTCCTCGCACTGCCTGCGTCGCTGCCGTCGGCGGACCGATTTCAGCGACGGGTGCTCAGGGAATATCGCGAGGCCATGAATCCCTGCTCTCGTGAGCTGCTGATCACCGACGGGCAGGGGCT
>PLDZ01000235.1:5874-29168 GCA_003136295.1 Candidatus Dormiibacterota bacterium
CGGCCGCGGACCGAGATCCCCGACAGCCCGGGGCCTTCCCCGAACCACATGGTGAGGGCTGTCTGGTCGGCCACCAGGCCGCCGTCGCCATGGACCCGGCTCCGCTCGATGCGAACCGCTGCTGGTCTCGGGCCGCGCCAGCGGGTCTGGTCGAGGAGCCCGGGGGCTGCGCGAAGCGCGCCACTGCTGGCGATCGCACGCATAACGGCCACGGCGCGTTCCGACGTCGGCATCGTGGGAAAGGATAGCGTTCTGCTGGTGACGCTGATCGACGACCTCCCGGGCCGGATCGAGGCGAGCTTCATCGGCGCTCTCGCCGGCGAGCACGCTGCTGGAACCGCCGCGGGAACAGCCGACCTGGTCGGCGTCGCCGAGTCGGCGGCAGCCTGCGGTGGGTTTGATGACGCCGATCTCCGCCAGCGTGGTCTCGAGCGCCCGTCGCGCGCCGGCGCTGCCGGCCTCCTGCTTCGGGCGCTGCCCTTCGGGTTGCTCAGCCCGCTCGACCGGCCGCGGCTGCGGCGCGACGCCTACCGGTGCGTGGCCATGGCGGGCGCGGACGAGGGCACGGCGGTGACCGCCGTCGCCGCCGCACTCCTGATCGCCGACCTCCTGCGCTTCGACCTCGAGACCTCGCTGGTCAGGGTCCGCCAGTCGCTGCTCGAGGACGCGCCGATGGCGTTGCTCGATCGTCTCCGTGTCAGCGCGGCCGGCCCGGCGATGGACGTCTCCGACCCTGACCCCGGCCTCACGCTGCAGCGCGCTATCAGCGCTCTGGCCACCGCCAATCCCTTTGACGACGTGCTCGCTGATGCGGCCTCCGGTACCGCGGTCGCAGCCAGCCTTGCTGGTGCTCTGGTGGGAGCTCGGGACGGCATCGCCTCTGTCACGGGGGTCGATCGTGACCATCTTCCCCACGCCGATCGGGCGCTGAGCGTTGCCCATCGCCTAGCTGAGGTCGCGGTCGCGGGGCTTCCTGAGCCGTCGGGAGCGCAGCCAGCCGGCTGATCGTGCCGGGATTGATCGGCGCAGGCTCTAACATCAAGAGGTCATGGAAGCCACCGCGGCGCCGCCGACCGGCCGCAAGATCCGCATCCTCACCGCCAAGGTCGGCCTGGACGGGCACGACCGAGGAGTCAAGGTGATCTCCCGGGCACTCCGGGACGCCGGCGTCGAGGTGATCTACACAGGCCTCCACCAGACCCCGGCGATGGTCGTCGAGGCCGCCATCCAGGAGGACGTCGACGGCATCGGCATCAGCCTCCTGAGTGGCGCCCACATGACCCTCTTCCCCGAGATCATCCGCCTCCTCAAGGAGCGCGACGCCTCGGACATCGTGGTGTTCGGCGGCGGGATCATTCCTGATGCCGACGTCACGGCCCTCGAGCAGCTTGGTGTTGACAAGGTGTTCACCCCCGGCACCTCGCTCGACGAGGCAGTCTCCTACGTCAAGGAGCGGTTCGGCGCAGGAGCCGCGGTCTGACTCCCGGGCTGCTCTGTCTCGCCGTCGCGGCTGCGCGCGCGGGGCGGTTCGTCAATGACCCGGCGGACGCGAGAGCACGAATGGCTCCACCACACCCGGCGTTCGCGGCCTTCCGGAAGATGTCGTACGTCTGGGTCGACGGCCAGGCCTTCGAACCGATCGGCGACAGCCTCGACCACTGGCTCACCTACCTCGGCGGCAACGGTGCCCGGCTGGCCTGGCTCGATGTCGCCGGCGGGGAGGAGGTATGCCGCGTGATCAGGAGCGACGGCGACGAGACCTGGAGGATCGTGTGGAACGGCGGCATCTTCATGCTCCATGGTTCAGAGGAGACCGGGCCGCCGCGCCGACGGGAGACGGATGTGCCCGCGATGGCAGTGCACCTCCACGATGCTGTGCACGCAGAGCTGGAGGCGGATGCCACTGACGTCCGCCGCAGCGCCCTGGAGCGAGCCCTCGAGATCCTCGCTTCTGCGGGCGATGGCGAGGAGGTATCGGACGTGGCCTGGCCCTATTTCGTGCTGCCCGACGGGAGCACCACGGCGTCGCGGCGGCTCATCGCCGCTGCTTCAGCGGCATGGCCCGAGACCTCCGCGGCTGCCGACCCCGATGCGAAGCCGCCCCGCGGCGAGGGCTGCGTCGATGCTGCTCTCGATGCGATTGCGGCCGCCGTCAACTCGGCGGCGACGCCGGAGCCGGTAGAGTAGCCAGGCACAGATGGCAATTTCCCTCGAACTCAGCGCGTCCATCCGGTCGGAAACCGGGCGCCATGTCCACGCGGTCAGACGTCGCGGCCAGGTGCCGGCGGTCCTNNTACGGACACAACGTCGAGCCGCAGGCGCTCTCGATCGAGGCGCGCAGTCTGCAGCGGGTCTGGCACCACGCCGGCCACAGCCACCTGGTCGACCTCGCTCTCGATGGCGGACACGCCCGCAAGGTGCTGATCCGCGAGCTGCAGGTCAACCCTCGGACCACCCAGCTCATGCACGTCGATCTCTTTGCGGTCAACCTTCGCGAGAAGCTGACGGTGGAGATCCCGCTCATCCCGATCGGCGAGTCGCCCGCCGTCAGCGAACTCAAGCTCGGCGTCCTCCAGCAGATCATCACCGCGGTCAAGGTGGAGTGCATGCCGGGCGACATCCCCGCGCTCCTCAACGTCGACATTTCGGGCCTCGTCGAGATCGACCAGGGCATCCGCCTCGGCGAGGTGCCGCTCCCCGAGCGGGTCGCGCTGGCAACCGGCGTCGATCCTGATGAGCTCGTCCTCAAGGTCGCGCAGGTGCGTGTTGCCGTCGAGGCCGAGGAGGTCGAGGCAGAACCCGTCGAGGGCGAGGGCGAGGTCGCCGAGACCACCGACGACGACACCGGGTCGTCCTAGCGGCACCGCCGCGGATTTCCGACCGCGTTTGTCGTCCGACACTGATACTGGGCGACCATGATCGCCAGCACCCCCACCTGCGACTCGAGCAATTGGTTCGACGTCGTCTGCCGGTCGATCCAGTCGCACGATCAGAGTGGGCTGGTCGGACCGCTGGTGGAGCACCTGCTCAGCGCGATCGGGATCTTCATCGTCCTGTACCTCGTCGGCCGCCTGGTCCGCCTGCTCGTGCTGTGGGCGATGCGCCGGGGCAGAGCCGACCGCCAGGTCGGGACGCTCGTCCGCAACCTGATCACGGTCACGACGTACGTCGTCGCGGTGATCAGCGCGCTCGTCGTCTACGGTGTCAACGTCGCAGTGATCCTCACCGCNNTGCTCGAACAGCCCTTCAAGCTCGGCGACACGATCACCGTCCTGGATCAGACGGGCGCGGTGCAGAACATCACCTTGCGCACCACGACCTTGCGCACCGGTATCGGCGAGCTGGCGATCCTGCCCAACCTCACCGTCTTTACCGGCATCGTGATCAACACCACTCACTACGACACGCGCCGCCTCACCGTGGGTGTGCGGATTCCGCTTGAGACCGACCTGGCGGACCTCATGCGCCGGGCTCGGACCGCGGTCGCCGACGTTCCGGGTATCGAGGCGAAACCCGCGATCGTGTTCGAGCCGACGCTCGACCGGGAGGTGCCCCTGCTCCGCTGCCACTTCTGGGTCGATCGCCGCGAGCAGGACCCCGATGCGTTGACCGCCGCTGTCGCGGAACGGCTCTGGGGTCTCGTCGAGGCCAAACCCGAGGGTGAGCCCGGCGCCGCCGAGCCCACGGGGTAAAGTCGCGCGCCGTGGAGAACCGCAGTGCCAACCCGTCGCAGCGGATCATCGTCGTGCGCCACGGTGAGACTGAGTGGAGTCGCGAGAAGCGTCACACGGGTCGGAGCGACCTGCCGCTCACCGCAGAGGGTCGCGAGCAAGCGCTGACACTCGGTCCACAACTCGCACATCTCGCATTCGGCGCGGTGTTCGTGAGCCCCCTGCGGCGCGCGCGAGAGACCTGCGAGCTCGCCGGCTACGCCGATCGCGCGGTCGTCGATCCTGACCTCATCGAGTGGGACTACGGCGAATACGAGGGACTGACCAGCGCCGAGATACAGCAGGACAGACCTGGATGGTCGCTCTTCGCCGACGGGGTCATCGGCGGCGAGACGATCGACGACGTCGCAGCGCGCGCGTACCGCGTGGTCACGCGCGTGCGCTCACTCGATGGGGACGGGCTGCTGTTTGGGCACGGCCATCAGCTGCGGATCCTCACGGCGCTGTGGCTCGACTTTCCTCCCGACGCCGCGCAGCATCTGCAGCTCGCGACCGCCTCACCGTCGACGCTCGGATTCGAGCACGATTGGACCGCGCTGCTCAGCTGGAACGGCTTGCCCCAGAAGGGTTGACGCGCCGGCTGATCAGCCAGATCTGCCAGGGCCCTCCAACGCTTTGACGCGGCCTCGCCAGTACACGAGGCGCCGCTCGAAACGTAGCGCCTCCGCGTGGAGGGCCTTGAGATCGGTCCGCTGCACCTCGGCGCTGGCGTCCGGCTCCATCGTACCGACGTGTTCTTCCGTGGTCGCGAGCACCGAGCGCTTGAACTCGAGCAACTCCACGTAGACCTTGACCCAGTGCTCCGCGTCGTCGAGATGTTCGGTGTGCTCATCCTCGCCCGCCAGCAGCCGGTCGGGCTCCACCTGCTCGAGCGCCGCCTCCTCGTCCCCGTTCTCGGGCTTTTCAGACGCGCCCGTCTCGTCAGGGCGATCCGGTGGGTGCGATGTCATTGTTGCGACCGAGCCTGCGTCCATCCGTGTGCGACGGTTAGAGGCGGACGTGCTCCAGGTCAACGTCGGCGAGCCCAGGTGGTCGGGGGATGCCGTGCGCGTCAAGGAGCTGGAGACACTTGATGACGTATCGCGCGCCGGCGATGTTCAGCCCGTGCTGTCGCGTCAAGCGTTGAATAGCGCTGAGCGTCAGGATGTCGCGCTGCGTGTACCGACGCCTGTTGGTCGCCGTTCGCGCGGGGACGCCGAGACCCATCGTCTCGTACATCATCAGCGTGCGTGGATGCGAGGCGAGAATCTCAGCCGCCACGCTGATCGTGTACAGCGGTTTGTCGAGGTCGAGCATCCGCTCCGACATCGGAGCCATAGCCTCAACAGACACGTTCGACTCCGTGTGCACCGGCGCATCGGACGGGAGCACGCCATGCGATTCGCATGATGATCATGTTTTCGATTCTAGTCGCGTGCACCCTAAATGGGGCATCCGACTGTGCGATTGCGCACAGCTTGGCCCGGTCGAAAGAGGCTTGACTCCCACCGCCAAGCCTTATAGTATGACTATCACCTTTACCGACAGCCATGAGGTCAAGTCCATGGGTATCGCCAACGCGATCTACGAAGGGAGCATCGCCCGGGCCGAGGCCCTCAGCCTCGAGCAGGAACGGCGGGATCGTCTTCGGCAGTTGCAGAACTTCGAGGATCTCCTCGAGACGGTCGAGGCTCAGAACCTTCGGACGGAGCGAGGCATGCCGGCGAGCGTCATGGCTGAGATCGTCGAGCTGGCGAGAACCCTCCCGGTCCCGGCTCCCCCGGCGGTGTTGGCGGCAAAGTCGGGAGCAAGGCTGCACGACGCCCTGCTCTCGTGGCAGGGTGCGCTGCTCGATGCGCTCCGGCCTCACCGGCTCACCTACGCCGACCGCTTCGACTGACGACCGCTCAGCGATCCCACGCGAACGTGCAGGAGGTCATTTCGATGGCTACGAAACGGCAGAAAGAAGCGCCCCGCACCAACATCAAATCCGCGCAGCAGGCGAGCCACCGTGGGGCGGCGCCCAAGCGGGGCAACGAGCTTCGCGAGCGCGATCGCACCAAGCTGAGTGCCGATCGCTTCGCGTTTCCGGCGGAGCGGAAGGAACCGCTCACCGACGCGTCGCACGTACGCAACGCCATCGCGCGGTTTGACCAGGTTGAGGGCGTGAGCGACGCTGAGCGCGACAGGGCCTGGCGGAGGATTCGGGCGGCGGCGAAGCGCCACGGCGTGGAAGTCGAGGTCAGAGGCTGGCGCCAGCTCATGGCCGGCAGGAAGTCCTGACCACCGCAGTCCGAGAATGAGCGGCCCGGTTCGTGCCGGCCGCTGTCGCTGATCGGTCCGCAGTCCGAGGCCCCGGCGTCACCGCTGTTTGCAGCCACACACCGTACGATCGCCGGCGATGCGAACGCTCTTCACCGCCGACGGCCACAGCCGTGAGGTTGATCCGAGCACCGTGCAGCAGTTGCTCGCGTCACCGCACCAGGTGTTCTGGCTCGACATGCAAGCCCCGGACGATGACGATTACCGGCTGCTGAGCGACACGTTCAAGTTCCATCAACTCACCATCGAGGACGTCAAGCATCAGAACCAGCGGCCGAAGCTCGACGGATACGACGGATACGTCTTCGCTGTGGTGTTCGTCATCGCGCTGGACGGTGAGGAAGTCTCATTCCGGGAACACCACCTCTACATCGCACCTGACTACCTGGTCAGCGTCCACCTGGAACCCGAGCCCTCGTTCGACACGCTGAACGAGCGCATCGCGGAGTCACCGGAGAGCACCTGCCGCAAGTCGTCGTTTCTGACCTACCTCGTCATGGATGCGCTCGTGGACACGACCTTCGCCGCGCTGGAGACGCTCGACGAGTCGGTTGACAAACTGCAGGACGAAGTCCTCCAGAACGCCAACAACCTCCAACTGGCGCTCCTCCAGGACATGAAGCACTCGGCGGTTGAGATGCGGCGCGTCCTCGGCGCGCAGCGCGACATGTTCCAGCGTCTGGTGACCCTGTCACTCGAGGCGGATCGCGAGACGACCGCGTACTACCGCGATGTCTACGACCACATCATCCGCCAGTACGAGACTGTGGATTCGCTGCGCGACCTGCTGACAGGCGCGATGGACGTCTACCTCTCCACCGTCTCGAACCGGCTCAACATGACCGTGAAGGCGCTCACGGTCGTGGCCAGCCTGTTTCTCCCGCTGACATTTCTCACCGGGTTCTTCGGCATGAACTTCGGCTGGCTCGTCTCGCGAATCGGCACCGGCTATGCCTTCCTCATCGGCCTCTCGCTGATGGCAATCTCGATCATCACCCAGCTGGTCTTCTTCCGCCGTCGCGGCTGGATCTGAGCGTCGCGCGTGACTGAACGAAAGGAGGATTGCCGATCCGAGTCAAGGGCGTGAGCTGGGTCGGTGTCCGCACAGAAGCCCGAGCGTCGCGCCGTACATCAGGTGACTGGCGAGCATCACGGCCTGACGGTCCGCGCGATCGCGGTGTGCCGGCGCCATGATGCCCAGGGCGGGAACCCACCCCACGTAACTCACGCCCCAGATCGCCGCCCCATATGCCATCCCCCGCGGGCACGCGGATGGCGACAGGCCTGGGTGACACGACGCCAAAACCCGCACCGGCGGCCGCTCCGAACGCGAAGTGGAGCAGGGTTGCGAGCGCATCTTGCTGCCCCGCGGTGCGACGAACGCCACCGCGGTTGAGAAACCTGGCGGTGATCTTCTCGGGTGGCATTCGGCCAATGAGCCCGAGTTGCCTGGCGCCCAGCATGACCACGCTCATCAAGGCCGTCGCGATCGTTCCCGCCACCGTCCCGCGGACCAGTCGTTTCACACGCGCTCCCCGCGGCGCCGTGTCAGCGCGCCCGCCAGAAGTATCCGCCCCCTCCGAGCAGGAGCACCACGAGCACGATGATCAGGATCAATGTGAGCACAGCTTCAGCCTCCGAATACCAGAATCCNNCCACAGCAGCGTCGTGATGGCCGAACGGCGGGTGATCGCGGTGGTATCCGGCGGCCTGGACTCCACCACCATGGCGTACTGGCTCCGAGCTCAGGGCTATGCGATCGCCGCGATCTCGTTCGACTACGGCCAGCGTCATCGCAGGGAACTGGCCTTCGCCGAACAGATGGCAGCCGATCTCGACGCGTCCTGGACACTGATCGATCTGCACGCGGCGGGGCTCACGAGCATCCTGAGCGGGTCGGCGTTGACCGACGATAGCGTGACGGTTCCCGATGGTCATTACGCCGACGAGAGCATGAAGATCACGGTGGTGCCGAATCGCAACGCGATCATGCTCAGCATCGCATCCGCGCTGGCGGTCACTCGCGAAGCCGGCGCTGTTGCGTTCGGTGCTCATACGGGCGACCACTTCATCTACCCGGATTGCCGTCCCGAATTCGTACGTGCATTCGAAAGGATGGTCAACGTCGCCGTCGAGGGGCTCGCGAGCATCGAGATCCTCGCACCGTTTCTGTCGATGACCAAGGCCGACATCGTCAAACTCGGCGACGAACTGCGTGTGCCCTTCGAGCGAACCTGGTCCTGCTACAAAGGCGGTGCGTTGCACTGCGGGACATGTGGGACGTGCTTCGAACGACGTGAGGCGTTCGCACTGGCGCACGTGGCGGATCCGACGCCGTATGAGCGCGCATCAGCACACGCGCAGTAGCAGATTCTGACTCTGAGCAAGATCCCAGAAAGCTCGGACAAACTTCGGAGCCGAAGTCGTTAGCGTCGTCCTTGTCGAATCACCAACGCTGATAAAGGAGCACCGACATGACGACAGCAACAATTCTCATGAACATCGACCTCGCGGCCGGCACCTCCGCAGTGGTCGCGCTCACGATGTTGGCGGTGCCGAACGCCGATCGTCTCCGCGCCTTCCGGCGCCTGCTCACCCGGCGTCCGGCGCGGCGTGGCCGCGAGCAGCGTCTGGTGGCGGGCGGCCTGAGCCGGTCCTGACCGCCCGGCCTGCTCGCGGGCCGGTACTCTCCTCACCAAGGGGCCGCCTTCACGGGTTCTGGAGGCGGCCCGTGCCGTCGGATTCCAGAGCACGCCTTACTCTTCTCGCGTCGCGTGGATGCAATCTCGCGCTGGCAACCACTGTGATGTATGGGTCCTGTTACCGATAGGCAACTGATCGTGGCACGAGTATCAGAGGCAGCCACCTAACCTGCTGAGCGTGTCCGCATCGCATCTTCGCGTTCGAGCTGCAACCATTGCCGCGCGCGCGGGTGTCGCACCACGCAGCGTGCGCGCTGCCTATGCAGTGCTGGCGGTCCTGCTCGTCGCCTACTTGGTCTCGCTGATTGTCAGAACGCCCGATCAGTCTGTGCCGCTGGTCGACGGGTGGGGCGTCGCCGCCTTCGAGGTCGTGGCCAGCGCGCTCTGTCTCGTTCGAGCGCTCGGCTCCCGCCGCCGGGCCGTTCCACTGATGCTCGGCCTCGGAATCCTCTCCTGGAGCATCGGAGACACGATCCTGACCGCCGAATCGGCGGGCGGAGCCACACCTCCTGTTCCTTCACTCTCCGACCTCTTCTGGCTCGGGTTCTACCCGCTTGTCTACGTCGCGCTCGTGCTCCTGCTGCGCAAGCACGTCAACCGAATGGGGATCACGACGTGGCTCGACGGTGCCGTCGCCGGCTTGGGCGCAGCCGCGCTGTGCGCCTCCTTTGCGTTCAACACGATCTTGCATTCTGTCGGCGGCAACGCGGCGACCGTGGCGACGGACCTCGCATATCCGATCGGTGACGTGTTGCTGCTCATCCTTGCAGTCGGAGCAACCGCCATCATTCCGGGCAAGAAGAATCCGCAATGGCTGCTGATTGCGTGTGCCATCGGCATCACCGCCATCGGCGACACGTTCAATCTGTTCGCCAGTGCAGGCACGACGTCGCACGTCGGTGCGATCCTGAACGGGATCGCGTGGCCAATCGCAATCCTGCTCATCTCGATGGCCGTCTGGGTGCCTCTCCGTCAAACGAGCCCGTTAGCGCCCAGAGCGACAGCCGGGTTTCTCCTCCCGGGCCTCGGCGCGTGTGCCGGCCTCTCCATCCTGTTGGTTGACACGCTGCATCAGGTCACGCCGGTGGCCATTGGGCTTGCCACGGCAACCTTGATCACCGTTGGTGTGCGGCTGGCGCTGTCAGTTCGCGGGCTGCGATTCCTGACCGCGTTGCGCCACCGTCAAGCGATCACCGACGACCTGACCGGACTGGGCAACCGCAGACAGCTCTTCAACCTGCTCGACGCGTTCTTTGCCGACAGCGCAGNNGTCCTCAGACAGTTGGGTCCACGTCTGACGCGTCGCCTTCGGGACACCGACGTTCTCGTGCGCGTGGGCGGTGATGAACTCGCCGTGCTCATCATGGACGCCACCTCGGAATATGCGATTGCCGTCGCCGAGCGCCTCATCGCCGAGCTCGAGGAGCCCTTTGTTCTCGACGCCGTGAGCGTGCGTGTGGGTGCCAGCATCGGCATCGCCAGCGCGCCCATCGACGCAACCGATGGTATCGGCCTCCTTCGCTGTGCGGACCTCGCAATGTATCGCGCCAAGGTGGGCCCATCGGCGTGCGAGACCTATCGTCACGACATCGACGATGACGGCAACCGGCTCCGACTGGTCGACGAGTTGCGTGATGCGATTGATGGTGGTCGCCTCGAAGTCCACTACCAACCGCAGGTCGATCTCGCCACGGGCGAGATCACAGCGATGGAAGCACTGCTGCGCTGGACTCATCCGCGACTCGGGCTGATCCCACCGCTGGACTTCGTTCCCCTTGCCGAGGAGGCAGGGCTGATGCGCCCCCTGACCGCTCTGGTCCTTGAGCGAGCGGTGACGCAATGTGCCGCCTGGCACGCGGAGGGTCGGCGCTTGACGGTCTCGGTCAATGTCTCGGCGACGAACCTCCTCGATCCCGGATTCAGCAAGTCCGTGATGGGCGCGCTCGAGCGCCACAACCTGAGCCCCTCGGCGCTGATCCTCGAGATCACCGAGACGACCATCATCAGGGAGTTCGAGCGTTGCAAGCTGGTGATCGCGCAGCTGCGGAATCTCGGGCTGGGCGTCTCCATTGACGACTTCGGTGCCGGAGTGACGTCGCTGGCGTACCTCGGCAGTCTCGCCGTCAGCGAACTGAAGCTTGACCGTACCTTCCTGACCCGCCTGGCCACTGGGGACACCGAACGAAATCTCGCCCTGGTTCGAGCGACCATCGCGCTGGGCCACAAATTGAACATGCGCGTTGTGGCTGAAGGGATCGAGGATCTGGTCGCGCTCGACCTCCTCACAGCCATTGGCTGCGACCTCGCCCAGGGTTACTTCATCAGCGAGCCGATGTCGGCAGACGACCTTGCGCTGCCCGCCCCGCAGTTTGCGGCTCTCCCCGAGTCCGAGAACGGACAACTGCACTCGGCAGTAGTGTCCTAGTCAGCGACACCGCTTCCGCTCGGTGGCAGCGGGATGCTCGACAAGACCGTTAGGATTCGCCGACCTATGGCGTACCACAAAGATCCTCGCGTCGATGCCTACATCAACAAGCTCCCGGCCTGGCAGCAGCGGGTCTGCCGTGACGTGCGCGATCTCGTCCATTCCGTCGACGCAGACGTCACCGAGACCATCAAACGCAGCACTCAACCGTACTTCGTCCTGCAGGGCAACATCTGTGCGCTCTTGGCAGCCAAGGACCACGTCAACATCTTTCTCTATGACGGCGGGATCGTGCCCGATCCCCACGGAATCATCACGGCCGGCCATGACAACAAGACCGCTCGCACCGTGGCCGTCGGTGATGGCGAGATCCTGAATGCGCTCGCGCTGGCTGCCATGCTCAAGGAGATCATCGCCAACAACCGAGCTGGTGGCTGGCGAAAGCTCAATCGAACGCGGTCCGATACGTGAGGCCGCTACCCGTCGACGGCCAACCCCTTCAAGGGTCCGAGCAAGCGCGCAGATCGCCGTGAGACAGCAGGGAGGGGTCGCAATGGTTGGCGATGCGGAGGCGGAGCGCTCAGGATGCGGCGCCACTCTGACTCGATGACCTCGAGTGGATCTCGGCCGCTGCAGTCGAATGCCAGATGCTCGCTCCACAACTGTTCGCGAACGCTTCGTGCGAGCGCCGCGTCGTCGGTGACGAGATTGACCTCCGTGTCGTTGAAGAGCGAGTGCTCGTTGAGATTCGCGGATCCGACGGTGAGCCATTCGTCGTCGACGATCCCCACCTTTGCATGGACGTAGACACCGGGTCGCTCCCGCCCTGGGGTCCCAATGGTGCCAAAGAGCAGTCGGTGGTTGCGGTCCGCTGCTTCGAGAACAGCGAGCTGGCCGCGCGTATCGTCGTTACCGTTATTCGGCCGTCGCGGCAGCACGAGAATGAGCCGGAACTGGTCGGTCGGCGGACGCAGCAATTTCTCGCGCAGCAGCGCCACGACCTCAGCGCTCCAGAGGAACTGATTCTCCAGATAGATCAGCCGCTTCGCGCGCCGGATGGCGCCAATGTAGGCCTCGAGAATGCTGAAATCGCCCTTCGGCAGATCCGCATACGTCTTCTCCGGGACCGTCCGAACCACCTCCACGCGGCTTGATCCCGTCGGAGCCGGAACGAGCGGCGCCGGCAATGACTCGCCCGTGGTCGCCCGCCACCGCATCGAGAAGTGCTCCGCGACGTCTGCAACCGCCGGACCGGTGAGCGACGCCGCGGCGTCGTGCCACCCCAGCTGCGCGGTCTTGTCATGGGGCGGCCCGTCGAACCTGTCACCGGCGAGATCGGTCAGATCGATACCCCCAACGAACGCCAGGGTTCCGTCGACGATGATCAGCTTCTCGTGATGGCAGTGCATCGGACGGTTGCGCTTGTCCAGTGCGACCCGTATGCGCGTGCCGCGCACCAACCTGTCGATGAGGTGCTGCGCCTCGGCGCGCGTCGGGTGCAGGACTGGGACGGGCGCGCCCGCCCACACGAGCACCCGCACATCAATGCGACGGGCAGCTTCGGACAGGAGCTCTCGCAGCGTCACCAGCTGCGGGGTCCGTTCCATTGCAAAGTCCGGGTTCACCGTCCATCCCGCGACGTGCACGAACGAACGAGCGCCGCGCACCGCCGCCACGATGGCCGGAAGCGCCGATGTCCCGTCGACGTGCATCTCGACGTGATTACCCTCGCGTGGGACGGTTCCACTGCCCCAACCCTGGGCGTTGCCGCGAAAAGCTCGGTTCCAGCCCACCCGTGTCAAACGACGGACGTGGTGTTGGCGGTTGGCCTTCTCGATCGTCTCGCCGAGCCGTCGGTCCGCGTGGGCAAGCATGTCAGCGATCACGTGGATACCGGTCGCGCGCGGGCGAATACCGGTCGGGTGAGCCGGCCAAGTGACAGGCTCAAACAGGTCCACGCAACGCCGACAAGGAGGCCGCCGACGACATCGCTCGGCCAGTGAGCGCCGACGTAGATGCGACTGAGCGACGCGGCTGCCACGAGCACCACGGCGAGACACCAACACGCGAGGTAGAGCGGTCGGGGGAGCTTGCGAGCCAGCAAGACCATGGCCAGCACGCTCAACCAGACAAAGAAGCCGACGTGCCCGCTGGGATAGCTGTACCCGATGAGCTTTGAGGTCGTGTGTGCGACACCGGTGGGGCGGGGCCGGCTCACGATGACGTTCACGATGTTGTAGATGGCGGCGTAGATCGCCGAGAACGCGACAAACAGTGTCGCGGGCCGCCGGATGAGGAACGTGATCGCGATGACCCCAGCGCCAACGCCAATACCGACGAACCCCGAGAATGCAGAGACGAAGGCGTTGAACCAGTCAAAGGATCCTGCGTTGACGGACTGGACCGCCACCTCAATCGGTCGGTCAAAGAAGAACGGCGCAGGATGCATGACCACCAGCACGGAGAGCAGGGCGAAGAGGAGCCCCGCGACGATTGCCACCGTCATGAGGGTTCCGTTGACGTCACCCGTCAGCCGGTGCAGCCACGAGGATCCCCTCGCCGGGTGCGCGAGCCGCGAGGCGGTGACGTCGCGATCCATCACGAAATATTATACCGTTGATATCATGTTGAGCAACCAATGAGGTGCCGGGAGTGAGCATGGACGCGGTTGAATCCACCCTGGAGGATGGATCCCGGGCAGCCGGCGAGATCCTGGCGGGTGACCCGGGGCCCTCAGCTCGTCGGTGGCTTGGACCGCTATCTCTGATCTCGTTCCTGCTGTTCGTCGTCGTGACGATCCTGGTCGTGATGGGGGTGACCCGCTCGGGTTTCGATCTCCCCGTCGAGCGTGCTGTGCAGCAGGTGCCCTGGGGTCCCCTCACCTACTGGATGACCCTGACCAACGTCACCGGTGGACTGATCCAGGACCTGTTCGGCGTCTTTGTTGTGGTGGGGCTGTTTCTCTGGGATCGGCGGGCCGGCTGGTTGATGGCACTCGGCGCGATCGGCAGTCTGCTCGCTCAGATCGTCAAAGTGTCGGTTGCCCGTCATCGACCCACCGCCGACGTGGTCACGATTCTCAACCCGTCGAGTGGATACAGCTACCCGAGTGGCCACGCCCTGTTCTTCACCTGGCTGGCCTTCATGCTCGCTGTCGCGATATCGCCGCACGTCGGCCCGCGCTGGCGAGTGATCATCTGGGTCGTCGCGGGTCTCGTGATCCTGTTCGCCTGCATCGGGCGTATCTGGGCCGGCGCGCACTGGCCGACCGATGTCCTCGGAGGATTCCTTCTTGGTGTGGCCTGGTCGGCCTTCATCCTCTGGCTGCCCGAGCGCTGGCTGCCGACGCCGAGCCGTCGCTGGATTCCGTCGAGGTGGGCCGCATCGCGGCGGTCGCACGCATGACCCGTCATCTTCAGCGTGGTGGGGATATTCATCCTGGTCGCCGGACTCCACCATGAGGCGAACGATGCGCACAGCTTTGGGCCCGCATTCGCAGCCCTCGCACGCGAACCCGTTGGCCACGTCCTGCTGGCAGTGGTTGCCCTGGGCTTCGTCGCGCTCGGCCTCCACTCTTGGGCCAACGCGCGTTGGGTTCGGATGCCCCAGGATTAGGTGGTTGCGTGCTCTCCTTCCGCGGCGCGTCTCGCCGTGGGATCTCCACCTCGACCTCGCAGCAGGAACGCAAAGAAGACCGCGATGACTGCGCCGATCACGGGGCCAACAACATAGACCCAGGTATGTGTGAGGTCGCCGCGGATGAGGTCCGGTGCGAATGACCGCACTGGATTCATCGATGCCCCGCTGAGCGGGCTTGACCACAACCCTGCCAGCGCGATATAGGCGCCCACCGCGACTGCAGACAGCCCTCCAACGTTCTGCGCGCTGGATGCCGTGCCGAGAATGACACTGACCAAACCCATGGTGAGCACGGCCTCGACCAGCATCGCTCGGAGATCGCCAACTCCGGGGGCCGGCGTGGTCGCGCCGAGCATGTTGGGGCGGCCGACTACGGCCCATAGGAAGAGGCATGCGAGCACGCCTCCCACGATTTGGGCGATCACGTAGCCCGGCACTCTGCGCCAGGAGAATTCGGAACGAAGGGCGAACGCCACACTGACAACGGGGTTGAGGTGAGCGCCGCCAACCTTGCCCATGAAGAGAATGACCGCCATCACCGTGAGGCCGGGCGCCGTGACAGCCGCAGCTCGGGAAATCGCAACGCCTGTCGCGGATTCGGCGACCCCGGCTCCCACTGCGGCGAGGACGAGGAGGAAGGTCCCGAGCACCTCCGAGAAGAGTCGGCGCCACTCCCGTGCGGGATCGTCGAACTCTCGAACCCACTCCTGGTCGTGTCCACCGGCGGCGCCACTGGACGACGCCTCCCACGCCGATGATTTCGTGCCTGGATCAGACGCAGTCATGTCCAGCGAGTATGACCGGGAGCGGAAAACGCGAAAGCACGCCTCGGAGGTGACACGGCATCAGCATCGCGAGCGATCTGCGCTGACTACTCGCGCACCGCAAGCGCGCGTGCACCGCGGAAACGAGTCCTTGCCCTACGGAGGACCCCGTCCAGTTCCATCTTGATAATTCTGTAGCACTCGCACGCTATTGCCTCGAGCCCGGGGCGATTGACGATGGTCATCCGACCGTCACGCGAGTTGATGAGCCCGGCCGCGTGAAGGGTTAATGAGCAACGGCGTACGGCGGCGTCACTGGAACCGAGCAACCGGCCGAGGAGCTGGTTGCTGATGGCGAACTCGTCGGTGCCGATACGATCGCCGCTCGCCAGCAGCCAGCGCGCGAGACGCTCTGTCGTGGAGTGCAGCCGGTTGCACGCCACCGCCTGGGAGAGTTGATTGAAGACGGCCCGGACATAGTCGTCCACGACTTTGTGCAGATCGCCGTCGCTCTCGACTTCGTGCGTGAAGGTGGTTGCGTCCATGCGGTCGCTCCAGCCGCCGACGGAACAGATCGCCTGAACTGCGAGCGCGCCCCCAAGCGCCAGCGGTACCCCAACGATGCCTTCGCTGCCAACTGCGGCGACTTCGACAATGGTGCCGTCGTGGAACGGCGTGACCAGTGAGACCACGCAGGTGCGCGGGAAGTCGACGACGTCGATGTGTTGACGTGGCTCGAAGAGCACGGTCTTGGGTTCAAGCCATACGTGGTTGATGGCCGCCGTAAGGCGGTGACGTTGCGCGGCCGGAAGAGTGTCGAGCAGCCGGTTCGTCTCCCCTGAGGCAACTCTGCCGCTGTCCACCCTGGGTTTCCCCCGGTCGCGACTGCTGTCAAGCCATGTTGACGGGCCGACCGCTACCCTTCGCCTCGCGGCCCAGATGCTACGCGCTGTGACTCATGGTGTCCACGAGCGCAACCGGCATGTGACACCGGGAACTGCCCCGCACCCCTGGCTGGGATCTCGAGGCCGGTATGCAGCGACGGTCTGCCATCGGACAGACGCCGACCGATCACTCGGCGCAGGCTTCGATCGGGGAAAGGGATTCATACAAGGGCGGACGCAATGACCACAAACCTTCCTGGTATTCCTGCTCTCCGATGCGTTGGGTGCGGGGGCGACCGGTTCATACCGCTGACCTTCCCGCGACTCCGAAAGGCGAACTGGATCGACCCGGTGCTTCGCCCCACCGCGAAGTGCGTGACGTGCGGACAGTGCTACTTCGGCGCACCCAACCTACCAATCAGCCCGACTGCGTCTGCTCTGCCACGCGAAGACGATGGCAGCGCGGTGATATCACTCCGCGGGCGTCCAACGCTTGGGGTCGCCGGTCCTGTCCGCTTGCGCTGACGTCCTGGGCTACGCTTCGGCCTTCGGTTTGAGGAGCGCCTCATCCGTCCCCGCCGCGGCCCGCTCATCACTGATGCGGTTTCGCGTGTCATCCTCACCGATCGGGCGCGCCGCGGCCTTGCGCGGACGACCGGGAGGACGGCGTCCCCGCAGGAAGGTGTCCACGTCGTCGAGGTAGACGCCCCAGACCGGTCCGACCTTGATCCCGAACAGTCGCCGGCTGGCGAGCAGGCGACGCACGTACGCGGGCGAGGCATTCAGCCTGGCGGCAGCTTCGACGACAGAGAGTGGATGGGAGCTTGTAATCGCCTCACAATACTAGCACGTCGACGCAACAATTTATAGCGCAACCCTGGTATGTTGTGATGGTTCCAGGACTGAGGCGAGAGCCTTCTAGGCGTAGGTCGGGGCAGCCCATCGGGGTTTGCCGTCCGGCTCCTTCAAGCCCTTCTCTTGGCCCTCCGCATTCGTGCTCATCCCACGGGGAGGAAGAGTCATGACAGAGGTACGCGAGAGCGCCGCCCGTTTCATCAAGGCGTTCAACGCCCACGACGAGGACGCGATGCGCGGGCTCACCCATCCCAACGCCACCTTCACCGCCCCGGGCGATGTTCACCTGCGCGGAGTGGAGGCGACCGGCTACGCGATGCAGTGGTTGAAAGCCTGCCCTGACGGCAAGTTGACCGTCCGGAACGAACTGATCAGCGGCCAATGGGTCGTCGACGAAGTGACGTTTGAAGGGTCGCATCGGGGTCCGTTGGCGAGCCCGGTGGTGGGCATTGTCGCGGCAACCGGCAAGCGGATTGCGATCAAGGCTGTCCTGATCACGCGCTACGAGAGCGACCTCGCGCTGGAAGCGCGAATCTGCTTCGACCAAGTCGACGTCCTCACCCAGCTGGGCGTCATGCCGGCGCTGGCAGTAGCGGCGGTCTGATCGCCGCCCGAGACGGCCAAACAAAAGAACGTGATGCCCAATCAGACCAAATCGACGCGGCAGCGACTCGTGGAGCGGCAGTCGGCTCAATACGTGAACGATTCGGAATTGCCTTTCACCGCGCCGCCAACCCCGTCTCGAGTGGTGAAGACGTCGTCAACTGCATCGCCCACCTCATGGCCGATCGATCGCCCCAGGAGTGGCACGAAGCCGAGTTGACCCGAGGACCGTCTCGGTNNGTGCCCGGTCACGCGTCCAAAGAGAGGACCACAAGATGCTCGCGATCGACATCAGAGACTCCGATCTCGTCCTGGCCATGCCCCACCGCCGTGGTGGTGTCGCTGTCGCTGACATGCTGATGGCGCTTGAAGATGCCGGACTGGGAGTGAGCCGGATCGAGCCCCGAATCGGCGAAGCGGGGATGTACCGCCTGAGCGTGAAGGGCAGCGCGGAAATCGCTGTGAGGGTCCTTGAAGGTATGGGGTGCAGAGTCACCCCATCGCCGTACCCGCCGGCGTAGACGGGCCTGCGCGAGGAGCGCGCCGCGCCAGGCAGTCGCACGCCATCGAAGTGCGGACGCTTCGTACGCTTGCGGACCGACGCTGCCCGTCGCGTCAGCCCATGCTCCCACTCCGGCGGCGCGCGACTTGCCTGGGGTGTCGCGGCCGGCGATAGGAGACGGCCATGTCGGATATAGCAACGATCTCGAGCCGAGGCGTGCCGTCTGCGCCTGCGCGGATCGTGGTGGCTGACGACCACGCCGACACGCTTTGATGGAGATGACCCCGACGACGGTCATCGGGTTCGGGGTGGGGAAACATTCGCGTGGAGGTGCGCCGGGAAGGTCTGCGGTGGCGACGTCGCCACCGCAGAGCACCTCGTCCTCGGCACTGCGTTAGCTGGCGCCGATCATGGAAACGTGGGAACTGTGGTTTCCGGCGGCCGCCGCCAATGGGCTCCTCTTTGCGCGCTCGCGCATCGACGCGCGCGACGCCGTGTGGGTGCATTCACCGCCTGAAGTCCTATCCGTAGTGGTGCGCGACGGTGAAGCAGGGATCCTTTCGAAAGCGGACGAGCTACGCCGCGAGGGGCCGCGGTTTCCCATGGCACGGCTCCAGCGCGAAGGGATGTCGATTCGTCGCGAAGACCGCTGGCCGGTGAAGAATGACATCGGCGCGCTGGTGATCCTGCCGGGAGGTGAGGCCGGGGAACTGAAGAGTTGGTGGAATGCGGACAACGGGAGTGAGTGGCGCTGGCAGCTCGAGTTCTACAACCACGTCTGATTCCCATTGACGACGATCAACTTCTAGGGCTGGTGCTCCTTGCGAAGCCGCTCCGCTTCATCGAGCAGTGCTTGGTTGATCTTTGCTGAATCGCCATTCTTGACCACGTCATCGATGATCAACCGTACCTTGGATCCTCGCGCGTGGCGGTCCTCGGTTGTTGCGCCTTCCGCCACCCACGCCACAAGTTCTCGGAAACCTTCGATGCCAATGGTCAGCACCAACTGGAGCTCGGAGTCATGCTGATCGTGCGGGCCGGGTTCGTCGGTCATGAATGAGTGTCCTCCGTGTCGAGTGGCGAGACTCGCATGATCCGCCTTTTTTGCGGACCGGTGTGATGGCGTCATGAAGGACAAGGAAGTCGACATTGTTTGAGAGCTTCCACCTCGACCGCATCGACGTTGGCGACATACGTTTGCGAGTCCGATATGGTGGCGACGGTCCGGCTGTACTGCTGGTGCACGGCCATCCCCGCACCCATACCACGTGGTATGCAGTGGCGCCGGCGTTGGTCAACGCCGGTTATCGCGTGGTCTGCCCGGACCTGCGCGGCTATGGGGACTCCACTNNGTTGGCCACGATCGCGGCGGCTATGTCGTGCAACGCCTGGCGCTCGACCATCCCGATCGCGTCGACCGCGTGGTGATCCTGGGTGACGTGCCCATCGGTGAGGCCCTGGCCCGCTGCAACGCCCGGTTCGCGACCGCGTGGTGGCACTGGTTCTTCATGGGTCAACCCGCGCCGCTGGCCGAGCGATTGATCGCCGCTGACGTCGACGCTTGGTACCGGCTCGATCCCGGCGCGATGGGAGAGAAGAACTATGCGGATGTCGCGCGAGTGGTCGCGTCGCCGGCCGTCCAACATGCGATGTGCGAGGACTACCGTGCCGGGCTCGGCGTTGATCGTGCGGCTGATGACGACGACCGAGTTGCGGGCCGCCAGGTCGTCAGCCCGCTGCTCGTCTTGTGGGGTAGCCAAGACGACCTCGCCGAGCTCTACGACGATGACGTGCTCGGCGTCTGGCGCACCTGGGCGCCGGGCGTGACCGGCCACTCCCTCAACTCCGGGCATCACATGGCGGAAGAAGCTCCGAAGGAACTGACGCAGGCGCTCGTCGCGTTCCTAGATCAGCCAACGACCAGGATGGTGCCGTAGCACATTCCCGACCCGACGCACGGCGATGGCCGATCCCAGGCTCGCGGGGGCAAGCCCAGGGACGCCCGAAGCGCTAGCCTCGGCTGGTCTACACCGGGTCGACGAGAAGCTGGCGCGTGTGCCCGAGGGATGCCACAGTGGCGAGGAACCGGCGAAGGGTGCCGCTGGGAGGATTCTGATGTGCGGTGCAGTACAGCCAGATCTGGCCGTTCCGGGCCATCGCTGCCATGGGCTCACCGCAGTCGCAGAAGGGTGTGTCGCGCTCGGCGCGCTCGATGAGCGCCACAATGCGGGTGTCGTCTGTCGTTGCCATTCTTGGTCTCCAAACATCGATACGATGCGTTTCGTATTATAGCACCNNCGGCCAAGAAGCGAGCGCGCCCACCAGGCCATCCTCACCGCGGCACGCGAACTTCTGATCGAGAAGGGCTTCGCGGCCATGCGACTCGAGCATGTCGCCGCCCGAGCCGGCGTGGGCAAGGCGACGATCTACCGCCGCTGGGCATCCAAGGAAGCGCTCGCCCAGGACCTGCTCTCCCACCTGGCCGCGCCGCATATCGCAGTCGCGGACACGGGCAACACGCGCGCAGAGTTGCTCGCTGCGGTCATCAACCCCATGCGGGCCGTCACCGAGACGGACTTCGGACCCGTGATCAGGGCTCTGCTCTCACAGATCGCGAGCAATCCGTCTCTCGGTGACCCGTTTCGGGCGAGCGTTGTCGAGGCTCGTCGCGCTGAGGTCACCCGAGTGATCCAACGGGGGATCGCACGCGGCGATCTACGGGCCGATGCCGACGCCGGCGTCGCCACCGAGCTGCTGGTCGGACCCGTCTACTTTCGGCTCATGTTCGG
This sequence comes from Candidatus Dormiibacterota bacterium, assembly GCA_003136295.1. GTDB lineage: Bacteria > Chloroflexota > Dormibacteria > Aeolococcales > Aeolococcaceae > Palsa-851. The sequence continues at coordinate 27,070 of PLDZ01000235.1, forward strand.
GGGTGTCCTCGACCACGACTTCGCGGAGCGCGTCGTCGACAGCGTCATGCGCGGCTACACGGTCTAGCGGTGGGGAGGGCGGTCTAACCTGCGGTCTGGCAGATCGGGCCCAGCCGTCTCAGAGGGTTGTCGCGGGAGGGTGACAAGCGCCCCCGGCAACTGCGAATGCCCTGGCGAACTATGACGGTGTTGGGCACACGTCACGCACGGTCGCTCGCTGGTCACGAAAGTTCAAGCGGTGGGAAACCTGGCACTCCAAAGGGTTATGCCGGCGCGATTGTGTGACCAGTCAGATGGAACCGAGATCGAAAGGGGACTCGCAGATGCCTCCCGAACGCGCCGCCTCGACCCCGAACCCAGGGGGCGGCTTGCGGGAGTTGATCCGTTGCTTCGCGCACGTCTCGACGTTGCGCATCCACGACACGTCGACTGCGCTGCAGGTCGACTGAACCGGACGCAGCGCCATGAAGGGGAGCGTCGAGCCGGGGTTGCCGGCAGTGAGCGGACTTCGGGTCAGATCCGTGATCGCGTCGCGTCGTCGCGGCACGAGGGTCGTTCGCCAGGTCGGCGCTGCTCTCACTGCAGGGGCGCTCTCGCTGTTCTCGGGCGGCATCATCGGCCACGCGCTGTCGGCCTCGACCACGACCCTGACCTCGGGCACCAATCCCTCCGTCTGGGGGCAGGCGGTCGTCTTCACTGCGACGATCACTCCGGTTACGCCGGCGCCAACCGGGACCGTCACCTTCCAGGACGGCGGCACCAACATTGCCGTCTGCGTCAACAGGCCGGTGGCGGCTCGGGTTGCCACCTGCACTACCGCGGCCCTCGCGGTGGGATCGCACACCGTCACCGCTGTCTACAGCGGCAACGCGACCTACGCGACCAGCACATCGGCCCCGGTGACACAGGTGGTCACTATGGGGTCCACCACGACAGTGGTGGCCGCGTCCGTCAACCCGTCGGTGAGCGGTCAGACCGTGACGTACACGGCCACAGTCAGCGCCGTCGCGCCCGCCTCGGGGACGCGCACCGGCACCGTGGCGTTTCAGGATGGCGCTGTCGTCATCGCCGGCTGCGGTGCCAAGGCAGTCGCGGTCGCCGGCACGGCCACGTGCGCAATCGCCTACGCAGGACCCGGGACGCACACCATCACCGCGATCTACANNCAAATTTCGCGACTTCCACAGCGTCTGCCCTCACCCAGACGGTCAACCTCGGCGCGACCGCCGTCACGCTGAGCTCGTCGGCGAACCCATCGAGCACCGGCGCAAACGTGACGCTCACGGCCAACGTCACGGCCACGGCTCCGGCCTCGGGTACGCGGACCGGGACCGTCGACTTTCAGGTTGGTGGCGTCAACCTCGCAGGTTGCAGTACGCAGGTCGTGCCCGTCTCGGGGAAAGCCACATGCGTCACGAACATTTTGATCGTCGGAGCGAACACGATCACCGCCATCTACAGCGGGGATGCCAACTTCGCGGCGAGCACATCGCTACCCTTCACGCAGACGGTCAACCAGGGCGCCACCACCACCAAGGTCGTGTCGTCGCTGAATCCTTCGAGCACCGGTGTCATCGTGACATTCACCGCGACCGTCACTGTGGTCGCTCCCGCATCGGGGACGCGTACGGGCACGGTCGCGTTCGAGGATGGCGGTGTCGCCATTGCCGGCTGCGCCGCTCAGGTCGTCGTTGCCGCAGAGACCGCGACCTGCGCGACCAACGCGCTCGCGGCCGGCGTGCACACCATCAATGCGGTCTACAGCGGCAACGGCAACTTCACCACGAGCACGTCACCGCCGCTCACACAGACGGTGGTCAGCGCGACGACGACGACAGTCACCTCCAGCGCGAACCCCTCGGTGTTCGGCCAGAGCATTCAGTACACGGCGACGGTCGCCGGCGGTCCGACTGTGAGCGGCGCGATCACCTTCCGCGATGGGGGCGCCAACATCGCTGGTTGCGTCGCGGTGGTGATGACCGCCGGTTCCGCGTCGTGCACCGTGTCGCCGACGGTGGCCTCACACAAGATCACCGCCGTCTACAGCGGTGATGCGAGCAACGCTGCGAGTACCTCTGTCGTCATGACCCAGGTCGTCA
>PLDZ01000014.1:0-177 GCA_003136295.1 Candidatus Dormiibacterota bacterium
AACGCCAACATCTTCCAGATCACTGCGCCGTACGTGACCATCGAGAACGTCAACCTCAACACCGCCACCTTCAACACCGGCCTCTCGGTTCCCAAGAACCGCAAGCCCGCGGTGCTGTTCAGCAATGCCAGCCACACCTCCATCCTCAATGTCACCGCCGAGGCTGGCGACGGTTTC
>PLDZ01000014.1:220-6135 GCA_003136295.1 Candidatus Dormiibacterota bacterium
AGGGGACGGTCGTCACCAATCTCGACATCACCAACACGGGGACCGGTGGCAATGCGGCGCTGGACATTGACTGCACCAACGGAGCGGTGCTGTCCAACATCACCGTCCACGGCGACTACATCGCGCTGTTCCAGGACGAGCACGTCAGCCTGAACGGGGAGGTCTACACGGCCGACGCCAAGACGTGTCAGGCGCCCTGGTACATCACCGGCATGGCGAGCAACATCACGATCAACAACGTCGACGGTGGCGGCCCGGGTATCACCAAGGCGCCCACCAGCAACATCGTGGTCACCGACCAGGGGCCGATCCCCGGCTGTTGAGCCGGCCCAGGTCCGCGGCCGCCGCCTACATGAACGTGGCGACGGCCGCGGCCCACGCCTGTGAGCCCGACAGCGTCCCCGCGTATGAGAACGCCCCTGTGGCGGAGACCGCTTGGTTGCCCGCCTGCTCCGAATTGTTGAAATTGGATGCGGGGTTGCGGATGAGCGTGCCGTCGGTGAAGCCGGGGGAGAGACCGCTGATGGTCACCGTTGTGGTCACGAAGCCAATGTCCCCGATGACGACCTCGTTGCCGGCGGAGGTTGTTCCTGTGAGGCCACTGCTCGGGCTCGTGCTTGTCCCGGAGGCGGCTGCCGCCCTATCGAATGACGACGCGCCACTGATCTCATAGAACTGCAGCACCGGGTTGACGCTCGTCGAATAGGTGACCGTCACCGAGGTCACTCCGGCAGCAGCAGTCGGCGCATACCAAACCTCGGCACCGATACGGGTGGACGGGTTGACTGCGGTCGCCCGTGTCCAGGTGTCGCTCTTGTTGTCGCTGACGCTCACCACCGAACCGGAGGACTTGCCCGAGCCTCCATCGAACTCGGTCGACACGGCAAGCAGATCCCCCGCCGTNNTGGATGCCACCATGGCGACGTTCACCGGTGTCGTGTTTCCAGTTGTCACCATGACGTTGTTCACGACCTGAGTGGCGAACCCCGGGTCCGAGAAGGTGAGCGAATACGATCCCACCGCGACGTTGGTGAGCGAGTAGTTGGTGGGGGTGCCAGTGGTGGTGGTGGCACTCGCACCGCACGTGCACGTGACGCTGACCCCGGCAAGCGGGTTGCCTCCCGCGCTGTTGGTCACCAGACCGCTGATCGTGCCCGTGCCGCCGCTACTCGGAGTGAGCGCCGGACTCTCGGTCGTCGTGCCGCCGCTCGAGACGATGACGTTGTTGATCGTCTGCGGCTGGAACGTACTGGCTGAGAAGGTCATCGAGTACGGCGCATTCGAGTTGTTGGGCGTCACGTTCAAGAATTGGTAATTCCCGCTGCCGTCCGTGGTCTGGTTGGTGCCCGAGCAGGTGCAGGAGACCGTCGCTCCCGATATGGGCAGGCTGTTGGTGCCATTGGGCACGGTGCCGCTGATCGTGCCGTTGCTACCCGGGGTGAGCGCCGCAGGTACCTTTGTCGTACCCCCGCTGGAGACCACGACGTTGTTGACCGTCTGCGGCTGGAATGTGCTGGCCAGGAACGTCACCGAGTATGGCGTGCTCGAGTTGTTGGGCGTCACGTTCGAGAATTGGTAATTGCCGCTCCCGTCCGTGGTCTGGTTGGCGCCCGAGCAGGTGCAGGAGACTGTGGCCCCCACTATCGGCGAGCTGTCGTTGGCATTGGTCACGGTGCCCTTGATCGTGCCGGGCTGTGGGGGGCTTCCGAACGCGCCGGTCAGGTCACCGTGACCGGACCCGGATGCCCCGAGGAATCCGACGCCATACGCCGCCTCGATCGCGTGCAGGGTCCCATCGTGGTCACCGACGCCCGTGAAGTGGCCGCTCGAATTGGCGCTGATGACCAGGGTGGCGACGTGGCCGCCGCCGGGATCCCCGCAGCAGCCGGAGGTGTCGCTGGTGGCGGCCTCGTCCCAGGTGAGGATGATGATGCCGCCTGACTGGTACCAGCCCGTGCTCTGTACCGCCGGGATGAAGTTGCTGAGCCAGGTGTCACCGACCTTGATGGGGTTCGACGAGCCGCACTTGGAGTGCATGTCGTCGCATTGGTTCGGGGTGACCCATACGAAGGCGGGCGGGCTGCCGTTGTTGAGGTCGGAGACCATGCCTGACTGGGTGTACGGCACCACGTTGGCCTTGCACTCGGAGCTGTTGTTGGTGATGCTCAGGAAGTGCACGAACGGGTCGTGACCCGAATCGTAGTTGCCCGAGGAACTGGTGTCGCAGGCACTGGGCATGCTCTCCATGTAGCCCTTCCAGCTGGTTCCCACGTTGTCGAGCTCATTCGCGACGTTCTTGTTGGACGCCGGGATGCCGCTCTGCTTGCCGAAGTCACTCCCGCCCACGGCGATGTTGTAGTCCTTCCAGCTCACGTGCTCGTTCGAAGACCAGTTCGTCGCCAGTGCGTACGTCCCGGCGAGGCTGTTGATGTACGGCGCCGACGAGTTGCCGATGATGCTGCCGTAGCTCTCGTTCTCTTCCATGAGCTCGAGGATGTGCGGCGTGCCGGGGGCCGCAGCAGACACGGCGGTGGTCGCCTGCACGAGCGGCATGGCAACGCCGAACACCATAGTGCTGGACAGCAGCAGCCACAGCGGCTTGCCCAAACCCCTTCGCATCAAAGCCCCCCGGATTTAAAGACGCCTTCGCTGCGGATCACCCCCAAACCGGTCCGCAATCCGGGCGATATGCAATCGTAGCAAGTGCGCGATGCCCAGCGCCTAACTGATCTCAGGCGCCGGGGTCGGGTCCGGGCTCCACGCGGGCCCACGACCCCGTGGGCCGAAGTGGTCAGCCCGACGCCGAGCCCCGGAGCAACGATCGGCATGCCCGCATCTCGACGCCTCGCTACCGGACGGGTCGGATCAGATCCCGGTTTCTGTCAGCCTGAGGCGGCGTATCCGAAGGTGGCGTTCGGAAGTTGCATCGACTGGCGACAGCGTTCGTGACGCGAAAGGATGTGGAGGTTGCCCATGGCCCATGTCGGGAGATTGAGGATCGTTGCGACAGTGGCTCTGCTCATGCTCGCCGCCTGTGCCGCCGCGAGCGTGCCTCCGACCCCGACCGCCGCGCAGTCGCCGATGGCAACAGCGTCAGCCCTCCCCACCACAACACCGACGTCAGCCCTGCCTCTTCTCACAACAAGACCGACGGTCTCGTCCAAGAATCTGACCAAGACCATCTATCTGACCTTTGACGACGGGCCAAATCCCACGTGGACCGCGGAGATCCTGTCTCTCCTGGAGAAGAGCGGCGCACATGCGAGCTTCTTTGTGATCGGTGAAAACGCCAAAGCATGGCCCTGGTTGGTGGAACGTGAGGCTCGGGACGGCGACACAGTTGGGGACCATTCCTGGTCGCACCCGACTCTCACTCACCTTTCAGCGAGCGTCGTCTTCGCCGAGTTGGCCCGCGACAAGAACTTGATCACGCTGCTCACGGGACACGCGCCGACCCTGTGGCGGCCTCCCTATGAAGCTTTCAACCCATCCGTTGTGAGCATCGCATCCGGTCTGGGGATGACGATGCAGCTCTGGAGCGTGTCGACGGGGGACTGGCAGCTGCCCGGAACCCAGGTCATCGTCTTGCGGGTGATGGCGGCGCTGCACAACGGGATGGTGGTGCTGTTGCACGACGGAGGCGGCTATACGAGGAGCGAAACCGTGGCCGCCGTGGCTCTCTTGATACCCGAGTTGGAGGCGGCGGGGTATCGGCTCGCAGCGCTTCCGGCTCGTGGCACGGCCTGGTAGATTCGACCCACGGCGATGCATCCATCAGACCCCATCTTCCCGTCGACGCGCCGTAATTGTTCATGACCCACCGCGTGAGGTTCGGGATCGTCGCGGCATCCACGGCGGTACTCCTCGCCGCGTGCTCGTCCGGGAGCCCGCATCCGAGCCCGACAGCCACTGCCGTGCCAACGACCAGCGCCTCACTAACACCCGTGCTGACGACCCCGACGTCGTCCCCGAGTCCGAGCGGGTCCTCGCCAGTCGTGACGTCCGCGCACACGTGCACAGGATCTCAACTGCACATCGTGTATTCCCCAGCGAACAGCAGCGGAGGGGCTGGCGACTTTGTGATCTCACTCGCGGTGTTGAACGACGGTGCGCAGCCGTGCGAAATGCGAGGCTGGCCCTCGCTCCAGTTCCTCGGCAGCAGCGGCAGCCTCTTGCCCACGCATGAGGTCAAAACCACTTCGGCCCTTGTCAGCGCCAATCCAGTCAACGTCGTCATCCTGCCCTGTAACCCGGGGATGAGTTGCCCCCCCGCTTCCCTCAATACGGCTTACATCAGCTTTGCAGTCGACGACGTTATCCAGCCCTGTGAGATGGCAACGGGCATCAGGGTCCTCACCCCCGGGGGAGGAACTCCGGTCGTCGTCAACCTGCGTGTCGCAGGGTCCTTTCCGGACGGTCAGGAGATTTGCTCCGACGGAAAGATCGAGGTGCTCCCGGTGCACTCGTAGTGCTCCGTACGCCAGGGCAGGTAGCTTGGTAGCACGTGGGAGGGCTCACACGCCCTCCCAACGCACTCTCCTTAGCTGGAGAAGTTCAAGCTCAACTCGATCGCATGCCCCTCGCACGCGGACTGATCGTTCGTCGTATCTGCCGGAATCGAGAACGTCACGGTCAATGAGTCACCTTCCGCAGCATTCAACGTGCCTCCAGGCGGCACGACCACCGTGTTGCCGGTGATGCCTGAGATGCTCGTGGAGAACCACGCCTGCAAGCAACCCGGAATGTCAGTAAAACCCGGGTAAGCGAGCGCCATAAGGGCGTGTCCCGCTGCCTGCGCAGTGAGGTTGTTATCGTTGCCGCTCTGCGCCACCGTGTTGGTATTGGTGATGGTCACGGCCACGGTATCCCCAGGTCCACCCGGGACCAGCGCCGGCCCTACCGGAGCTGCCGACGTGATTGCCCAAGTGGCCGTCCCGCCGGTCGTGGCTGTCGAGCCGCCGTCGACCTGTACAGTGGGCGCTGCACCGTGCAGCGCGAAATAGGCGAACGCACCTGCCGGGATGAGGGCAAGCAGCGCGACAAAGACGGCAGCCTTGCGCCGCTTGCTTCTTAGTGACTTACGAAAGCTGGTCATAGTTTCCCCTCCATCGAGTTTCGTGAAATCGCGTCGGGCAGCGGGTCAGTCAATTCAGAGGCGCACCTCTCTCGGGCCAGAGCCACAGGACCACGGCGGTGAGGGTCAGCGCAATTGCGGTGGCGAGCAGCAGCGCTAACACAACTGGCGAGGTGCCCATGACCTCACAGCGCCGTAACGAGGCTGATTTCGGACGCATATCGTCCAGTTGTGCGCATGGAGCCCCCCGGTTCTCATCCCAACCTTGGCAAAGTCTAGCGCAGCGAAGGGGGTTCTGTTTTATCGATAGGTGAGACGACCCCTCGAGACTTCAGCTGAATTGCAAAGTCGGGGCGACTGTCGGCGACTACAATCGGAAGGCGATGATCGGAAGGATCCCGGGATGGGCGAGGATCGTCTCGGCGCTGCTCTTTGCTATCGGCCTCCTCTTTGCCATAGCGGAGCTCGAATCGCCGGACCTGGTGCTCTGGACAGGCAAGGCGGTGGCCGGGACCGAAGTTGGCAGCATCGTGTCCTACTCGTACGCGGGCGTACATTTTTCATTCGACGCTCACGACCGGCCGGCGAACGACCCACAAATTCCAGTGGTCGTCTACGTCGACCCACACATGGCTGGCGCCGGAGTGCTCAACAAGCCCGCGGCGCGATGGGCCGAGGCGGCCCTTGTGCTCGGACCCTTTGTCGCCGGAATCGCAGTGGCGGCGGGAGCTACTTGGCGCTCCACCCGGCGCTTGGCCGCTTCGGAGCGGGCACGTGCGCGGGGCGAGTATGGGTCAGGCTTCCCGAGCGGGTCGATCGAGAGGATCGCACGCTTGGGTCA
>PLDZ01000281.1 GCA_003136295.1 Candidatus Dormiibacterota bacterium
GAACGTCGCAACCGTCATCGCGAAGACCATCTCGCCAAGCTGCTCCGTCCGGCACGACACGGCCACGCAGCGCCCACCACCACCGGGGAGGAGACGCCTTGATCGAGACCCATGATCTTCGCAAGACATTCAAATCGCGCAAGGGCGCGGTGGAAGCAGTGGCCGGGGTCGACCTCGACGTCAAGAAGGGCGAGATCTTCGGCTTCCTCGGCCCCAACGGNNCAGCAGCGCGCCGCCGAGCTCATCACCGCGCTCGAGCTCTCCGATTGCGCCGACCGACCGACCCGAACCTTCTCGGGCGGCCAGAAGCGCCGCCTCGACATCGGCATCGGCCTCATGCACCTGCCCCAGCTGCTCTTCCTCGACGAGCCGACAACGGGGCTCGATCCGCAGAGCAGAGCGCGGATGTGGGACGAAGTGCGCAAGCTGCGCGACACCGGAACGACCGTCTTCCTCACCACGCACTACCTCGAGGAGGCCGACGCGCTCTGCGACCGCATCGCCATCATCGACCACGGCAAGATCGTCGCCCTGGGGACGCCCGACGCGTTGAAGCGGCAGGTCGCCGGCGACGTGGTGGTGGTCGGCGCCGACAACGCGAGTGACCGCGTGCTCCAGCTCATGCGCGGTGAGTCGTTCGTCCGCGAGGCGACCGCCGGCGACGGCCTGGTTCGCCTTTACGTCGACAGGGGTGAGACAGCGATGCCGCAGATCATCCGTGTGCTCGACGCCGATGGCATCGTGCTCACCTCACTGTCGCTGAATCGTCCAAGCCTCGACGACGTGTTCCTGCGTCAGACCGGGCGTTCGCTGCGCGACGCGGCGTAGGAGGGAATTGACATGAAGCTGCTCAAAGACACGTGGCTGATGTTCCAGCGATATCTCTTCGTGTTCCTGCGCAACCCGGCGTGGGTGGCCATCGGCGTGCTCCAGCCGGTGCTCTACCTCGTGCTCTTCGCGCCGCTGCTCAAGTCGCTGACCGAGACGCCCGGGTTCCCGTCCGGTGGCGCGTACAACGTCTTCGTGCCCGGGCTGCTCATCCAGCTTGGACTCTTCGGCGCGAGCGGCGTCGGCTTCGGTTTGATCGCGGAGTTGCGCGCCGGCGTGATCGAGCGCTTCAGGGTCACGCCGGTGAGCCGCTTCGCGCTTCTCCTCGGACGCGCGCTGCGCGACATCCTCACCCTGGTCGTACAGTCGCTCATCCTGCTGCTGCTCGCGATTCCCTTCGGTCTGCAACCGACGGTGTCCGGCGTGTTCGTCATGCTCGGACTGGTCGCGCTGATCGGCCTCGGCATGTCATCGCTCGCGTACGCCGCGGCGCTGGCGCTGAAGAGCGAGGACTCGTACGCGCCACTCATCTTCACGCTCTCGCTGCCGCTGCTCCTGCTCAGCGGTGTCCTCCTGCCGCTCCAGCTCGCACCACAGTGGTTGCAGCACATTGCGCAGGCGAATCCACTCTCCTACGCGGTCACCGCCGCTCGTGACGTCTTCAACGGACACGGTGCGGACCCGGACGTCTTCAAGGGGCTCGCGATCATGGCCGCCCTGGCGGTGGTCGGGGTCCTGATCGGCGCCCGGCGCTTCAGCAGAGCGATCGCCTGAGGCGATCACCCGGTGAGGGCGGGGGCATCCTCGAAGCACGACCGGACAACGGCGCCCAGGCCCGGAAGGCTGAACGGCTTGGTGATCAGATGATTCGCGCCGGCGAGCCGTGCGCGCTCCACATCCTTGTCGGATGAGAGCGATGTGAACACGAGCACCGGCATCGACTGCGTGCCAGGTTGCGAGCGGATGTGGCGGCATACTTCGATACCGTCGATCCCGGGCATCATCACGTCGAGGATGGCCAGGTCGAACTGTTCGGTCTCGAGCATCGATATCGCCTCGGTGCCATCCGAAGCCTCTCTGACCTCGAATCCTTCCATGCTGAGATACAGCCCGACGACGTGCAGCAGGCGCGGTTCGTCGTCAGCGAGAAGGATGCGCTGCTGGGTCAACGGTTGCGGCCTCCCGGGCGCGTGGACAGGTGCGTGATCGCAGTATCGAGCGCGGGGCCGATTTGATCTCGGCGACCATCGTTCCGTCACCGGGTGGAAACATGTGCCGCCGACCCCGGCCGCTGAGAGCTCGGCGGTGCTGGATGATGTGCTCATGGCGGTCGCACAGGCGGGCGGTGAGCGGGGAGGACCCAACTCGCGTGTCTGACCCCGAGGCGCCGCGCCGCGTCTCTCGAAGGATGCTCACCGAGCCGCGCCGGCCGGCTCGCATCCGAGCCCTGCCCGCTGCGCCGTGGCTCGCGGTGGCGACGGTCTGCGTCGGCGCCTTCATGGGTCAGCTCGACGCGAGCATTGTCACCACCGCGCTTCCAGTCATCCGCACCAACCTACACGCATCGATTGCCGGTGTCGAATGGGTCGTGCTCATCTACGTGCTCGTTCTCGCGGGAAGCGTCGCCGCAGTCGGCAAGGTGGCGGATCGGGTCGGCCGCAAGCTCCTCTACACCTACGGTTTCGGCATCTTCGTCGCCGGTTCCGCCGCCTGTGCGCTCGCGCCCTCGCTTGGCCTCCTGGTGCTCGCGCGGCTCGTCCAGGCGATCGGCGCGGTGATGCTGCAAGCGAACTCCTACGCGCTCATCCGCGACGTCCTGCCGGCGTCCCGGCTGGGCACCGGCCTCGGTGTGCAGGGCGCTGCTCAGGCGGTCGGGCTCAGCGTCGGCCCGGCCCTCGGCGGTGCGCTGACAGCGCTCGGAGGCTGGCGTCTCATCTTCCTGGTCAACATCCCGATCGGCCTGATCGGGCTGGCGCTCGGCTGGTTGTTCCTCCCGAGGAGCACGCACCACGACCCCGGGAGCCGGATCGACCCTGCCGGGACCCTGCTGCTCGCGGCCATCCCGGCGGCCCTGCTCGCGGCCCTGTCATTCGCGGCGAAGTCGGGGACGCCCAGATGGATCGAGCCCGCGCTCATCGGTCTTGGCGCCATCCTCGTCCTCGGCGCCGTGGCTCGGCAGCGGCGCGCCCCGGGGTCCGTGGTGGATGCGACCCTCCTCCGGATTCCGACCTTCGTGGCCGGCGTCATCGCCGCGCTGCTGTCCTCTGTGGTCCTCTTCGGCTGCCTCGTCGCGGTCCCCTTCTTTCTCGAGAAGTCGCTCCACGTCGGTCCCGCCACGGTGGGGCTCGAGCTCAGCGCCCTCCCCGTATCCCTGGCGGTGGCGGCGCCGCTCGGCGGAGCGATGCGCGACCGGATCGGCCCGCGGGTGCCGACCGGCGCGGGCATGCTCCTGACGGCGGTAGGGATGGCGTTGCTGGCGATATCCGCGACCCGAACGGACGTCACGGTGGTTGCCCTGGTGGTGGCGGGTGCCGGGCTGGGCCTCTTTGTTGCCGCCAACAATGCGGCGACCATGTTCGCGGCGCCGCCGCATCGCGCCGGAACTGCCGGAGGGCTGCTCAACATGGCGCGTGGGCTCGGCACCGCCCTCGGAGTCGCCCTGACGTCGCTCGTATTCGCCTCGGGGCGGGGCTTCACCTCCGTCGCCGACCTGCTCGTCGGCGTGGCGATCCTCGCCGCCGTCGTCAGCGTGACCTGGTCGGGGGCTGCCGGCCGGGCCAGATCAGCGATCTGAGATATCGCCCGCTGGAAACCAGCGCACCGGGCGCGCGCCCTCGCGGCGCACCCGCCCCGAGCTCTCGAGGAGCACCAGGTGCGCGAGCGTTTCGCCCACGGCCGCACGCCGCATGTAGCCGACGATCTGCGACCAGTCCCGTGACCAGCGGAGCCGCAGCGTGGTCTCCCAGCAATTGAGTCCCGGCGCTGCGCTGATCGCCGCATGGGTCTCGTCAAGCCGGTGCTGGTGATGGCCGAGGAGCTCATCCACGCGCGCATCGAGGCCCCGGAACCGCCATTCATGCGCGGGCAGGACTTCGTCGATATCGAGGTCGCGCACGCCGCGCAGCGCGTCAAGAAAATCTGCGAGCGGATTCACCGGCTGCTGCACGTGCATTGCGACGCTCGGGCTGATCCGTGGCAGCACGTGGTCGCCGCTGAAGAGGAGGCGGCCCGCGCGATCGTGAAAGCAGACGTGACCGGGCGAATGGCCGGGCGTGTGCAGGGTCACGACGTCCCACCCGGGAAGGGGCACGGTGGCGCCATCCTCCAGAAGCACATCGGGTTCGGCGGCCGCGACGAACTCGCGTATGCCCATCGATGCGCCGGTCAGCTCCGCGCGGATGTCGTCGGGAACTCCGGCATCCACAAGCAGCGCGTCCATGTTCTCGAGCAGACGATCCATGCCGAGGCCGTAGCGAGCCGGGATCAGGGCGGCGTCCGCCGGATGGAGCGCGACCCAGGCACCGGAGGCCTCGCGCAACCGGCCGGCCAGCCCGTAGTGATCGGGGTGGATGTGGGTGATGAGGATCGCCTGCACGTCCGCCGGGGTGTATCCGGCCACCGCCATGCCGGCGACGAGCGCGCTCCAGGCCTCCTCGGTGCTCCAGCCGGTGTCGATGACCGCGGCCCCGCTCTTCAACTCGAGCAGGTACACGAGGACATAGCGCAGCGGGTTATTCGGCAGTGGCACGGGAATCGACCAGAGCCCGGGCCGCACCCGCTCGACGTCGGGCAGCCCCACGGACTCCCAGGAACGCCTCTGCTCGATCCCGGTGACCTCGATGCCGCCCATCGACCGGCCTCAGCGGCCGGCGTTGATCGGATTCGCCGCGAGATGTTCGAGGAAGACGTCGGCGACGTCAGCCCAGTGTTCGTCGGGGATCCAGTGCGAGCCGCCCTGGAGCTCGAGCAGGTGGTACTCGCCGGTGCAGTGGTCCGCGGAGAGCTCGGTCGCCTCTCGCGTGAAGACGGGGTCGTGGTCGCCCCACACGTGCAACACCGGAACAGCGACCGGAGCTGAATGCCCTCGCTCGGTGCCGAGCGCGCGGTACCAGTTGAGAGCGCCGGTCGGTCCGAGCTTGCGGAGCGCCACGACATCGCGGTGCGCGTGGGCTGGGCTGAGACCTGTCGCCGTCAGCAGCGACTCGGCGACGATCCCGCCCGCGGCGTCGATCAGTGATTCGGGAATCAACGGCAGACGGAGGACGGGGATGTACGCCATCCGCACTCGCTGTTGCGGTCCCCGGAGCGCCTGCCGCAATGCCGCCGTGTGGGGAGTCGACACAGCGGTGAGCGACGCCACCGCTTGAGGATGATCGCCGGCAACAGCCCACGCGACGCTGCCACCCCAGTCGTGTCCGGCAAGGTGGAAGCGGTCTCTGCCGAGTGTCGCGGCGATGGCCAGGACATCCGCGGAAAGCTCGGTGACACGGTATGCCTCGACCCCCTCGGGACGAGCGCCCTCGGAGTACCCACGCTGATTGGGGGCGACAGCTCGATAGCCCGCATCGGCGAGGGCGTTCAGTGCGTCGTGCCAGCACGTCCCGGTCTGGGGAAACCCGTGAAGCAGGAGAACGAGCTCACCGTCTGCAGGACCCGCGGTGAGCGCGTCGAAGCGCATGCCCCGTGCCGCTATGGTCGTGCGCCTTACAGCCACTGCGCTGGAGCGTAGCAGGCCGCCCGAGTGCGGCTCCGCTCGCGAGCGGACTTCATGCACCATGCCGTCATGGAGGAAGCGCTGTTCACCGCCCACAAACGCGGCTACCTGCCAAGCGAGCACGCGCGAGGACCGTGGGACCGCACCGCCATGCACGGCGGACCGCCGGCAGCGCTGATGGCCAGTGTGATGGAGGCGCTTCCGACCGAGGCGCCGATGGCGGTTGTCCGTACCACAGTCGAAATCTTCCGGCCGGTCCCGCTGCGACCGGTGGAGGTTTCAGCGCGAATCGAGCGCGAGGGCCGCCGCGTCCAGCTGGTGACCGCAACGCTCACCGACGGCAACACGGAGCTCTGCCGTGCGACGGCGTGGCGCATGCGCATCGCGGATCTCGACCTCGGCGAGCAACTTCCGCTCGAGGTGCCGTTCGCGGGGCCGGCCGAGTCAATCGCGCACGTCCCCGAGAGTGACGATCCCGCATTTCATCGCACCGGCGTCGAGATGCGCTACGCGCGTGGCTCGTTCATCGAGCCGGGTCCTGCGACCGTGTGGATGCGTCTCACGATCCCGTTGATCGCGGGTCAGACGCCGACACCGCTTCAACGCGTACTCGCCGCGGCCGATTTCGGCAACGGAGTCTCGTCTGCGCTGCCGTGGGGGCAGTTCCTGTTCATCAACACCGATCTCACCGTGGCTATCCACAGACTGCCAGAGGGAGAGTGGATCGGGCTTGATGCCCGTACGGATGTGGATGCGCGTGGCACGGGGGTGGCCTACAGCCGCCTGTATGACGAGCGCGGGACTGTCGGCCACTCCCTCCAATCTCTCTTCATCGACAGGCTCCGAGTAGAACGAGAAGGGCCGACCAAAGGCTCGCCGCCCTCCTGAGGCGGGCTACGCTGCCCGTGTGGCTCACGAGCGTCCCAGAAGCGAACCCGGCCTTACGGCAACTTCCTCGTGCGTCGGCGGCATGAGCGCGACGCTGACGCGTTCCGAGATTCGCGAGTTGTCTGTAGCGGCCTGCCTTGCTGCGCTTGCCCGCCTTGAGGCTCAGACAGGCTCAATTTTTGCCGAACTCACCGAAGTTCTCGGCTGGCTGTACGCCCTTGGCGACATCGGCACGAAGCGCAATCAGATGCATCCGGGGCTGCGCTGGGCGCGTCTGATGCACGCGCACGGGTGGCTGCTCACTGAGACGGTGTACTTCGGTGGCGGCGCAATGCCGGGCAGTTTCATGCCGGGGAAGACCGTCCTCGCCGCGCTCCCCGTGCGACGTTGGCTGCCTCGCACTCGAATCGGCATGCGTCGAGAAGCGAAACATCTCGAAGCTGAGTACGATGCTCATGTGGCAGGCCCTAGTCCGGCATGGTGAAAAGGCGCGGCGGCGGCGGTCTCGATCCACCGTCCCCAGAGGAAAGGCAACGTCGGTTCGAACAGAGCATGCGGCAGATCCTGGCGATGGATAAGGCGGAACTTGACGCTCGGCTCCGCGCAGAGAAGGAACGGGCAAAGCATCCACCTACGACGTCGTAGCGTGAACTTGCCGAAGCCGACCGATCTCCACTCCACGGATCTCAAAGTGTGGTGGGCAGAGTGTCACCGCGAGACTTTGGACGGGCTGTTGTAGAGTGTCTCGGACGGTCACCTCAACACCTTCATTCCCAAGATCAAGCGCCAGGGCCTTCAACACGTCTACTACGCCGTCGACCCCCCAGCGATTCCCGACTCGCTCGCCGGAGTGCTCGGGGACTGCATCCACAATCTGCGAAGCTCCCTCGATCACCTCGCCTGTCAGCTCGCCCGGCTGCAAGGGGACTATTCGGATAAGGCTTTCTTTCCCATTTTCAAACGGCGGTATTGCATCGGGAAGAACGGGACGAAGAAGCCATGTCTCAACGTCAACATGCGACCCGACATCAGGAAGGTGCTCAACCGAATACAGCCGTACAACCGAACGCCGATTGGACGACGGCTAGCCCTTCTTCACGAGTTGGACATCCGAGACAAGCACCGCGCCATGCTCGTCGTCGCGGGGGCCGCGAGAGGCGCCACGATGCAACTCATCGCCGGGGGCCGCCCCACAGGCGCCAAGGACAGGGGAAGGGTGACGAGGGTGAGCACTAAGCCTCTCGAACACGGCAAGCCATGCGTGACTTTCAGCTATCCAGACGCCCAACTCGAAGTAGACCCACACCTGAAGATTGCCGTGCAAGTAGTCTTCGGCGAGGGTGGACCAGCGTCTGGGCGCGGCGTCCTCGGTGTCGTCGACGATCTCATCAGGCTAGTCAAGCGCGAAGTCATTCCGATGTTCCTGCCCTTCTTTGGCGAACGACAAATGAGGAGCCAGAGCATCTTTCGAGACGGCGACCTCGTCTGGATCAACAGCACGATCCCTACGTGGTTTATTGCTCATCATCTACGCCACTGACAGCTTTGGAGTTGACGAAGGGCCGTTGGACGAGTTCCTCGGCACGCAAGGGCGGCAGCGTGGATCTGGG
>PLDZ01000228.1 GCA_003136295.1 Candidatus Dormiibacterota bacterium
TCACCGCAGGTCTTTCAACTCCACCTGCACGCGCTGATGATGGCGCAGGCCCGCGGCGCGAACCACGGCGCGGACCGCTTCGATGTTCCGACCGGTCTTGCCGATGAGCTTGCCCATGTCCTCCTCAGCAACGTGCAGGGTGACGATGGTGCTCCGACCCCGTGGACGCGAGTCCACGGTGACCGCGGAAGGATTCGCGACGATTCTTTCGGCGATGAATCGGGTCAGATCCGCGTAGTCGGTCATTCGGACGGCTCTTCTGCGGCGGCGGGTCCTGTCGTCGCAGGGGCCTCTCCCGCGGCGCCACCCGCCTCGTCTGGTGCCGATTCGACCGATTCCGCGGAGGGCCCTTCATTCGCAGGCTCATTAGCGGCGGGGGTGTCAGTTGCGACGTCGGCGGTGACGTCGGTGTCTGTGTCAACTTTGGCTGCAACTGCCACTGGGGCGGCTGGTGTTGGCTCGGGGGTTTCGGCTCGGGGGGTGATCTTGAAGGGACGCGCGGCGAGGATGCCTTCCTTGACGAGGAGTTGGCGCGCGCTGTCGCTCGGGCGCGCACCGCGGCGCAACCAGAGTTGCACCCGATCGGCGTCGATGCTCACCACCGCCGGATTGGGGAGCGGATCGTAGAAGCCGATCGACTCGATGAACCTGCCGTCGCGTGGGCTGCGCGAATCCGCGACCACCAGCCGGTACACCGGGCGTTTGGTGGTGCCCATTCGCTTCAACCTGATCTTGACCAATGTCGTGCTCCTTTCAGAAACCTGCTTGACCGAGTTGTGTTGGATCGATGTTCTTGAGCTGCCTGAGCATGCGAGCCTTGCCGCGGACACCCTTGGTGCCCTTGCCGCCGAGGCTCTTGAACATGCCCTGCATCTGTTCGAAACCTTTGAGCAGCCGATTGACGTCGGCGATCGTCGTCCCGCTGCCCGCAGCGATGCGCTTGCGACGTGAGCCCTTGATGAGCTCGGGGTGACGGCGCTCCTGCAGGGTCATGGAGAGGACGATCGCCTCCATGCGGCCGAGATCCTGCTCCGAGGGCATCGCCGCGCCGGCCTGCTGCACGAGCTTGCGGCCGCCCGGCAGCATCCCGAGGACGCCTTCGAGCGAGCCCATTCCGCGCAGCTGTCGCAGCTGCGCGAGCCAGTCGTCCATGGTGAGGCGGCCGGCGAAGGAACGTTCGACCATCTCCTCGGCGTTCTTCTGGTCGAACTGCTCCTGAGCGCGCTCCACCAGGGTCAGGACGTCGCCCATGCCGAGAATCCGCGACGCCATCCGGTCGGGAGCGAAGGGCTCGAGGTCGGAGACTTTCTCCCCGATGCCGCAGTACATGATCGGTTTGCCGATCGTCTCGCGCATCGACAATGCGGCACCGCCGCGTGCGTCGCCGTCGAGCTTGGTGAGGATCACGCCGTCGACGTGGATGGCGTCGTCGAACCCCTTGGCAACGTTCACCGCCTCCTGGCCGGTCATTGCGTCGACGGCGAGGATGACTTCGTGCACGGTCGTCGCCTTGCGGATGTCGCGCAGCTCTTCCAGCAACGGCTCGTCGATCTGGAGCCGGCCGGCGGTGTCGAGGATCACCACGTCGCAGTTGAGCCGCGTGGCTTCCGCAACCCCGCGCGCGCAGAGCTGCGCGACCTTCGACTTGGCGTCGGGAACCGTCACCGGGATCTGGTTGTCGAGCCCGAGCTTCTGGAGCTGCTGAACCGCCGCCGGGCGCGTGATGTCGGCCGCGACCAGCATGGGGCGGTGCCCGTCGCGACGGATGGCGACGCCGAGCTTGGCCGCGGTGGTGGTCTTGCCGGAGCCCTGGAGGCCGACCAGCATGATCACGGTCGGCGGATGCGACTGGTACTGGATCTTGCGTTGCTCACCACCCAGCAGCGCGACCAGTTCGTCGTTGACGATCTTGATGATCTGCTGTCCGGGGGTCAGCGACTCGAGCACGTCACTGCCGACGGCGCGCTCTCGAATGCGATCGACGAAGGCACGGGCAACGCGGAAGTTGACGTCAGCCTCGAGCAGGGCCACGCGTACCTCACGAAGGCCGACCTCGACGTCCTCCTTGGTCAGACGGCCGCGCCCGGAGAAGCGGCGGAGGGCCGTGGCGAGCCGATCGCTGAGTGCTTCGAACACCGTCAGGCACTCACCGGCGTGGTGGCCAGACGGGCGCGCAGTCCGGCCTCGATGCGATCACGGCGGTCGAGCTCGGCCGCGTGGCCAAGTCTCGCCTCAAAGTGCTCGAGCTGCGCCAGCGCCCGGCGCACCAGGTCGTGGGCGCCACTGCGGGTGCACGCGAAGTGCTCGGCAAGCTCGGTGAACGACCAGTCCTCGTGGAGGTGCAGACGGCACGCGTCCCGCTGGTGCTCGGTGAGCATGGCGCCGTAGACGTCGAGGAGCCGCTCCTGCCAGACACGCGAGGAGAGCGGCCGCGGGTCGGTTGATCGATCTGTCAAGGGCAAGGCCTTGACATCCTACCGGATCTGAGCGAATCAGCAGCCTGGACGCGGCGAAGCCGGCGACCGCACGCGTGGCGCATGACCACAGCGCGTCCGGCCGCCGGCTCCTGACCCGCACTCGCTTACGCGGCTGCAGCCTCCCCGATCCGGGTCGCCGTCTCCGCCCGCTTGCGGGCGGGGATCCACGCTGCCGCGACAGCTCCCGCCGCAACCACGACCCCACCGACGATGACCGCCGGCGCCAGGCCTGCGACGAAGGTGGAGCCGGAGGTGTACCCGCCCCAGTGGGCGAAGATCGACGCGAGCACCGTGACGCCAAGGACGCCGCCGAGTTCGCGAATGGCGTTGTTCGCCCCGGACGCCTTGCCTTCCTCACGCGCGCTCACCGAGCTGAGCACGACATTCGCCACCGGTGCGAAGAACATGCCCATGCCGACGCCACTGAGGATGAAGGGCACGATGAACGCCGAGTACGGCACCGTCGGGGTGACGACCAGGCCGATCCAGATCAGCCCTGTGGCCTGGAGCGCGAGGCCGATCGCCATCAGCGTGCGGCCGTTGATGCGGTCCGAGAGCGCACCCGCGGTCGGCGCCACGAGAATCGGCATTGCCGTCCAGGGAAGGATCCGCAATCCCGCATTCAGCGGCGAGAGTCCCTGCACGGTCTGGAAGAACTGCGCGAGCAGGAACACGCTGCCGAACATGCCGAAGAACATGAACAGCGAGGCGAGGTTGGCGCCACTGAACGTCCTGTTGTCGAAGTAGCGGATCGGGAGCATCGGCGCGCGGGAGCGGAGCTCGTAGAGGACGAACACCACCACGAGCGCGACGCCGCCGGCGAGGGTCCCGAGGATCTCCGGGCTCGTCCATCCCTGCTGGTTGGCGCGAACCAGCCCCCAGACGATCGCGAAGAGTCCGCCGCTGGCGATCACGAGCCCGCCCAGGTCGAGGTGGCTGTCGGCGCCGCGCGTCTCACTCAGCCGGATCCGCGCGAGCGGCGCGAGCAACAGGCCGATCGGCACGTTCACCCAGAAGATCCAGTGCCACGAGATGCCCTGGACGATGGCGCCCCCGACGATCGGTCCGACCGCAACCGCGAGGCCGCCGATGCCTCCCCACGCGCCGAGTGCGACCCCGCGACGGTTCGCCGGGACGGCGGCGCTCAGGATGGTTAGGGTCAAAGGTGTCACCATCGCAGCCCCGGCACCCTGGACGGCCCGCGCGACGATGAGCATGGTCGGGCTCTGCGCGAGCGCGGACGCAGCCGAACCGAGCGTGAAGATTGCAAGGCCGATCGAGAAGATGCGGCGCCTGCCGAACCGATCACCGAGCGCGGCACCGGTGAGCAGGAGGACGGCGAACGNNCAGCGTGTACGCGTTGATCGTCCACTCGAGTTGCTGCAGGTTCGCGTTGAGGTCGTGCCGGATCACGGGCAGTGCCGTGGTCACAACCAGGTTGTCGAGGGTGACCATGAACAACGCGAGCGAGGTGATCGCGAATGTCCAGATGACCTGGGACCGTCGAGCCATGATGCCGTACCTCCTTTGCCTGTCGATGTTCTGAATGCTTCTAGTGATTACTCACTCACTTTGAGGGTCAAAAAAAATCGCGGGGCTACATGCCCAGCTTCGCGTTCATCGCGCATCCCTCGATCAGCCGCATTGCCCACGCCTGTGGCTCCGCCATCTGGCCCATCATCGCCAGGACGTTGAGCAGCATCCCCTGGGCGAAGAACGAGCTCAACCGCGCAGAGTCGAGACCGGTGAGACGCTCGGCCAGGCGCACCAGCTCGCCGAATCCCTCGGCAACGACGGCTCGAATCGCGGGGTCGTCGCACGCGGAGTACGACTGCAACTGNNGCGAGCGCCTGCTCACCCGTGTGGCCGCGCGCGGCGTTGCGAAAGAGCGACTCCGTGTCCTCGAAGCAGCGCTTCACGGTGGCGATGATCAACTCGCGCTTTGTGCCGAAGAGGCGAAACAGATATGGCTGCGAGATGCCGGCCATCCGCGCGATCACGTCGGTCGAGGCACCCTCATAGCCGCGTTCCGCGAACACGGTCACGGTAGCCTCGAGGATCTGCTCGCGGCGCTCGGGAGCGGTGAGACGTTCGGTGGTGGCTGTTGGGGTCATGTGCCGGTATGGTAGTGAGTACTCACCACCATGTCAAGAGCTGGAGCCGAAGAGCGCGTCCAGGTAGGCGGCGGGGTCGAAGACATTGAGATCGTCAAGACCCTCGCCGAGGCCGACGAGCTTGACCGGAACCTTCAGCTGCTCCTCCACCGCGAGCAGCGTCCCACCTCGTGCGCTGCCGTCGAGCTTGGTGATCACCAGCCCGGTCAGACCGGCGGTCTCGTGAAAGGCGAGCGCCTGCCGCATCGCGTTCATGCCCGTCGTCGCGTCGACGACCAGGAGCACTTCCTGGGGCCCTTCGGGGATCAGGCGTTCCACCACGCGGCGGATCTTGCCCAGCTCCGCCATGAGGTTCACCTTGGTGTGCAGCCGTCCCGCCGTGTCGACAAGCACCACGTCGGCACGCCGAGCCTGGGCAGCCTGGATCGCGTCGAACACGACCGCCCCGGGGTCGGCGCCCGGCTGGTGCGCCACCAGATCGGTGCCCGCGCGATCCGCCCAGACGCGCATCTGGTCGATCGCGGCGGCCCGATACGTGTCGGCGGCGGCGATCAGCGAGGATCGGCCCTCCTCCTGCAGCCGGTACGCGAGCTTGCCGATGGTNNAGCGCGGCGATCGCCGCAGCGCCGTCGTCGAGTTTCTCGCGACGGGCGCGGTGGCGGAGCGCGGTCGCGAGCCGCTCGGCGAGCTCAATGCCGCAATCGGCGGCGATGAGCACCTCGGTGAGTTCGTCGTAAAAGGCGTCATCGAGCTTGCGTCCTGGAGCCGCGAGCCCCTGCATCTCCGCGCGCAGCGCGTTCGACGCCTTGTCCATTCGGCTGGAGACCCGTCGCCACCAGGCGCTCCTCCGTACCGGTGCGACCACCTCGTCAGGCATCGTGTCGCCCCGGAATCGCCCCCGTCACCCCGCCACCCGGGTCAGTGCGGGCGTCGATGTCGCGGTCGCCTTCGCCTCATCGAACCGCACGCCGATGACCGAGCTCGTGCCGTCCGAGTCGATGGTCACACCCCAGAGCGCATCGGCGGCAGCCATGGTGATGTGGTTATGAGTCACCACGAGGAACTGCTGGCCGGCGCCGAGGCGGCGGAGCAGCCTGGTGAAGCGGAGCACGTTGCTGTCGTCGAGAGCGGCGTCGACCTCATCGAAGACGTAGAACGGGCTGGGATTCACCTGCTGGAGGGCCAGCACCACGGCCAGGGCGGTGAGTGCTCGTTCGCCGCCGCTGAGCAGGCGCAGCGGAGTCTGACGTTTGCCGGGCGGTTGGGCGAGGATCTCCACCCCGGGCCGACGCTCAGCAGGGGCTGATGTCGTGTCGTCGATATCGAGCGTCACCGGCTCGGGCTCCTCGAGGCGGAGTGTCGCCCTGCCCCCCGGGAACAGCTCCGCGTAGAGCTCCTGGAAATGGAACGACACCGCCCCGAACACGGTGTCGAATCGCTGCTCGATCTCGCGTTCCAGCTGGCGGGCCATGGCCCGTAGTGAGGAGCCGGCTCGGGCGAGGTCATCACGCTGCGCGGCGATCGTGATCACGCGCGCGTTGAGCGCCTCATGCTGCTCGGGCGCGAGGGCGTTGACGGCGCCGAGCGCGGCAATCCGGCGCTCGAGGCGGACGATCTCGCGCTCGGCGCGCTCGGCGTCTGTCGGGTCGAGCTCGGTGGCATCGTCGTCGCTCAGGTCGCGAACCGCGTCCGCGTGCTCGGCCACCGCGGCTTCGCAACCGGCGACGTCCTGCTCGGCGGCCTGAAGCTCGTCGGCGGCTCGGGCCACCGCCACGGCGACCTCGGCGTGCTCGGTCTCGAGCGCATGCACGCCGAGCTCGAGCTCGGGGATCGGCAGCACGACGACGTCATGATCCTGCTGGGCCGTCGATAGTTCGAGCACAGCGCGTGCAGCCTCGCCTCGGCCGTGGAGCCCGTGCACGATCGCCGCCAGCGCTTCACCCTCTGCGGCGAGCCGCCGGGTCTCGGCGGCCGCGAGGCGAGAGCGGGCAGCCTGGAGCGCGCGGCCTGCGGCTTCGCGCCGCTCCTCGATGTGCGCCCCTTCGGCCTTGGCTCTGGAGAGCACGAGTTCCGCCTCCTCGGCCGCGGCCCGGGCGGTCTCTGCTGCGGCGCGAACCTGGCGGGTGTGGGTTTCCGTGGCGCCGGCGGCCGCCTCCAGCCCGGCGTGACGCTCGCCGGCTGCGGCCAG
Organism: Candidatus Dormiibacterota bacterium; assembly: GCA_003136295.1. Taxonomy (GTDB): domain Bacteria; phylum Chloroflexota; class Dormibacteria; order Aeolococcales; family Aeolococcaceae; genus Palsa-851. Next base: position 6,780 of record PLDZ01000228.1, read on the forward strand.
CTGATGCTCGGCGCCCGCCTGCGCCTCGATGGCCGCGTTCGCTTCGGCTCGTCGGGTGATGAGGGTCGCCGCTGCACGCTCCGCCTGCGCCATTGCCGCGTCGAGGCCCTGCTCGGCGCCCGCGGCCAGCGCGTCGGCCGACGCTTCTGCCGCCCGAGCGGCCCGATCTGCATCCACTGCGATCGAGAGCGCCTGATCGAGGTCGTTGAGGCGATCGCGGGCATTGGCCGCCGCCACAACGGCAGAGGCCTCGGCACGTTCGGCGCGCTCTGCAGAGGCCGACGCCGCTTGCTCGGCGCGCGCCAGTGCGATGGTGTCGACGGCGCGGCCGCCGCGGAGACCGGACGGCGTGATCACCGTGCCGTCGCGGAGCACGGCGACCGACGCACCCCGGGCGAAGGCGTCCGCGGCGGATTCGACCGTCGGGACGATCCAGGCACCGCCAAGCAGGTGGGTCACCGCCCCGCGCGCCGCAGGCGTCGCCTCGACGGCGCTGGAGAGGAGGACGTAGGGCTCGGGGGCCGGAGCTTTCGTGACCGGGTCGAGGTTGGCCCGGAGGAGACGCTCGCGCGGTCCTTCTCGATCAAGGTGAGCGGCAGCGGCGGCGAGGTCATCGACGAGCCACGCGCCGAGGTTCTCCTCGAGCGCGGCCGCGACGGCGCCGACGAGTGTGTCGTCGGCGATGTGCACACAGTCGACCAGGCGGCGAGCCTGCAGGGTGCCGGCGGCCACGGCACGAGCGACCCCACCGTCGGCGGTGCTGCCGCTGAGCCGTCCGCGGGCCTCGGCGAGTGTCGCCAGCGCACGACGCGCATCGGCGGCGGCGGCGGCGACGGCATGGTCGGCCGCGTTGACCGCCTCCCAGGCCGTATCAACGGCGCTCCGCGCTTCCCCCACCTTGCCGGCCGCCAGGCGAGCCCGCGCTGCGGCGTCGTTCGCCTCGCTGACCCGAACCGCAAGGGCAGCCCTGACTTCGACGATGCGGGCCGCAGCGGTGTCGGATTCGATGACCAGCGCGTTGATGGCCGTAGCGGCCAGTTCGGCGCGCGCCACCGCCGCACCGAACGCCGCGGCTGCGGTCGCTCGCTCACTGTCGGCACCTGCCAGTGCCGCCGAAGCCGCGGCGAGCCGCTCCTCCTCGATCTCAGCTTCGGCAGCGGCCTCGGTCGCCGCCAGGCGCAGCCGGTCGGCCTCGCGTTCGAGCACGTCCCAGGTGCGCTGCTCGTCGCCACCCTCGACGTCGGCGAGCGATGCCGCGGCTGCTGCGACCTCCGGGATGATCGCGTCGATGTCGGCGACGGCGACCCCGCGCTGCGCGACCGCGGAGCGGAGCCGGTCGGCAAATCGACGCTGGAGACCCTCACCGCGCTCCACCTGAATTCGAGCTTCCTCAAGTCGCCGCGCGGAGGCGTCGCGGGCGGCGCGCGCGTCATCAAGGCGCCGGCGTGCAGCTTCCGACCGGTGGGAGAACGCGGCGTCGGCCTCTGCGGCCGCCTCGCAGCGTCCAAGTGCGTGCTCCAGGCGCCGCCGAGCGAGCTTGAGGCTGGCCCTGGCCGCACGCCATTCCTCGTGCGCCAGGCTGCCGCGCAGCTCGGTGAGCCGCACGCTCATGGAGCGCAGCTCGATGGCGGCAACCGATTGCTCGCTCAGCTCGGCGAGCCGGGGCGATGCGTCCTCGAGCAGATCGGACAGCCGCCGAACGATCGCATCGGCGCCGTCCAGCCGGTGCGACGCCTCCTCGCAGGCCGCGCGCAACGCGCGCACGCCGGCGGCCTGCTCGACCAGGGTGCGGCGCTGAGCCGGTGTCGCCTCGATGATGCCGTCGATATCGTTCTGCACCACCACCGCGTAGCCGTTCTGGGTGAGGCCGGTGCCCCCGAGTAGTCGCTCGAGGTCGCGCAATCGGGCGTGGTCGCCGTTGATCCGGAACTCGGTGTCGCGGTCCCCGCGGCCGACGCGCCGGCTCACCGAGACCTCGGGGTCCTCGGACAGCAGGGTGCCTTCCTCGTTGTCGATGACCAGCTC
>PLDZ01000203.1 GCA_003136295.1 Candidatus Dormiibacterota bacterium
AGGGAGTTGACACGCGCTCGTCGCCCGCAGTTAGGTTCGCGGGCGCCAGCTTCAACCGCTCAGTTCGCCGCGGCTGAATGGATGGTCAACTCGACCCCTCCGTTCTCCGTGTGACGGCCTGTGCCCGAGACGATGCTAGCCAGAGATACTTCGTCACTTCGAAGGACGATCAATTCTCGTGGGTTCAGGACCATCCAAACTTGCGCGGTCGCCTTGGATCGGTCCTGCAGCGGCGTGTAGACGAGGTGGTGGGGCTCGTGGCGGGCGCGAGACAATCGCTGGACCACCCTGAAGGCATCCTGGGCGGGCTGGTCGCTCAGGTAGGGGTCGAGTATCTCCAGGATCCGAGTCCCGGGCCCGTGCGCGGCCACGGTGCCGATAAAGGCGAAGCCAAGGGGTCCACCGTGCGCCTCAGCGATCCCCTTCTCGACCAGCGCTTCGAGGTCTTGGCCCTCCCCATGCAGCAGGACCATGACCGGTTCCCGGGACTGCCACCCAGCTCGATGCAGCCTGGCGAGCTGGTCGAGCCGCTGAACCACGGGCACAACGCCGGGCAGCCCGGCTCGCCGGCGAACTCGATAGGTGATCCAGGCCACAGCAAGGCCGACAAGGGTGATGCAGCCGCCGAATAACGTAGCCAGGGGCTTCGCGAACAGATTGGTCACCCATGCAGTCACCACGAGAGCGGATGTGATGACACCGAGGCTGAACATCAGCGTGGAGGTCCCCGCCGGCTCGACACCGGGAACGTACCGTCGGCCCTGCAACGCGCGGCGCTCGCGCCAGCGGACGATGTCGAGTGACACAGAGGTGACGCTGAAGGCACCCAGCAGCCCGAACGCGTACATGTCGCCGAGTAGGCCAACGTTGCCTTGACTGATGACGACGACAGCGATTGGGATGGCGACGGCGGCAAGGACGGACCACTGGGGGGTGTTCCGCCAGCGGTTGCGATGCTGCAACACCTCGGGCAGGAAGCGAAGTTTCGAGAGAGCGAGAAAGACGTGGTAGCAGCCGATGATCGCGGTGTTGCTGGCGAAGATCAGGAGCAGGCCCGCGCTCGCGGCGACCTCGGTCTGGAGCAGCGGACCAGCGGCGTAGCCACCGAGTGCTGAGATGAACTGATTCGGGTTGGTGTGGCCCGCATTGAGCAGCGTCGTCGACCAGAGTGTGAGGAGCGGGCTGGTGATGGCGACGGTGAGAACAACGATGACCATCGCCCGTGGCGCGACTCGACGCTGCGGTCGTCGCATTGCCGGCGCAAGTTGCGAGATGCTCTCGAGCCCTGAGAACGCCAGGAATGCCCCCGCGTAGCCGGTCAGCAGTCCGATGCCGCCGATCCTCGGTCCAGACAGGGTCTTGGGTACCGCCGCCAACGCGCTGCCGACGCCGGCGTGAGCAAGGACCGCGACCACCACCGCCAGCTGGCTCCCGAGGGCGATAACGGCGATCACCGCGGTCACCTTGGCGTCGGCGTTGACACCCATCAAGTTGAGCCCGGCCAGCAAGAGCAGAGCCACGACGGTCAGCAGAGTCACTGCTCCCGTCAGGCCCGGAGCGAAAACGCTGAGGTAGATCAGACCAGACAACGCGCTGAGTGCTGACGTGAGGAAGTAGTCAACGAGGATGAACAGGCCACCGATCAGCCCTACCCAGGGGTGGACCGCTTGCGCTCCGACCGTCACCACCCCGCCACCTTCCGGATAGCGGATGGCAACCTCCGCATATTTCAACGTCAAGAGGACGAAGACGATCAGGGTGAGGGCCACGAAGAGGGCGGCGTGGACTCCAACCCGGCTGAAGAGAATGCCGGGCGTGTAGTACACGGACGTACCGATGTCCGCAAAGACCACCGCCCAACACAGCAGCGGGCCCAGGCCGCCTACGGCTGCGCTCCGGCTGGCGCGCTCGGCGTCGGCGCTCGGCGATCGTCTGGCACGGACTGAAGGCATGCCGGGCAGGATAGTGCTCGCCGTTTCCCAGGCTATCGATGGGGGTCGCCAAGTCGGGCCGCTGTGCCCACGCGGGATGGAACGATGAGTTAGCCGATGAGGGCCTGCGGCGAGGCCTTTGGTGCCCTCGGCCGCAGGACCGATGCGGATGGCCCACCATGATGAGCTCAGGCGCGGGTCACCATGCGCATCCGGCTGGATCTCTCGTCTATGCGGCTTCCTCGGACCGAGTGCAAACGTGTGCGCTCGGGTGCCTCGAATCTACAAGATGGCCGTCAACAGCAACTGCAATCCCAGCCCGCTCGGTTTGCCCCAGGCAGCATTATGAGCACGACGGTGGCTGATCGCATGTCGGTCGTGATCACGCCGGATGGGACGGTGCGCGCGTGGGCTACTGGCAATCACGCCAGCATGCCTCTCGAGCGCCCGTGAAGCAAGACTTTTCTGCTAGCTCCACGAAGGCACGCCCGGCCAGCGGGAGACGGGGCTCGAACCCGCAACTTCAACCTTGGGAAGGTTGCACTCTACCGTTGAGTTACTCCCGCAGGATCTTGATCTCGCTTAGAGCGTTTCCCCTGGATTTTCGTACCAATGGAAGA
>PLDZ01000258.1 GCA_003136295.1 Candidatus Dormiibacterota bacterium
GTGATGGGGCTGAACCGCGGCGGGGATCCGGAGTTGGACGAGAGCGGCGAGCTCGCAGCAGCCAAGGTCCTCGTCGGCAAGCGCCTCGGCGTTTCGCCGGCATCGTTGGAAGATGAGAGGACAGACCTGCACAGCCTTTGTGCCTGAAGCGGCCGACGTGCCACGCTTGACGAGCCGATGAGCCCCGCCCGTCCCGTCCTCCGCGTCTGCCGGCGTGAATCCTTCGATGCCGCGCACCAGCTGTGCGACCCACGTCTCTCCTCGGAGGAGAACCGCTCCCTATACGGCAAATGCGTCAACCTTCACGGCCATCGCTACCAGCTCGAGGTGGTCGTCGCGGGCGACATGGACGACGCGTCGGGCTACGTCGTCGACCTCAAGCAGCTCGCCGATGTCATCAAGGCCGAGATCATCCAGCACGTCGATCACCACAACCTCAACTCCGACGTGGCGTGGCTCGCGGGGCGGATTCCCACTGCCGAGAACCTCGCCATGGTGTTCTTTGAGCGACTGCGCCCGCACATCACGCGCGGCACGCTGCACGCGGTGCGGGTATGGGAGACGGAGAAGAACTGGGCTGAATGCACCCGCAGCGACTGACATCGATGGAGCCCGTGAGCCGAACCACCGAGTTGACGCGACGCTACGGCGCCGAGGAGATCCGCGTCCTCTCGCCGGAGGAGCGAGCGAGATTCCTGCCGTGTGGGCCCTCCGACGCACCCATCGACCGATCGCTTGCCTTCGAGTTGCTCTACCGGCTCGAACCCGAACTCTGGGAGCGGCTGGTCGCAGCCGAACGTCTTCATCCCGCGGTGGTCGAGTGGCTCCCATGCGTCGAGCGAGTGGTGGAGGTCGGAGCGGGCACTGGGCGTCTGACCACCCACCTGCTGACTCGCTGCGGGCACCTCGTGGCCGTTGAACCCGCGAGGCCGATGCGCGAACGGCTCGCCGCGGCCCTGTCCACGCAGGCAGCGGGAATGGTCGACATCGTCGATGGCTTCTTCGACGCGCTGCCGGTGCCTGATGCCTCGGCCGATCTGGTGGTGACCTGCGCCACGCTCGAGCGCGACCCTGCCCACGGCGGAGACGCCGGCCTGGCCGAAATGGAGAGGATCTGCGCGCCCGGCGGGATGGTCGTTGTGGTCTGGCCGAATCATCTCGACTGGCTGAGCGCGCATGGGTTCAGCCATCTGAGCTTTCCGGGCAGCATGTGGATGGAGTTTCGCGACGCCGCGGAGGCGATCGAGATGACGGAGATCTTCTACCCGCATGCCATCGGCGAAGTCAGAGCTCGCGGCGACGCCCGGGTCGATTACGACGTGATCGGCGTCAATCCACCCCGTGACCTCGCGTTCAAGGTGAACGAACGTTGAGGCTCGCGATGATCGCGTCGCTGGTGTCGCCGATTCGTGAGCCCCAATGCGGCGGAGCTCAGTCGTTTCTTGCGGACCTCGCCACAGGCCTGGCTATACGCGGCCACGAGGTCGACGTCTTCGCCGCCTCCGGATCAGAAGTCGAAGGGGCTCGCGTTGTCGATGTTGGCATCGACTCGTCCACCTTGCACGAGTTCCTCTACCGCGCCGGCGCCCCCCCACCGCTCGACCCGGCACCGTTCGTGGCTGCATACGCGCGAGTCTTCGACGCACTCGGTGGGCGGACCTATGACGTCGTGCACAACCACGCATTCGACGCGCCTGCGATTCGATGCGCGGTAGGGATCGCGGCACCGGTAATCCACACCCTCCACCTTCCGCCAGAGGGCTCCGTCGTCGACGCGCTTCGCGACGCGTCACGAGCGCACCATCCACCGGTCGTTGCCACGGTCTCGAGAGCGCAGGCTGACGCATGGCGACGATTCGTGAAGATCGACACGGTCCTTCGGGTCGGCGTCGCCACCGAGCGGATCCCGTGGTCTGCGACACGCGGACAGGGGGCAGTCTTCGCCGGCCGCTTCAGCCCCGAGAAGGGCGCTGTCGATGCCATCGCGATCGCGCGGCGCGCGGGCATGACGATTGACTTGTACGGCGACGCCTATGACGGTGGCTACGCAGAGCGAGAGGTGCATGCCGCGGGCGGCCAGCCCGGTGTGAGCGTCCATTCTGCGGTCGAAAGGGCAGCGCTCTGGCGGGTCATTGGCGGCGCCGCGGCAGTGCTCTGCCCCGCGGGCTGGGACGAGCCGTTCGGCCTGGTTGCCGCCGAGGCGCAAGCGTGCTCCACCCCGGTCGTCGCCTACCGGCGCGGCGGGCTCCAGGACATCATCATCGACGGAGTCACCGGCTTCCTTGTCGCTCCCGGAGATGTTGATGCTGCGGCCTCGGCGCTCTGCCGAGTCACCGAGCTCGACCGCACCGGCTGCCGCAGACACGCGGAAGTGCACCTCGATATCGAGGCAGTGCTGGACGCCCACGAGCGCGTCTACCGCGGCATCCTCACGTCGGCTCTCGCGACAACGCATGGCTGAGCGCGCACACTGGCTCGCCGGTCGGGTGGCCGTGGTCACCGGCGCGAGCCGCGGCATTGGTCGAGCCACCGCGGTGGCGATCGCCCGCGAGGGGGCGCATGTCGTCGTCGCTGCGCGAGGCGCGGCCGCTCTCGACGCAACCGTTTCGTCGATTCGCGACACCGGCGGTCAAGCGACCGCCGTGCCCACCGACGTCGGCAACGCCAGCGCGATCGACAAGCTGTTCAGTGTCGCGGCAGGCATCGGGCCACCCACTGCGCTGGTGTGCGCCGCCGCAACCTTGGAGCGCGAGCCGTTCGACGAAATCAGTCTCGCATCGTGGGAGCGCACGATCCGAGTCAACCTCACTGGCGTGTTCAACTGTTGCCACGCCGCGTTCACGATGATGCGCAACGTCGGCGAGGGACGTATCGTGAATATCGCCTCGCTGTCAGGCGTCTACGCGACCGACAAGTTCCCAGGCCTGGCCGCGTACAACGCGTCGAAGAACGGTGTCATCGGACTCACCGAGGGCATCGCCGTCGAGGGGAAACCCTTTGGCATCAGCGCCATCTCGTTGAGCCCTGGAGCGGTGGACACCGACATGCTCCGCCGGGCGAACCCGTCGCTGCGACCGGGCTTGGTCCCTGATCAAGTTGCTGCGATCATCGTCGCCCTGCTGGACAGTCCGCTCACCGTCGCCAGCGGCGCCAACGTCCCCCTCTTCTCGAACGCATAATCGAGTGACATCCGAGCGCTAGCGGTGGATGAGGGTACCGTTTTTCGCGATCTGACTGTCCAATCGCGGCGGCCCGACGATGACCAGCGCGCGGGCGGGAACATCGCTGGTCACAACGAAGCCGTGGGGACGGTCTCTGGGCACGAACACGAAGCTTCCCGCCGTGGCCGTCCATCGGCTCTCATCGCAGAACCCCTGCATTTCGCCGACGAGGACGTAAAGCATCTCGTCCTCACCAGGGTGATGATGCGATGGGACCGAGAGCCCGGGCGGATACGTGCTCTCCATGACACCGAGCTGCCCGAATGTGTCCTCGGCGGAAGCCTTGATGACCACGCGAGCTCCGCGCCAGTCGTACGCGGCACCGCCGTCGATACCGTGAACGTATCCACTCATCGCAAGCATTCTATGCATCGGGATCCAGCAACTTCGACCCCGCACGCAGTGCAGGGCCTCAGCTTCGATGTCGCGGAGGGCGAGGTTTTGGGCTTATGACGCTGAGGCCCCTGTCCGCATATCAGCCAGCACCGTACCAGCCACGGATCGTCGCCGTCGCCGGCCTCGTCGCGGCTGCCGTCCTGTGCTCGTGCTCGATGCCCTTGCAATGGGTGGGGGTGGTCACAGCCACCGGCGCGTACATGATCGTCGATGGCCTGCGTCAGGCGAACTGGCTGCTGATCATTGCGGTGATCGTGATCGGTCTCGCCGTGCGTCTCTACCGTGCCCCCCCAGGAGGATTCCTCCGATTTGCCTTTCTTCTCATCAACCTTCTTGTCCTTCTGGGCGTCTGCGGCGAGTACTTCGACAACATTGGCCGTGCGGAGGGTGACGCCATCAAACCGTACCTCGGACCCGGGTGCTTCTTGGCCCTTGCGGCCACGGGCGTCCTGATCGCAGCGACCATCCTCGGATGGAATGAGCAGGACAACTGGCAGAGGGGGCAGGGGACAGACCTGCGTTGGTAGCCTTGGCGTAAATCGCGGCTATGACGCGGCTATCTCGGATCCCGTCATCTCGGACCCCCGCGTTGTCGCCTCGGAATCGAGTCCGACAAGGTACGCGGCAACCTGATCGTGCCGCGCGAAGAACACGCCGCTGATCGAGGCGATGTGTTCCAGCAATTGCTCGAGCACGATGATGCGAGATCGGTGGCCAATGACGTGAGGATGCAGCGTGAGTTGAAAGAGGCCGCGTTCCCTATACGCTTGCTCGAATTCGTCGAGCCATATGCGCAGCAGTTCGCGTGGCGGCGTGTACGGCCTCGTGCCCGTATGACGGTCCATGGTGAGATAGGGGGCATCGTCGCGGATCCACTCAACAGGGATCTCGAGGATACCCGTGGGCGCGCCATCGGCCAGTAGTTCGTAGGGCTCATCGTCGGCCATGAGCGACGAGTCGTAGGTGAGATGCACCTCACGTATCAGGTTGAGGGTGTGATCACTGAAATCCCAGGAGGGTGTCCGGATGCCCACGGGACGCGATCCGCTGAGCCTCTCGATGACGTCGATGCTGCGCATGAGCAGGTCGCGCTCGGTGTCAGGGTCGAGCGTCGCGTTCCACTCGTGGATCCAGCCGTGCAGCGCAATCTCGTGTCCGGCAGCGACGCACGTCCCTATCTCGCCCGGATGGAGCAGCGCGGACACGGCTGGGACGAAGAATGATGCGGGCACCCGATGGTGGTCGAGCAGCCGGAGGATACGCGGCACTGCGACTCGGGCGCCGTATTCACCCTGGGACAGCTTGCCAGGATGCGTCTCGCGATTGCGCAGCGGGATGGTTTCGTGGTCGGAGTCGAACGAGATCGCCACGGCAACCTCGGCACCGCCGGGCCACGCCTGCGGTTTCAGGCTTCGGCCGGCGCGTACCCGCTCGACGTACCGGCGCCAGCGCGACTCATCCCAGGCCCAAGGTTCATCCTCGCGCGCCACGCCTCCCTGTGCTACTGGATCGATGCCGATCGCTCGTACATTTCGGACAGCTACCCTGGATCGAAGAGGCATGTTCGAGTCCTCATGGTGTCGGCGACGCCTTAGAAGTACCACTTCGTCCCCAGGAGTGCCGGCGCGCCGGGGTGCTGCGAGCACACTCAGCTGTTCAAGGAACAACGTTGTACGCTCGGGTGACGACGGGACTCAAGGGAATCAAAGTGACAACATGACATCGCCCACCCTCGGAAAGGATCGATCCGATAGCCCTCCTGCCTTGACGGTCGACCACCTCACCAAGCGTTTCGGCGAGCGCACCGCATTCCAGGACGTGTCGTTCACGGTCGCGCCCGGCGAGGTGTTCGGCTTCCTCGGACCCAACGGAGCGGGAAAGACAACCACGGTTCGGACGCTGGGGACGCTGATAGCACCGACATCGGGCTCTGCAAGCGTCGCCGGCATTCCCCTGACTTCGGCCAACGGTCCAGAAATCCGACAGCGAATCGCGATCATGCCCGAGAACCCGGGCCTCTATCAGCGCCTCACCGTCATCGAGAACCTCGAGCTTTTCGCCGGCCTCTACGGGCAGCGCAACTCAGGTCCCCGGATCACGAAGGCGCTGGAAGCCGTCAACCTCACGGCGCGCGGCCGCGATCTGTGCGGCAGCCTCTCCAAAGGCTTGCGGCAACGCGCGGGACTGGCGCGCGCGCTACTCAATGATCCGGAGGTCATGTTCCTCGCCGAACCGACGTCCGGGATGGCTCCCGTGGCTGCACGCGAGGTCCACGATCTGATCATCGGG
>PLDZ01000250.1:0-2096 GCA_003136295.1 Candidatus Dormiibacterota bacterium
CGCCATGTCCCACCTGAAATGGCTTGTCGTGCGCGACCTCAACCTGATCGAGTCGGCAACGTTCTGGAAGGATGGTCCGGAGATCGCCACCGGCGAGATGCGCACCGACGACATCGCTACCGAGGTGTTCTTCCTGCCGGCCGCGGCGCACACCGAGAAGGACGGCACATTCACGCAGACACAGCGACTGCTCCAGTGGCATCACAAAGCAGTCGAGCCATCGGGCGACTGCCGGAGCGAACTGCACTTCTTCTATCACCTCGGCAGGCTGCTTCGCGAACGGCTCGCGGCGTCACCGCTCGAGCGCGACATGCCGCTGCAGAAACTCGCGTGGGAGTATCCGCTGCTCGATGGCGATGAGCCCGACGCCGAAGCGGTGTTGCGCGAGATCAATGGTCGCCACCTCACTGGCGAGAAGTCCGGGACCCCGCTCAGCAGTTTCGTCGAGATGAAGGCGGATGGTTCCACCTCGGGTGGGTGCTGGATCTACACGGGCGTGTACGCCGACGGCGTCAATCAGTCGGCGCGGCGGAAGCCAGGCTCGGAACAGTCGTGGGTCGCGCCGGAATGGGGTTGGGCCTGGCCGATGAACCGGCGGATCCTCTACAACCGCGCGTCGGCCGACCCGGACGGGCGGCCCTGGAGCGCGCGCAAGGCGTATGTGTGGTGGGACGAGACCGCCGGCAAATGGACGGGCCACGATGTCCCCGACTTCCAGGCGACCAAGGCGCCGTCCTTCCGTCCTGCGCCGGGGGTGGGCGGCCCCGAAGGACTTGCGGGCGACGACCCGTTCATCATGCAGGCGGACGGCAAGGGCTGGCTCTACGCTCCGAGCGGACTCCTGGATGGACCGCTGCCGGTGCATTACGAACCGGTCGAATCGCCACTGCGCAACGCGATGCACCCCCAGCAGTCGAACCCAACTCGCGAGATGTTTCCACGCAATGAGAATCTCTCGGCCCCGTCACCACCGGAGCCGGGCTCCGAGGTGTTTCCCTACGTCGTGACGACGTACAGGCTCACCGAGCACCACACGGCCGGCGGCATGAGCCGATGGTCCCCATACCTTGCCGAGCTGCAGCCGGAGTTCTTCTGCGAGGTCTCGCCCGAGCTTGCGGCTGAGCGTGGGCTCGAGCATCTCGGCTGGGCAACCATCATCACCGCGCGCACCGCCATCGAGGCGAGGGTGCTGGTCACGGACCGGCTCACGCCGTTGACCATCGGCGGCCGGATCATCCACCAGATCGGCCTGCCATATCACTGGGGGGTGGGGGGCGGCGGAGCGATCGTGAGCGGTGACTCGGCGAACGACGTGATGGGGGTGGCGCTCGATCCGAACGTGCACATCCAGGAGTCGAAGGCGGCGTCGTGCGACATCCAGCCTGGACGGCGGCCGACCGGCGCAGCGCTGCCTCGCTACGTGGAGGAGTACCGGCGACGAGCGGGGCTGAGCGTCGACACCGGCACCACGCGGGTGACGCCTCGCGGAGACGAGACCTGATGCCTGGCTGGGCGTCCTCTCGGAGCCCCGCCGCTGACACAGGGTGGACTGATCCACCGGCTCGAAAGGGGTTCTTCACCGACAGCTCGGTCTGCATCGGCTGCAAGGCGTGCGAGGTCGCCTGCAAGGAGTGGAACGGCATCCCCGAGGACGGACTCGAGATGCTCGGTATGTCGTACGACAACACCGGTGGCCTCGGTGCCAGCACCTGGCGTCATGTTGCCTTCATCGAGCAGCCCCGGCGGGCAACTGCCGGGCAGGGGTTCACCGCGCTGCCTCTGGTTGCCGTCACTCCTGGCCAGAACGGCCCTGCGAGTGCAACCGAGACGGGCATTCGCTGGTTGATGTCATCGGATGTGTGCAAGCACTGCACGCAGGCGGCCTGCCTTGACGTGTGCCCCACTGGGTCGTTGATGCGCACCGAGTTCGGCACGGTCGTCGTGCAGGACGATATCTGCAACGGCTGCGGTTACTGCATCCCGGCGTGCCCGTTCGGTGTCATCGACCGTCGCCAGGGACCGCCGGGCACACGAAACGTCGGCATCGCGCAGAAGTGCACGCTCTGTTACGACCGGCTCGGGGATGGCATGACTCC
>PLDZ01000250.1:2109-4585 GCA_003136295.1 Candidatus Dormiibacterota bacterium
GCAGCCGGCGTTGCCGATGCCAGGCTGTACGGTGCCGACCCGAACGACGGCGTCGGGGGTGCCGGGGCGTTCTTCCTGCTCCTGGATGAGCCCGAGGTGTACGGGCTGCCCCCGGACCCCGTGGTCACGACACGTGATCTCCCGGCGATGTGGCGGACTGCGGCGATTGCCGGCGCGACCCTGCTCGCCGGCGCGGCTGCGGCCTTCCTCCGGCCGCGGTCTTGACCGCGAGGCCGCCCGCCGCAGCCGCCCGAGGGCGCCGGCGCCGTGGAGGTGGGGGCCGCGAAGGCGAACGGCTGATGGTGCCTTCGGCGACGTTCGCGTCGTACTACGGGCGTCCGATCGTCAAGGCCGCACCGTGGGAGGTTGACATCCCCGCCTACCTGTTTCTCGGCGGGCTGGCGGCGGGCTCGTCGCTGCTCGCGGCAGGGGCCGACCTCGGCAACCTCTCGGAGCTGCGCCGGGTGGCACGCGTCGGCGCAGCCGCCGGCGCCGCGGCCGGGGCCGCCGCGCTCATCCACGACCTCGGAAAACCGATGCGGTTCCTGAACATGATGCGAACCGCCAAACCGACGTCGCCGATGTCGGTGGGCACCTGGATTCTCGCGGCATACGCTCCGGTCGCCGGCGTGGCAGCGGCCGGTGAGATCGCCGCGATGCTGCCGCGCCCGGTGCCGATTGCCGGTCGCCTCCTCGCGCTGGGCGCCCGGCCCGCCGGTCTGGTGGCCGCCCTTCTTGGGCCGGCGCTCGCTGCATACACGGGAGTACTGCTCTCCAACACCGCCACGCCGGCGTGGCATGCCGCGCGGCGCGAGCTCCCGTTCGTCTTCGCGAGTTCCGCTGCAGCGTCCGCAGGAGGACTGGCGATGGTCGCGACAGGGGTTGCGCAGGCGGCGCCGGCACGGCGGATGGGAGTGGGTGGAGCCGCGGCTGCGCTGGCCATGGAATGGCGGATGGAGCGGAGCATGGGCCTCAGCGCGGAGACGCTGCACCTCGGAAAGGCGAAGCGCCTCACGGACGCAAGCCGTGCGTTGACGATGGGTGGCGCCCTGGGGGCGATCCTCTTTGGCGGTCGCAATCGCAGAGTCGCTCAGGTCTCCGGTGCTGCACTCGTCGCCGGTTCGCTGTGCACCCGACTCGCCATCTTCGAAGCCGGCCAGGAGTCGGCGCGCGATCCGCGCTACACCGTCGTTCCACAACGCCAGCGCCTGGAGCGAAGGGCGGAAGCCTCGGCCGATCGCGGCTAGCCGCGCACCCCGGTCGGGACCCGCACCCTGCGCAGATCCCCGTCGACTCGTTCGGTGACTCCGATCCGGTCGAGGTGCTCGAGCAGCGGGACGGCGACGCGACGGGTGGTACCGAGCGCCTGACGAGCCGAGGAGAGTGTGAACGGCTGCGGTAACTGACGCAATCGCTCGGCGGCAACGTGCGGCGCGGTCGGGAGGAGAGCGACGTCTCCAGGCAGGAGCAGGATGGCGCGCGCCGCTGCCGCTGCACCGAGTTCGCGGCGCCCGAGCCCGAGGGCGAGCAGCCCCTGCTGTTCAGGCGCGGCGAAGGGTTCGGCCTCGAGCGATCCGACGAGCCTCAACACCGCCTTCTCGAGATCCGGCCGGAGTGCCGGCGCGCTCCCACGCTTGCGCACCCGGCCACCGGCGTCCTCGAGNNTCGGGCGAGATCCGCATGACTGACGCCGGCATCAAGAAGTTCGGCCGGTCGGCGACCGATGACGGCATGGAGCGCGCGCCGCCACTCCTCCCAGAGCGTCTCGGTGACCAGCCACGACCCGGCGGAGATCACTCCGGGTGGTGGAGGATCCCCGACCGGAACACCGATCGCGTGCAGGAGCCTGCGGCTTGCGGCTCCGCGCCGCTTGAGTTCTGCTCCGGCATCCGGATTGCCGTGATCGGCCGCAAGCGATGCCGCGCGAGCTCTGGCGGCGCCTCGTCTTTTCAGTGGAGGGGGTGCGGGGTCGAGCACGGTCGCCCCCCCGACGACATGACGACGACCTGGGTCACGGAGCAAGACCCGGTCACCGACCTGGAGCGGCAGCGGCGCATCGAGGATGAGTCGCACGACCGACGTCTGCGCCTGCCTGGTCGCCTCGAGCCTGCGGACGATCGCGGGAACGGCTGCCGCCCCCACGTGGAGCACCACATGTGTCGGCGCCTCGCCGCCTCCGGCGCGGGCGTCGATCACGGTGGTTCCACGCCAGGCTCCTGGTGTGAGCAGGGCATCGCCGCGCCGGATGTCCTCATGCCGGACGTTCCTGAGGTTGACGGCCACGCGAGCGGGCGCGCGGACCGTTTGCGCCGGCTGGCCGAGGCGCTGCAGGGCTCGCACCGACACAGTCGAATCACCCAGCTCGAGAACGTCGCCCCGGCGCAGGGTGCCGGCCGTGAGTGTTCCGGTGACCACCGTGCCGCTGCCCCGGACGGTGAACGAGCGGTCCACCCAAAGCCGGATCCGCGCCTCGGGG
>PLDZ01000185.1:0-137 GCA_003136295.1 Candidatus Dormiibacterota bacterium
CACCTCTGGTACTACGCGCTCTTCCTCATCACAAGCACCCGATGCGGTATCTCCGCGAAGCAGCTCGAACGCGAGCTTGGCGTCACCTACAAGACCGCGTGGCGGATGTTCAACGTCATCCGCAACTCGCTCATGTC
>PLDZ01000185.1:165-3932 GCA_003136295.1 Candidatus Dormiibacterota bacterium
TGCTCCCGTCCTCGACCATCTTCACCGACGAGTTCCGCATCTACGACAACCTCGAAGGTCTTGAGGTGGCGGCCCACTACCGGATCAAGCACTCGGCCAAGGTCTACGTGGATGGAGACGTCCATACCCAGACCATCGAGGGGTTCTGGTCGCTCGTCAAGGGTGGGCTGCGCGGCGTCTACCGCTCGGTGTCCACCAAGTGGCTCCAGTCCTACTTGGACGAGTACGCGTGGCGCTACAACCATCGCGAGTTCACCCCTCGGATACGCGGTATGCGCCGCGTCCCCGTGGGAGAGGCGAAGTTCCGCCTACTCCTCGCGCTTGCTGCTCGCCCCGTCCGCTAACCATGCCCGTTCTCTCGAATCGGGGTCAGACGCTGGACGACCTCCAAGGCACCTGAGACGACAATCTCGAATTGCCCGGAGGATCGCTCATCGCTGTTCCAGTAATGGCGGGCGCATCCTTCAACGCCTTCAAACGTACGGAACTCTTGGATCAGGGATGGTTCAAGCCAAGAGGTGTCGCCGCGATGCAGCGGCAAGGTCGCATCTGTCAAGCGGACCGCGTAGGTGTAGGTCGGCCAGTCCCTGTTCTGGACGAACTTATCAGCGGCTTCGACCGCCTCAAATGCGAAGCAGGCTCGCATCCGTGAGGGCTTGGTCGGGAACTCAGCTCGCCTTATCCTCTCCCAAAGATATTCGCGAAAGTACAGGGGATGGGCTGGACCTATGCCCAGAACGAGGCGCCCCCAGTTGCCAGGCGGTATCTGATCGCCTGGTTCGTACAGAGCGTTCGCGCGGTGAAACAACCAAGGAGCCGCGGGGCGGTCAGGGCTTTCGCTCACCCCTTGGCTTCCGCATCCGTGGCGGCGGTGGCGGTGCCTTCAGCACTTTGTCGAGATTGGCGTCGAACTCTCCCCGCGTGGGGACCGGGATTTTCAAGCCCCTCGGCGTGTACTGCTCGTCCGGTTCCTGCTTGAGCATAAAGGGAGAATAGCGCGTGCCTGAGGCGTTCGGCATTTGTGTTTTCTGCTGGGGGTACGGGCGGCTGACGATTGAGCACGCCCTTCCTGACTGGATCGGGAAGCGGCTCGGGGTACACGGGCTTGTCGAATATCGTCTCGGCGAGAAGACGATCAAGGCCGAGCCCTTGTTCGAAGTCGCCCTCCCGGCGCTCTGCGAGGATTGCAACACTGGCTGGCTGAGCAGCGAGTTCGAGAACAAGGTGGCGCGTTGGATTGGGCCGTCGCTCCCGAACGTTGGAAGGTCCTTCGTTCTTGACCCCCATCAGCGTGAGGTGACCGCTGCGTGGGCCATCAAGACGGCGCTCCTGCTTGAACTGGCGCTATCTGAGGTACGCGGCTCAGCCTTCGCCCCTGCAAGCCATTTCGAATGGCTATATGAGCATCACACGCCGCCGCCGGGGTGCGCGGTTTGGACCTTCGCCGTTCAGATCGCCGCTCCCCCGCCCAGCAAATCCTTGCTCGCCTGGACCACGGCCGGAGTTCTCGTGCCCCGATCACTCGTAGTCCCAAAGGCGTACCTCGCGACATTCACGATCGGGTTCGTCGGCTTCCAAGTCTTCGGGCCAGAGTTCAACGACCGAATCGACGGGAAACCCGTTCGGCTTCCGCTGCACTCTGCGGTCCAGCCAATCCTTCAGCCGTTGTGGCCAATCGAAGGGAACCGCTCCCTTCGGTGGCCCGCGCCAAAGGTGCTCGCCGCGAGTGGCTTGGAGACCTTGGCGAGTTGGCCCAGCCGCCTTGCCGGCTTGCCTTCGGGATAGGAAGCGCCGGGGCGTCACGACGATCCCCAGAGATGCACAGGAGGTAGCACGGTGTCGCGTAACCGATCATCACGCACGCTTACCGACTGGACCTTTGGGATCTTCGCTGCCGAAGTTCGGGCACGTTGCCGAGACGGGCTGTTCGCTGCTGATTTGCTTGACCAAGGTCTTGGGGTGCGCAACGTGGACATGATCTGGTTTGCACTTCGGTCCATCCTCATCGCGGCGGCAGCCATCTCACAGCTAACCGGCGGGAGGACAGGGCCGAAGCGGACTGAGCGCGCCTCACTCCGTCACGCCCTCGGGATTGACGATCATTCCGTCCTTCACCAGCGCGCCGTCAGGGACGGCGCAGAACACGCCGACGACCGTATCTTTCGCCGGGTCGAGTCTGGCGAGTTGGCCAACTTCATCGGATACAACGTCGGTCCCAAGGGGATAGTCCACTTCGATCCGCCGCAGAAGTCCTTCCTCCACTTCGATCCCACAACCGGAGTCGTCTCCTTCTGGGACGACGAGGTATCCATACCGGAAGTACTTGCCGAGATACGGTGCATCCTCCCGCTCGCCGATGCGGCGTTTCTCAAGCCACCCAACATCTCCCGTCCGAAGGGTTAGAGGCGGCTGCCAATGGCACTCGCGTGTGCCGTCACCAGGGCAGTCGCAGTGCTCATGGTGGTTCTCCGCCCATTCGTCCCTCAGGTCCTCGCGAAGCAGTTCGATTAGGCGAGCTAGCCTTCCAAGCGCAGCTAGCATAACGCAAGCTCTCTACGGTGCGGGTATACATACCCTCGCTTGACATAGCGTACATCCGTTCGCTACCATGCGTCGCCCATGGCCACCGAGTTGCAGCGCACCGCCACCCGCCTGCACTACCTCTGCTCGGCGTGCGGAGCCGAGGCGCCGAAGTGGCAGGGGCGGTGCCCCTCGTGCCAGGCGTGGAACAGCCTGAGCGAGGACGTGGTGCGCCTGCCCGGACGCAGGCCGACGGCGCTTGCTGCCGCCGCGACCACGACGGCGATGGAGGCGGTCATGGCGACGCCGGCACGGGTCCAGGCAACAGGTTCGTTCGAGGTCGACCGCGTCCTGGGAGGGGGGATCGTTCCCGGCAGCGTTGTGCTGCTCGGTGGTGACCCTGGCATCGGGAAGTCCACCATCGCGCTGCAGGTGTCGCACAGCTGCGGCGATGAGGTGTCACCGGCGCTCTACTGCACCGGTGAGGAGTCGCTTGAGCAGCTTGCCCTGCGAGCTCGGCGGCTTGGGTGCACCGGTGCCAGGGTTCGCCTGCTTGTCGAATCCGATGTCGACACTGTGATAGCAACCATCGAGGCGGAGCGCCCGTCCCTGGCGGTCGTCGATTCCGTGCAGACCCTGCGGGACGCCGCGACCCCCGGACCCCCTGGAAGCGTCTCCCAGGTTCGCGCTGCGGTGCTGCGCATGAGCGAAGTTGCCAAGGCCACCGGCGTACCCGTGCTCCTCGTCGGGCATGTCACCAAGGAGGGGGCGATCGCCGGCCCGCGCACCCTCGAGCACATGGTCGATGTCGTCCTGTATCTCGAGGGGGAGCGTCTGGGCGAGCATCGGATGCTCCGCGGCATCAAGAACCGCTTCGGGGCGACCGGCGAGGTGGGCCTGCTCACCATGGAGCGCGATGGCATGCGCGATCTCGCCGCGCCGAGCCGGGGCATGCTCGACGCCGCTTCGCTCGGTGCCTCGGGCAGCGTGCTCACCATCACCTGCGACGGACTCCGGCCCATGGCGGTCGAGGTCCAGGCGCTTGCCGTCACCTCGCCATTTGAGTTCCCGAGACGGACGGCGTCCGGGTTCGAGCTCAACCGGCTCCATCTCATGCTCGCGGTCCTGGCCAAGCGCGCCGGCATCGCCGTTCCGAAGCTGGACGTCTTCGTCAACGTCGCCGGCGGGATCCGCCTCGCCGATCCGGGCACCGATCTCGCAGTCGCCCTCGCCGTCGCCGGGTCCGC
>PLDZ01000185.1:4002-18449 GCA_003136295.1 Candidatus Dormiibacterota bacterium
CTCGGGTGACCGTCGTGTCGCGCCGCCTGTCGGCGCGGAGATCGTGTGGTTCAATCGCTGAGATGCACACCCATGCCGATCGGACGATCCGACGGGCGCGAAATGTCTCCCGGATTATCGGCGCCGGGGTCGGTTTCGTTTTCGGCGTGCTCTACGGCGTCTTCATCCTCTCGGGTACCCCGGGCGTGCTCACCCAGAACACCACCACCGCGGGAGCGGCACTGCTCGCGGCAGGTGCCGCGGGAGCCGCGTCGCTGGCGCTGGCGGCGCCGCTGCTCAGCATCGAGCCNNTCCTCCTCAACCCGCTGCCGTACGGCCTCGGAGTGCTGCTGTCGCTCGGGCTGGCAACCGTCCTCGTCTACGTCGGTGTGCGCACCGGCAGCCGCCGGCGAGACGCGCTCGGCGTGGTCTTCGGCCGGAACACGGCGGTGAACATCGACGAGGGAGCTCCGGCGCCGCTCGACGGCCAGCCGGTCATCGTCGATACGAGTGTCCTCATCGACGGTCGCATCGTCGACGTTGCGGCGGCGGGCTTCGTCCCGGGCCGCCTGCTCATTCCCGGGTTCGTGCTCGAGGAGCTCCAGCGCGTGGCAGACTCCGCTGACCCGTTCCGTCGCCAGAAGGGCCGCCGCGGCCTGGGCGTTGTGGACGCCCTCCAGAAGTCGGAGGAGGTCGTCTGCGAGCTGGTCGATCTCGACTTCCCCGGCACGCCGGACGTGGATGCCCGTCTCGTCAAGCTCGCCAGGGCGCGAGGCGCCGCCTTGATGACCCAGGATTACAACCTCAACCGCCTCGCCCAGATCGAGGGCGTGCGCGTGCTCAACCTCAACGACCTTGCCAACGCGGTCAAGCCCATCGTCGGCGCCGGCGAGAGCATAGCGATCACCATCGTCAAGGAGGGGAAGGAACCCCACCAGGGCGTGGGCTATTTCGAGGACGGCACCATGGTGGTCGTGGAGAACGGGAGTAGCCGAGTCGACGAGACCGTCACCGTCACCGTGACCACCGTGCTCCAGACCACCGCGGGCCGGATGATCTTCGCAACGCTCGCCGCCGACGACTCGACCAAGCCGCGGGTGCTCCGGCCGGTTCGCGCCAAGGTTGCGCAGCGCTGACCAGCGCGCTCATCGTCCCCGCCTTCGGCCGCGGCGTGCGGACGGGCGAGGACAAGCTCTGGGCGGTCGTCTCCGGACGGCCGGTGCTCGGGATCACGCTCGAGGCCGTCGCCGCGGCGGGCTGCTTCGACCTCGTGGTCATTGCCGCCCCGGTCGCTCGCTGGGAGGCGATCCGCGCCATCGCCGCCGAGCATCAGCTGGCCAATGTGGTGCTTCTCGAGGGTGGTGAGCGCCGCCAGGACAGCGTCGCCGTCGCCATCGACCGGTGCGACGGCCACGCGTGGATCTCGGTCCACGACGCTGCCCGTCCGCTCACCCCACCCGAGGTCTTCCGGGCGGTGCTCGACGCGGCCCGCGCTGATGGAGCCGCGACGGCAGGGGTACCCTGCGTGGACACTGTGAAGCAGGTGCAGCACGGCCGGGTCGCGGCCACCCTCGACCGCTCCTCGATCATCGCGACGCAGACGCCCCAGTCGTTCGACGCGGATCTCCTGCGCCGTGCCCATCTGAACGCGGTCGCGCGCGGGATCAGTGCCGGCGACGATGCCACGCTCGTTGAGGCCCTGGGCGAACCCGTCACGGTGGTGCCCGGCGACCCCCGGAACTTCAAGATCACCATTCCGCAGGACCTCGTCCTGCTCCGTGCATTACTCGAGGAGGTCCGATGACCCCGCGGATCGGTCATGGCATCGACGCGCACCGGTTCATTCCCGGGCGGCCACTGATGCTCGGAGGCGTCCTGGTCCCGTACAGCCGCGGCCTGCTCGGGCACTCCGACGGCGACGCGGTCGTGCATGCGCTCGTCGACGCGATCCTCGGTGCGTCAGGGCTCGGCGACATGGGCAAGCACTTTCCGTCCAGCGACCCGAGGTGGAAGGACACGTCGGGATGCGAGTTCCTGACAGTCGTCGCCGAGAAGCTCCGGGTGGAGGGCTGGACGATCATCAGTGCTCACGTCATCGCGATCGCCGAGGAACCGCGCCTCGCCGCCCATCTGGGGTCGATGTCCGAGGCCATGTCGACGGCGCTGGGCCTCGAACCCGGGACGATCGCCGTCGGCGCGACCACCACCGACGGTATGGGGTTCTCGGGCCGGAGCGAAGGGATCGCGGCGTCGGCGACGGTGCTCCTGGAACGGCGTTGACCCTCCAGCTGCACGACACGATGAGCCGTGAGCTCGTCGCGGTGGAGCCGATTGATCCGGGTCATATCAGGATGTACACCTGCGGGCCAACCGTCTGGAATCGAGTCCACATCGGCAATTTCCGGACGTTCATCTTCGAGGACGTCCTGCGCCGCTGGCTCGACCGCAGGTTTGCCAACAACGTCACCCACGTGATGAACCTGACCGATGTCGACGACCGGATCATCAAGAACGCTGTCGCGCACGGCCACTCGCTCGATGAGGAGACCGCGCAGTGGATCGCCGCGTTCGAAGAGGATCGCGACACCCTCGGCATCCGGCCGGCGCATCACTATCCGCGCGCGACCGAGTACATCGAGCAGATGGTCGACCTGATCGAGCGTCTCGAGCACGCCGGCGCGGCATATCGCGCCGATGGCAGCTACTACTTCCACATCGCGGCGTTTCCCGCCTACGGGAAGCTGAGTGGCGCGAGCGCCGAAGGGCTCGTGGCCGGCGCGAGCGGCAGGATCGATGCCGACGACTACACCAAGGAAGACGTCCGCGACTTCGCGCTCTGGAAGGCCGTTGGGCCCGACGAGATCGGCTGGGATACCCGCATCGGCAGGGGACACCCAGGCTGGCACATCGAGTGCTCCGCGATGAGCATGGCCTTGCTCGGTGAGAGCTTCGACATCCACTGCGGCGGCGTCGACAACATCTTCCCGCACCATGAGAATGAGATCGCGCAGTCGGAGGCCGCGACCGGCAAGCGGTTCGTGCGTATCTGGTGCCACAGCCAGCATCTGCGCGTGAGCGGCGAGAAGATGGCCAAGCGGGTCGGTAACTTCGCCACCGTGCGCGAGGTGCTCGATGAGGGCGCGAGCGCGGCGTCACTTCGTTATCTCCTCGCCGCGCGAACCCATTACCGCAAGCCGCTCGAGTACTCGGATGAGCTGCTCTCGGACAGCAACGCGGCGGTGCAGCGACTCGTCGACTTTCAGACGCGCATCGCCGGACTGCCGACCGTCGAGGAGGCCGGCAACGCAGACGACGCGGTCCTCGCCTCCGTACGCGGGATGCGGATCGGTTTCGAGGAGGCGATGGACGACGATCTCAATGTCCCGGAGGCGATGGGCATCGTGTTCTCCGGATTGCGCGACGTGAATCGCGTGCTCGATACCGGAGCAGTCAGCGCCGAGACCCAGCGCACCCTGCAACATCTCCTCAACGAGATCGACGGCGTGCTCGGCGTGCTCGCGCTCGTCGCGCGCGACCCTCAGGCGGCGCCTGATGCCGAGGAGCAGCGGTGGCTCGACCAGCGCGCGGCCGCGCGTGCTGCTCGCGATTTCGCGCAATCCGATCATCTCCGCATTCAGCTCGCGAGTCGCGGCATCGAAGTGGAGGACACGCCCCAGGGGCAGCGCTGGAAGCGCATCTCGCCGCGCCGCGGCTGACCGCGTGGATATTCTCTACGGGCGCAACCCCGTGCTCGAAGCCCTTCGGTCGGGCCGTCGTGCGCGCAAGATCGTGATTGCAATCGCGATCCGTCCCGAGGCGCGTCTCACCGAGATCCTCGAGCATGCCGAGGCGCGGGACATCCTCGTGGAGGAGGTGTCGCGACAACGGCTCGATGACATCGCCCACACCGAGCATCACCAGGGCGTGGCAGGGTATTTCCATGCACGCGCAGCGCTCACGATCCACGACCTGCTCGATCAGGCGCGCGCCCCCGCGCTGCTCGTGGTGCTTGACGGCATCCAGGATCCCCAGAACGTCGGGGCGATCGCGCGCAGCGCCGAAGCGTGCGGCGCGGACGGCATCGTCGTGCCCCGCCACCACGCGGCGCCGCTCACCGCAGCGGCGGTGAAGGCGTCGGCGGGTGCGACCGAGCATCTCCCGATGGTGACTGTGCCCAACCTCGCCCAGGCGCTCGAGGTCGTCGGCGCGGCGGGAATCTGGCGGGTTGGCCTCGATGCCGACGCGCGGGATCGGTACGACACGGTCGATCTCTCGGGACCCGTAGGAATCGTCGTCGGTGCCGAGGGCGCGGGCATGCGACGGCTGACTCGCGAGCACTGCGACGTGCTCGTGTCCATACCGATGATGGGGCACGTCGCGTCACTCAACGCGGCGGCGGCCGCCGCGGTGCTGCTCTTCGAGGTGCAACGTCAGCGCGGATTCGCACCGCGCTGAGGAGAGCACCCACCCGATGCAGGCGCTGATCGTCGACGGGTACAACATCATTCACGCGTGGCCCGCGCTGCACTCGACGCTGCGCGAGCGGGGCCTCGAGGATGCGCGCCGTCAGCTGGTGAGCGTGCTCGCGGAGTACGCAGCGCAGACCGGCGTCGCGGTCACCGTCGTCTTCGATGCGCACGGACGGCCGGGAGCCATCCCCTCCACCGAGAAAGTCGATGGGGTCACCGTGCTCTTCGGGTCCAAGCGAGCCACCGCCGACCACGTCATCGAACGCGCCGCGTACCGCGCGTCCCAGCGCGGTGAGGGCGCGGATGTGGTGGTCGCGACTGACGATCGCCTGGAGCGCGACGTCGTCGGGGCGATGGGGGTCGCGACCATGGGAGCACGCGCCCTCGAGGCCGAGGTGGCCAGGGTGGCGGGCAGCGTGGGTGCCGAGACCAAGCGGATGCGCGAGGACGGCCGCCGACGTACCCGGCTCGAGGACGGCCTCGACCCGGAGATCCGGCGCCGGCTCGAACGCATACGTCGTGGCGACGACCGCTAGGCGCTGGCTTCGATCAGTCGTCCGCTAGGCTAGCGGCACGATGCTGGACTCGCCCTCTCTGCGGGCCAACAGCGTGCGCTATGCCGGGGCGACCGCCAGCGCGGTGGGCATTCAGGCTCCGACGGCAGGGGTGACGTTTCTGCCGGCGCTCATGGCAGCGATCGTCGGCGAGGCGGGGCCGCTTGCCTTTCTGCTGGCGCTGCTGGCGATGCTGCTGGTGTCGTATGCATTCATCGTGCTCGCCGCCGACTTTGCGTCGGCCGGCTCGGTCTTCGCCTTCAACGGCAGGGCGCTCGGCTACGGCTATGGATTCCTGTCGGCGTGGATGTTGCTCGGCGTGTACATCGCCTATGCATCGTCGATCTATGCGAGCAACACCAACTTCGTGGAGAGCCTGGCCGGTTCGGCGCACGTGGCAATCGCGTGGCCGGTGTTCGCGCTCGTGTTCTGGGCGCTCGCGCTCCTGTTCGCCTACCTCCGGATCTCGGTGTCCACGATGCTCATTTTCGCGCTCGAGGGTGCGGCGATCGTGCTGGTGGCGATCGTGGCCGTCGCCGTGCTCCTCAAAGGAGGGTCCGGCGGTCACGCCGTCACAGGTGCGCCATTCACGCCCGGTCGGGTGCCGGTCGCGACCATCGGCCTCGGCGTCATCTTCGCCTTCACCGGGTTCTCGGGCTTCGAGGTGTCGGCAACCCTCGGTGAGGAGGCTTCGCGGCCGCGACGCGTCATCCCGGTGTCGATGATCTCCGCGCTTCTCGTCTCGGGTGGCATCTACGTGCTCGTGTCGTGGGTCGAGACCATCGCGTATCCGAGCGCCCAAGCACTCGCGAATCAATCGGTGCCGCTTGTCGACATCGCCGGCCGCTACGTCACGCCGGCGATGGGCACGATCATCAATATCGCGGCACTGATCAGCGGTATCGGCGCGCAGCTGGCAACCGTCAACGGCGCGAATCGACTGCTCTTCGCGCTCGCTCGAGACGGTATGGGACCGCGGTGGCTGGCGAGGGTGCACCGCCGTCAGCGGTCACCCATCGGTGCACTCGCGGTTGTCGGGACAGTGAGCATCGTTGCGGTGATGCCCTTCATGCTCAATGGGACGAGCCCAATCGATGCGTTCTTCTATCTCGCGACGTATGGAGCGGATCTCATCATCATCGCCTACCTGCTGACCGCGATTGCCGCGCTGGTCTGGTCGATACGGCGAGGGCACGCCGGTGCGCTGCGCGTCGGCGGCCTGGTCGCGGCGATCGCGGTCATGGCGTACATCATCAAGGGGACGGTGTACCCCGTTCCGGCGGCGCCCTTTGATCTCTGCATCTACGCCGCGGGGATCACCATTGCTGTCGGCGTCGCGTTGCTGCTGGTCCCTCGACTGCGAGCGAGTCTGTCTCGCTCGTCGCTCCTGGCCACCGCTCCCGCAGACTGAGCCAGACGATGCCAGTCGCGCCGACCACGCTCAAACCGCTGCGGGATCGAATCGCGGCCGCCGTCGCCGAGCATCGAGACCAGGAATGCGTGGTCCTGCCCGACGCACGACTCACCTACGGCGAGCTCGACCGGCTGACGAACGCGACGGCCAATGTCCTGCTCGAGCGGGGGGTGCGCGAGGGCGACGTGGTCATGACCCTGTGCCACAACGGCACTGCGCTGATCAGCACGTGGTTTGCCTGCATCAAGATCGGGGCGGTGTTCGCTCCTCTGAACGCGTCGTTAACGGGCGACCCGCTGGCGCACGTGATGTCCCGAGCGCGGGGGCAAATGCTCGTGTGCGACGCGGCGCTCGCCGGCGCGGCGCGAGCGGCTTCGCGGGAGCTCTCGACACTGACGGCGATCCTTGTGGCGGGCTCGCGAGCGTCCTCCGGTTTCGTGAGCCTTGATCAAGCGGTTGCCCTGGCGGGTACCCATGCGCCACCCCCGCCGCCGGCCAACCCGGCGGCACCGGCCCGGCTCATGTTCACCTCCGGGACCACCGGTGAGTCCAAGGCTGTGCTCTGGAGCCGGAACGCCGAAACCCTGCACGCGGTGTGCTATGGAGACGAGCTGGTGCGGACGGCCCCCGGCGAGACGGTGTACTGCTGCCTGCCGCTGTTTCATGTCACCGCGCAGGGCACGTTGCTCGGCACCCTGCTGCGCGGCGGGCGCACGGTCATCGACCGTCACTTCGAGCCCTTGCGTTTCTGGGGCCGAACGCGCGCCGTCGACGCGGTGTTCTTCCCCTACGTCGGGACGATCATCAGCACGCTCATGTCCCGAGCTCCCCAGCGCAAGGATGCCGAGAACCCAGTGCTGCGCGCCATGGGCAGCGCAACGCCGACCGGCCTCTGGGAGGCGTTCGAGCGTCGCTTCGGGGTCGCCCTCGAGGATGTCTGGGGTCAGACCGAGACCGCCTCCTGCTGGACCCACGCCGGCTCGGGCGGTCCCGTGCCGGGCACCGTCGGCGTTCCCTGCGATCGCTTCGAGGCTCGAATCGTGGCTGCGGCGGGCATCGAGGCCGCCTCCGGCGAGCCCGGCGAACTCTGGATCCGCCCAGCGGAGCCGCACATGATCTTCGAGGGATATGCCCAAGGCGGGATGGGTGGTCCGGACAAGGGCGACGACAGCTGGTACCGGACTGGCGACCTGCTGGCCCGTGGCGTGGGGGGTGCGCTCAGCTTCCACGGCCGCCTCCGCGAGGCCATCCGGCGGCGCGGCGAGACCCTCGCGCCGGCGGAGATTGAGGCCGTCGCCCTGCAGCATCCCGCGATCCGGGAGGCGGCGGCGATCGGCGTTCCTGCCGACGACGGCGTCGAGGATGAGATCCTCCTCTGCGTGGCCCTCAACGAGCCGTTGGCTCTCACACCGTCCGCGCTCCACACTCATCTGATGGGGGCGCTGCCGAAGTTCATGGTCCCGCGCTTCATCCGGATCGAGGCCGACCTTCCCAAGACGGCCACCACGCGCGTCCGCCGGGCGGCATTGCGTGAAGCCGGACGCGCCGGAGCCTGGGACGCACGCGCCCGGCGAGGCCACCATGGCTGATCCTGGCCCGCGTCGGGTGGTCGTCACCGGCATGGGCAGCGTCTCGCCGGTCGGCAACAGCGTGTCCCAAAGCTGGGAAGCGCTCCGAGCGGGTCGAAGTGGCATCGCCCCGATCACGCATTTCGACGCCTCGCGCCTGCCGGTCCGCATCGCCGGTGAGGTCAAGGGCTTCGATGCGGCCGCCATCTTCGGTAGCAAGGAGGCTCGCCGGGGCACGCCGCACGTGCAGTTCGCCATGGCCGCCGCCCGCGAAGCCGCACACGACTCCGGTCTCGACATCGCGGCCGCCTCGCCGGACATCGGCGTCCTGATCGCGTCGGGCATCGGCGGGCTCGAGGTGATCGAGAACACCACCCGGCTGCTCGACGCCGAGGGTGCGCGCCGAGTGTCGCCATTCGCCGCCGCGATGGCGCTCGTGGACATGGCACCGGGGATGGTCTCGATCGATCTCGGCGCGCGTGGACCGAACATGGCAGTCGTGAGCGCCTGCGCCTCGGGCGCGGACGCGATCGGCCAGGCGTCGAACTGGATCCGGCAGGGGGATGCGGTGGCCGTGCTCGCCGGTGGGACCGAGGCCGGGATCACATCGACCGGGATCGCGATGTTCGCAGCAGCTCGCGCACTGTCGACGCGCAACGACGACCCGGAGCATGCGTCGCGTCCCTTCGAACGCGACCGCGACGGCTTCGTGGCCGCCGAGGGGTCCGCGGTGCTCGTTCTCGAGGACCGCGACCACGCGCTCGCCAGGGGCGCGGCGATCCATGCGGAGCTGCTCGGCTACGCAGCGTCGGCAGACGCGTACCACATCACGGCGCCGGAGCCGAGCGGCGATGGCGCCATTCGCTGCGTGCGCCGCGCCCTCGAGCGTGCCGGGATGCGACCGGAGGACATCGAATACATCAACGCGCATGGCACCGGGACGCCACTCAACGACCTCGCCGAGACGCGCGCACTCAAGCAGGTGTTCGGTGAATCTGCCTACTCTGTCCCGATCTCGTCGACCAAGTCGATGACCGGGCACATGCTCGGTGCCGCCGGGGCATTCGAGGCGATGGTCACGATCCTGGCGATGCGCGACGGGTTTGTTCCGCCGACGGTGAACCTCGAGAACGCCGACCCGGAGTGCGACCTCGACTACGTGCCGAATGTCGGGCGAGCCGTGAGCGCGCGATTCGCGATGACCACGTCCTTCGGATTCGGCGGCCACAACGCCTGCCTGGTGTTCGCGGGAGGATCGAACCCAGCGTGAGTGACGCCTTCGACCTCGCCGTCATCGGGGGAGGGACGGCGGGGCTCGTGGCGGCGCAGACCGCGGCGCACCTGAAACGACGCGTGCTGCTGATCAGTGAGGGACCGCTCGGAGGGGAGTGCACGTGGAACGGATGCGTGCCGTCCAAGGCGTTCATCGAGGCGGCGTCCGTGCACCACAATGCGGCGAACGCCGATCGCTTCGGTATCCGCGTCGCCGAAGTGCGTGTCGACTTCCCCGCCGTCATGGAGCGCGTCCACCATGTCATCGACCAGATTGCGCGCTACGAGGACGAAGCGCATCTCGCAGCTACAGGTATCGTGGTGCGTCGAGGACGCGCCGCGTTCGTCGATGCGCGCACGCTCCAGGTTGGCGACGACCGCTTCAGCGCGGCGCGCGTCGTCGTCTGCACCGGCAGCCGCCCGGCGATTCCCGCGATCGACGGTCTTGGTGATGTGCCCCACCTGACCAACGAGACCGTGTTCGAGCTCCGCGTCCAGCCGCGCCGCCTGCTCGTGCTTGGTGCGGGTGCGGTTGGCCTCGAGCTCGCGCAGGCGTTCGTTCGGCTTGGCACCGACGTGGACGTCATCGACGTGGCCACGTCGTTTCTCCCGCGGGAAGACCCGGACATCGCAGCGCTGATGCGCGAGATCCTCGAGTCGGAGGGGATTCGCTTGCATCTCGCCGCGCAACCGCTGCGGGTCGCACGAACCGGCAGCGATATCGAGCTCACGGTGCGAGACGCCGGCGGTGAACGCGTGCTGTGCGGCGACCAGCTCCTTGTTGCCGCCGGCCGGACCGCGAACGTCGACGGCCTTGGCCTCGACACAGTCGGTGTGCGCGTGGAGGAGCAGGGGATCGCAGTTGATTCACACCTGCGCACCTCGGTGAGCGGCATCTTCGCGGCCGGCGACGTCACGGGGATGCTGCCGTTCACCCATGTGGCCGCCTACCAGGGGCGGCTCGCGGCCCACAACGCCCTCGAGCGTCAGCAGGCGGCGTCGTATCGAGTGATCCCGTGGGTCATCTTCACGGAGCCGGAGATCGCGCATGTCGGCCTCACCGAGCCGGAGGCGCGGCGCGCGCACGGCGATGCCGTGCGTGTCGCGACGCTCCCGTTCACCGCGGTGGATCGCGCGCTCATCACCCAGCGTCCGCGCGGGCTCATCAAGGTGATCACCTCCGGCCGGCCGCTGCTCGGGCACGCCGGCGGGGGCGCGATCCTCGGCGCGCATATCGCCGGACCCGGTGCCGGCGAATTGATCCACGAGTTCGTGATCGGGATGCAGGTGCGCGCGTTCACCGGGAGGCTCGCCCAGGCGGTCCACGCCTATCCCTCGATGTCGGTCGGCGTGCAGCAGGCGGTCGCCCGCCTGTTCGACAGTGGTCGCGCGACGGCCGGCGAGTTGCGCGAAGACCTGCTGTCGTCGGGGGTCAGTCGGGGCTCGACACCACCCGATCCAACGCCGCCTTGATGATCCCGTAGCACTCGCAGGAGACGGACTCGAGGCCCTCGCGATCGACGATGGTCACCCGCCCACGGTGGTAGCGGATCAGCCCGGCCGACTGGAGCAGTCCAGCCGACAGCGTCACCGTCGCGCGGCGCGAGCCGAGCATCTGCCCGAGGAACTCATGGGTGATCGGGAAGGTGTCCGTGCCGACCCGGTCGTGGCTCATGAGCAGCCAGCGACTCAGACGTTCCTCATTGGAGTGCAGGCGGTTGCACGCAGCCGCCTGCGAGATCTGCCCGAACAGCGCCTGCACGTACTTCTGCACCAGCCCGCGAAATGCCGGCAGGCGTTCGAGGCCCTTGATGAACTCGCTGGCGTCGAGGCGCAACGTTCGCCCGCCGACCTGTGAGATCGCGCGGACCGCCAACGATCCTCCGGGCACGAGCGGCACACCGACGATCCCCTCGTTGCCGATGGTCGCCACCTCGACGATGTTGCCGTCGGCGAGCGGGGTGACCAGGGAGATCACGCCGTCGATCGGGAAGTGAACCGACGGGATCATCTGGCCAGGGTCGAAGAGCACGGTCTTGACCGTGAGGTGCGCAGGCCGAAGCTGCTGCACCAGCGTCTGCCGCTCGTCGTCCGGCAGCGCCTCCAGCAAGTGATTGCCTGCCTGCGCTACGAGGGTGCTTCCCTTTGACATCGAACTGATCGAGGGTACCTCAGGTGCGCCGACCGCGGCAACCTGGATGAGCGCCCATGGGAGAATCGATCACCCGCCGATGTAGCTCAGGGGTAGAGCAACCGCCTTGTAAGCGGTTGGCCGGGAGTTCGAATCTCCCCATCGGCTCCAACCTGGGGGTCGGCATCCTCAATGACCCAACCCGCGGCGGCGAGATCGGCGATCTTGCGAGCGAACCCATCGTCCTCGACGCTCGGAATGATCTCGCTCGCTGCGCTCATCACCCGCGGGTCGCTCTCGCCCACCGAGTAGCTTCTGCCGGTCACGCGGAACATCGCCAGGTCGTTGGGCATGTCCCCGAAACTGATGGCGGATGACGGTGCGAGGCCGAGCGCCTCGAGGGCACGACACGTCCCGGTGCCCTTGTCGACACCTTGGGCTGTCACGTCGAGCACCGTCGACCGCCCGACATGACTGAGCGCCGCGGAATCCGCCTCCGCGGCCACGAGCCCGGCGATGCGATCGAGATTGCCGTTCGCGTGGCGCACGGCCATGGTGCAGCACGCGGTCTCCGCCAGCGCCGCACTCTCGACCACAATGCGCGTCGGTCCGTGTGGTTGCGTCGGGCTCAGGCGGTGGTACTCGTCGGTCATCCGCCACAAGCTGCCGTCAAAGCTGGCCACGCCCGCGCCCTCGCTGATAGCGATCTCGACAACGCGACCGATCGCTGTCGGGGTCATCCAGGCCACCCACATGAGCGCCTGCTCCGGGGAAGACCATCCGATCGCGCCCGAGCAGCACACGGCCATGCGGGTTCGAGGTGCCAGCACACCAAAGTGCTCCAGCCCCTGCGGCGTCCGCGCAGTTGCGATGACGAACGAGATGCCCGCGGACCTGATGAGGTCCAGGGCGGTGAGTGTTGCGGGCGAGACGGAGAAGTCGGAGCGGACAATGGTCCCATCCAGATCGGTGACAACGGCCTCGACCCTCACGACGAGCAGCATGATCGCTCAGGCTCGCCGGCCCGGGGTCGCAGCGGCTCCAACTGCCGCGACCCCGCGCTCTCAGGAGCGGTCCGGGGCTGCCGACCCGAAGCGGAGGCGTGCTTCGGCACGAACCCGGGCATCGATCTCGTGGGCGGACCGCCCGAACAGAAACACGACCTCGGAAGCGGGCAGGTTCCGGTCGCCCCGGCGACGGTGGTGGCGGCTGGTGCGCCTGGCATCGTCGATCAGATCACGGCTTCGCTCGCGGGCGAGATCCAGAAACGCATTCGAGTTCATCATGTCGCTGATGCTACAGGCCAATAAGGACAGTATCCGTCCTATATGATGCGGATATGGATCTTTCCGTCGGCCGCCTGCTCACCCTCATCGAGTTGCTTCAGGTGTACCGGCAGCTCAACGCTGAGGAGATCGCCAGCCGGCTCGAGGTGAGCCCGCGAACGGTGCGTCGCTACATCACGGGCCTGCAGGAGATGGGCATCCCGGTCGAGGCTGAGCGGGGTCCCGCCGGCGGGTACCGGCTCCGGCGCGGCCCCAAGCTCCCCCCGTTGATGCTCAGCAACGACGAAGCGCTGGTCACGGTCATCGGTCTTCTGGCGGCCCAGCGCCTTGGACTGTCGGCGTCCGGGGCGGCCGTTCAGGGTGCGCTGGCCAAGCTCGACCGCGTCCTCCCCGAGACGCAGCGCAGCCAGGTCCAGGCAATGCAGGACTTCGTCAGCCTCGGGCTCTCCCCGGTCGCCAGGGACCACGCCGACGCCGAGACCATCCTCCGGCTCAGCACTGCCGCGCGGGACCAGTCCGGCATTCGATTGACATACCGCTCTGCGGCCGGCGAGGTCACCGAGCGGCTCGTCGATCCCTACGGGGTTGCGTTTCAGTGCGGCCACTGGTATCTGGTCAGCTGGGACCACTTTCGGGGCGCCCTCCGGACGTTCCGCCTTGATCGCATGCTGGCGACCGAGGTCACCAATTCGACCTTCCAGCGTCCCGGCGACTTCGATGTCGTCGCCTACCTGCGCCAGGCCATCGGCGAGGCGGTGTACGGAACGCGGTGCGAGGTGTTGCTCGCCCTGAGCCTCGATGCCGCGAGAAGTCGCGTGTCGCCCACAGACGGCACGCTCGAGGCTTCCGAAGCCGGCACGCTGCTCCGCTTCAGCGCGGACGACCTCGACTGGGCGGCGTCCTTCCTCGCCGGCCTCGAGTGCGACCTGGTCGTGCTCCATCCTTCGGAGCTTCGGGCGTCCCTACGAGCCATGGCTGCACGCTTGCAGGCCGCGGCGCGAGGCCCCGGGCGCCGTCGGGCAGGCGTCAGGGCCCAGGCGCCGTGAGGCAGCCGCTACATGGCCGTGACACGAGCGCATGGTGTCCTGCTATGTCACTCGACCAGACTTGGCGCATGACCTTTTCCGCCATTGCAGCGCACCACGCGGACGTCACGAACCGGATTCGACGATGAAAGTGGTGAAAGCGCTCGCGGACGAGCTGTCCGAGGCGGATCTCGCGGTCTTCGGGATCGAGGATCACGAGGATATGGCCCCGCCGACGGGAATCACGTCGATCGGCTACAGCCTCGACGCATTGCCCGACCGTGCCGGGTTCCTTGACGAGGCGGCGCGTCACGTCGCCCACGCACGGCGCAGCAAGCATCCTTTGTGCTTCGCGCTGGTCGCCTTCGATCACGGCACGCAGGGCGACGGCGCCGCTGGGCACATCGCAGAAGAGGCGTTTCTCACCGAGGCGACCGCACGATGGCGAGACGTCCTGCGCGCCGAAGACCTCATGGGTCGATGGGGAGAGAACGAGTTCGCCGTCGTCCTCGTGAACTGCTCCACCGTGAGTGCTGTCCAGCTGTGCTGGCGGCTCCGCGAGGCGACACCCGAAGGGCATTCGTTCTCAGCTGGCCTCGCCTCCTTTCAGGGGACGGAAACGGTCGACGATCTCGTCGATCGCGCCGACAATTGCCTCACTCAAGCAAGAGCGAAGGGGCGGGACAGGACCGTGGCCGAGGGGCTCGTAGACCTCGACTGAGGTCTGAGCGCCGCTCGTCGCGAGGGCC
>PLDZ01000185.1:18496-19577 GCA_003136295.1 Candidatus Dormiibacterota bacterium
TAGTTGTGCATGCAATCGCCCATACTGCGGTTGGCACCGCGACGCCATTGCGGCAATCAGTGAAGAGTGAGCAGATGACTGACACCCCACCCGCAGAAGATCCTCCCGAGCACGAGAAAAGCAGGCTGCGCCGTTTCGAGGACGCGGTCCACGATCGTGTGCTCGCGGCCGAGGTTGCCGCTGAGGAGGCTGCCGGATACGGCACGCTGACCGCTGCCCGCGAGGCCGCGGAGACGGCCGCCAACCCGCAGCACGAGCTGGGCGGCGAAGACGAGTCCGGCGGCGCCGATCCCGACCCCGATTCGCCCAAGGAATAGGAAACCCCCGCCGTGTGGTGGGACGAGCGGAAGCCCGGCGGGGCGATCCGATCGCTCATCTTCATGGCCCATCCGGGACCNNGGCCTGGGCATCCTGCTCGGAGCGATGGGGCTAGGAGTTGCGGCGACCGTCAACCGCGCGACGCTCGGACTTGACGCCCTCGCCCTGGGAGCCGGCCTCGCCTACGACCTGGGGCTGCGCCGGACCCCACTTTCGTGGGTGCCGTGGTGGTGCGGCATGGCGGTCCTCCCCTTGGAGGGGTACGCGTCGGTCGGNNCGCAGCCTCCCGGTCCTTACCGGAGCCGGTCGCTCCCAATGGGCAGGGCCGGTCACTCTTGCTGCCGCGGGACTGCTCGCACTCCTGCTCGCGGGACCTCTCGGCCAGGCCGGACTCCTGTTCTTCGGCGGCGTCGCGGTGCTCGGCGTCGGGGTGGGCGCAGTCGCCGTCACGCGATCGGCGCGGCCGTTTCCGGTTCTGGCCGTGGCCACGGCAGTCTTTGCAGTGGCCTGGTTGGCATCACTCCCGCGAACCTGATCACGGGGCGATCCCTTGGTACCATCGGCCGGCGTGCCCAAGTAGCTCAGTGGTAGAGCAACGCCTTGGTAAGGCGTAGGCCGTGAGTTCAATCCTCACCTTGGGCTCCAGCCCGCCCGCACGGCGCTGTGAGTTCCCGCAACCCCGCTGACGTCAGACTGCCGCCGCCTGGGGCAAGTAGTCGCGCTCGCTGACGCCGCTCTCAGGGACGCGTCCGCGCACCGCAAC
>PLDZ01000263.1 GCA_003136295.1 Candidatus Dormiibacterota bacterium
TCGATCTGGCGGATGCGTTCGCGGGTCACACCGAAACGCTTGCCCACCTCTTCGAGCGTGCGCTGATGGCCGTCGATGAGGCCGAATCGGAGCTGCAGCACGCGACGCTCGCGCGGCGTGAGCGTGTCGAGAATGTCCTCGACCTCGGTGCGCAGCATGGTCAGCGACGCTGCGTCAGACGGCGCCGTGGCCTCTTTGTCCTCGACAAAGTCCCCGAGATGCGAATCCTCTTCCTCGCCGATCGGTGTCTCCAGTGAGACCGGGTCCTGCGATACCTTGGTGATCTCGCGAACTTTCTCCGGCGTGATGCCCATCTCGTCGGCGATCTCCTCGTCGTTGGGCTCTCGGCCCAGCTCCTGGAGCAACCGCCGCGAAACACGGACGAGCTTGTTGATGGTCTCGACCATGTGCACCGGGATGCGGATGGTTCGCGCCTGGTCGGCGATCGCGCGTGTGATTGCCTGGCGGATCCACCACGTCGCGTACGTCGAGAACTTGTATCCCTTGTGGTAGTCGAACTTCTCGACGGCGCGAATCAGGCCCATGTTGCCTTCCTGGATCAGATCGAGGAATGACATACCGCGCCCGATGTACTTCTTGGCAATGCTGACCACAAGGCGCAGGTTTGCTTCGGTGAGCTGGTTCTTCGCCTCTTCGTCGCCCTGCTCGATCAGCTTGGCGTAATGCACCTCCTGCTCGGCCTTGAGCAGCGCGACCCGGCCGATCTCCTTGAGGTACATGCGAACCGGGTCGTCCAGGGAGACGGAGTCGATCGCCTCGGCCTTGGCGATGAGTTCCTCGTCGATCTCGTCGACGGTCTCGAAGTCCTTGTCTCCGTCGCTGACCTCGATCCCCATCTCGCGAAAGACGTGGAAGATCCGCTCCAGATGATCGGGCTCGACATCGATCTCGGGGAAGGCGGCGAGGATGTCGTCAGGCGTGAGGTATCCGTGGTCCTTGCCCTTGATGATCAGCGCCTCGGCGGCGGAGACCAGCAGGTCGGCGCCGGAAGGCGGCGGCAGGGTGGCGGCCCGGGATCTGGTGGCTGTGCTGGTGGCTGCGGTCATCTCAACTCTGTCTTACGCGGGGCAGGCTGACGCCGGCGACTGCAAGGTCCGCCGGACGATCGGTACAACGACAGCGTTCACAATAATTGTCAAAGCCGTCTGCGTGTGCCACTTCGGGCGATCGGATAGGGAAATTCCACGCGGGCACGAGGAAGATGGTGGCTCGCGAGGCTGCAGATCAAACATGCACGGCCGCGCGCCCGGAGTTCGGGTCCCGATCAGCGAACCGCGACCGTCCGGCGCAGATGCGGGGCATCTGCGGCGAGCCGGCTGAGCTTGGCGGCGAGCGCGTCCGCGTCCTCGGTGCGGCCCTCATCCCGGGCACGATGCATCTCCGTCGAAATGCTGACCAGCGCGCGGCGCACGCTCTCCTCGTGGATGAGCCGGACGCAGTCGGCCATGAGTTGCCTGATTGCCTCCGGCTCCGCCGCGTCGGCGAACTCGGGAACCTCACGGACCAGCAGACCAGCGGCGCGCCGCTGATCCCCACCAGTGAGACGCCGAAGCGTGAATCCAGACGGGTCGGTTGACGCCGCGTCGTAGATCCGCCGTGCCGTCGGATTGGTGAACTCGTCGGGCCCGAGGCCGCTCTCCGATCGCAGCGCCGCCGCCAGCTCTGGCCTGATCAGCACCACCCGGGTGAGCTGCGCCTCCCAGGGCGGCATCGGCTCATCTGCCTCGACGGGCTCGGGCTCCTCGCTCGCGCCCGTCAAGGCAGACTCCGCGGGCGCGGCGACCACGATCCTGGCGGGCCGCCGAGCGCCATCGCGCATCGAGTGGGCCAGGTCGGTCGAGAGCGAGCGAGCGCCGATGTCGAGCCGGCGGGCCGCCTGCTGCAGATAGAGCTCGCGGGTGGTCGCCTCCGGGATCCGAGCAAGCACTGACACCGCCCGTTCCGCGGCAGCGCGGCGTGCATCAATGCTCCCGCCCTCGCCGCCTCCCAGCGCAGCGTCGAGGAGCACCTGCCACGCCGGCGGAGAGTCGCCGATCACCTGAGCGAACGCTGCGGGGTCGCGGCGAACGAGCTCGTCCGGGTCCTTGGCCCCGGCCGGAAGGCGGCAGATCCGAGCCTGAACTCCCTCGGCGGCGATGACGTCCACCGCCCGGGTCGCGGCGACCCTCCCCGCGTCGTCGCCGTCGAAACACAGAATCAGG
The DNA here is from genome assembly GCA_003136295.1 of Candidatus Dormiibacterota bacterium. GTDB lineage: Bacteria > Chloroflexota > Dormibacteria > Aeolococcales > Aeolococcaceae > Palsa-851. Next base: position 2,223 of record PLDZ01000263.1, read on the forward strand.
GTCTCGGCGATGCGCCCGAGGCTGTGGACCTGTTCCTGGGTGAGCGCGGTGCCACTGCTGGCAACCGTGTGCTCGACCCCGGCGGCGTGAGCGGCGATGACGTCGAAGTAGCCCTCGACGATCACAGCGGCGTGCTCTCGCACGATCGCAGTGCGCGCGAGATCGAGGCCGAAGATCGCCGACGACTTGTGATATGCGGCCGAGTCGGGGCTATTCAGGTACTTCGGCTTGGCGTCGCCCAGGGCACGGGCTCCGAATCCGAGCACGTCCCCGCGCTCGTCGCGTATCGGGAAAACGAGGCGATCCCGAAACCGGTCACGGGTCCTGCCGCCACGCTGGGGGTGGACGAGCCCTGCCTCGACCAGCTCCTCGACGGTGGCGCCGGCCTTACCAGTCATATACCGGGCGAGGGCATCCTCACCGTGGCCACCGGCGGAGGCGAACCCGACCCCGAATTGGCGGGCGAGCGCCTCGTCGACTCCGCGATCGCGGAGCAGGTCGCGACCGGGCTCGCCGGCGGGGGTCGCCCACAGCACGTGCTGGTAGTAGGCCTGCGCTTTGGCGTTGAGCTCGATCGATCGGCGCCGGCGCCGCCCGGCGCCACGCGCCGCGCGAGGGCCGCTCTCGAGCTCGACACCGGCCCGGTCAGCGAGCATCTCGAGGGCCTGCCGGAAGTCGATGCGCTCAATCTGCTCGATGAACTTGAAGAGGTCACCGCCCTCGTGACAGCCGTGGCAGTACCAGACCTGGCGCTCAGGGCTGACAGTGAACGACGGCGTTTTCTCGGCATGAAAGGGACAGAGCCCGGTCAGCTCCCGTCCCGCGCGGTGGAGCGTGACGTACCCGCCGATGACCTCGACGAGGTCAAGCCGCGATTTGACCTCCGCGACAGCATCCCCAGCCATGGCCCGCCCGCCCTCGACCGCTCGCTAGCGGCTGAAGAACCAGCGCCGCCGCCTGCCAGCGGTGTCCTGTGGGTCGGGCGGTCCCGCCTCGAGCTCGCTGATCCGCCGGTCGCGATCGGCGAGGCGACGATCCTTCTCCGCCTGCGCCGCCGCGTGCTCGGCGCGTGCCGTCTGCAGCTCGAGTTGGAGTTGCTTGACCAGGTTCTGGCGGGCGTTGAGCTCGGCTTCGAAGCGCTGCCGCTGCTCGGAGTAGATGCGCTGCTCGAGGGTCCGTTCCCAACGGTCGAGAAGGCCGGCAACGAGCTCGCGAGGATCGAGCGAGGTCATCGACGCGACGTCACGGCGGGGCTCGTTCGATCCGATCTCGATCACGGATCCCACGCGCGGGTGCGAGGTCTGCGCCTCTGCGGCGAGCTCCTCCGCCGGGGGAGGCACGACCTTATCGGGCCACGACGACGGCTGCGCAGTCCCAACCACATCGACGCTCCGGCTCCGATCCGCCGGCACTTCATCGTTGACCGTGTCGGGAGGCGGTGGTGGAGCCGGCGAGCCGGCACCGTTGGTCGCCGGAGCCTCGATGCCGAGGTCACCGAGGCGGACGAGATAGTGCACGCCGTCCGCGTTCTCCTCGCGACGTGACGGGACGTCGCCCGCTTCGACGCGACGAAGCAGGATGCCGAGCGGGAGGTCCAGCCTCTTCGCCACCTCCTCCACCGGAAGGTATGGCTCGGCACCCGGCTCGGTAGTGTTGGCTGCGGGCATGACTGTCAGCGGCCAGGACATCAATAGAAGAGTAGGCGAAACGATATACGAAATGGGTTATTGCCAGTGATCCGTTACTGGTGAACCTAGCGTCCGACGACCTCGATCGCATACTTCGAGTTGTCGGTGAGGACCACGATCCCACCTCGTTGTTCGGTGATCACTGCACGAACCGGCGAGGTTGCGAACACATCGGGTGCATCCTCGTGCTCGGTGACAGTGCGGCGCACGGCGTACGGCATACCCGGTGTCGGCGGCGACAGCTCATCGCCCTCGACCACGTGTCCGTCATCGAGCATCTCGGGCCGTCCGTTTCGCGTCGCAATCTTGCGGATCCTGACGTGCTCGGTCACCGTGCTATCGCCTAGCGGTCCCGCTCCACCCGCGCCAGACGGGCATGCGCAGCCGCCAGGCGGGCAGCGGGAACCCGAAAGGGCGAGCAGGAGACGTAGTCGAGCCCCAGCTCCTCGCAGAGCGCGATGGAGTCTGTGTCGCCGCCGTGCTCGCCGCAGATGCCGACGCTCAGCGACGGACGAACCGCCCGGCCCTCCTCGACCGCAAAACGCATGAGTCGCCCGACGCCATCACGATCGAGGGTCTCGAACGGGTTGCGCGGGAGCACCTTGTCCTCCACGTAGCGCAGCAGGAACTTGCCCTCGGCGTCGTCGCGAGAGACACCGAACGTCATCTGTGTCAGGTCGTTGGTGCCGAACGAGAAGAAGTCCGCGGACTGCGCGATCTGTCCGGCGGTCAGGGCCGCGCGGGGCACCTCGATCATCGTCCCGACGAGGTACGACACCTTGGTCTTGGTCTCCGTGAAGACTTCCTGCGCGACTCGGTCGATCACCTCGCGAGTCCTGCGCANNCGCGGCCTCGATGATCGCGCGCGCCTGCATCTCGATGATCTCCGGGAAGAGCAGGCCGAGCCGGCAGCCGCGAAGGCCGAGCATCGGGTTCTGTTCGTGCAGGTTCTGCACCGCGACCAGCAAGTTCTGCTGGGTGCGATACGACTTTTCGGGCTTTCCAAGCGCCTGTGCCCGCGTGACCTCGACGAGCAACTCCTCGAGCGATGGCAGGAATTCGTGCAGCGGCGGATCGATCAGCCGGATGATCACCGGCAAGCCGTGCATCGCGGCCAGAATCCCGTGGAAGTCGTCGCGCTGCATGGGCAGCAGCTTTGCCAGCTCGAGGCGGCGTTCCTTCTCGTCCGCGGCAAGGATCATCTTCTGCACGATGGGAAGGCGTTCCTGCTGCATGAACATGTGCTCGGTGCGGCAGAGCCCGATGCCCTGCGCGCCGAATTCACGAGCGCGCACCGCATCGTGCGGGTAGTCGCCGTTCGCCCACACCTCGAGGCGGCGGAAGGAGTCCGCCCAGCGCAGCAGTTCCTCGAGCTCCCCGGAGATCTCGGCGTCGAGCATCGCCACCTGACCCTCGATCACGTTGCCCGTGGAACCATCGATCGTGAAGGGTTCGCCCTCCTTGATCTTGGTGCCGCCGGCGGTGAACTGGCGCTTGACCAGGTCGACCTGGACAGACTCTGCTCCGGCGACACAGGGTTTGCCCATACCTCTGGCGACCACCGCCGCGTGCGAGGTGCGCCCCCCCCGCGACGTGAGGACACCTTCGGCGGCGATCATCCCGTGCACATCGTCGGGATTGGTCTCGATGCGCACCAGGATCACCTTTTCGCCCTTCTTCGCCAGCTCCTCGGCGCGGTCCGCATCGAAGACCGCCTTGCCATAGGCGGCGCCTGGTGAGGCTGCGAGTCCGGTTGCGAGCACATGGACTTTCGCCTTCGGGTCGATGCGTCGATGGAGGAGCTGATCGACCTGCCCCGGCTCGACCCGGAGGACCGCCTCGCGCTTGGTGATGAGCCGTTCGCGCACCATGTCGACCGCGATCTTCACGGCGGCCTCGGCGGTGCGCTTGCCGCTGCGCGTCTGGAGCATGTACAGCTTGCCGCGCTCGATCGTGAACTCCATGTCCTGCACGTCGCGGTAGTGCTTCTCGAGCTTGCGCGCGATCTGCTCGAACTGCCGGTACGCCTTGGGGAGATCCGTCGCCATCGCCGCGATCGGCTTGGGCGTGCGGATACCCGCGACGACGTCCTCACCTTGCGCGTTGGTCAGGTACTCGCCGTAGAGCTTGCGTTCACCGGTCGACGGATCGCGCGTGAAGGCAACCCCGGTCCCGGAGTCGTCACCCATGTTCCCGAAGACCATCGACTGCACGTTGACGGCGGTGCCGAGGTCGTGGGGAATGCGGTTGTAGTTGCGATAGTCGGTTGCGCGCTTGTTGTTCCACGATTCGAACACAGCACCGATCGCCGCACGCAGCTGCTCCATGGGGTCTTCGGGAAAACCCGTGCGCGAATGGCGTTTGACGATCGCGCGGTACTCGGTGATGAGCTCCTCGAGCGCCGGCGCCTTGAGATCCGCGTCGGTCTTCGCCTTCTTGCGCTTCTTGATAGCGTCGAGTGCTTCCTCGAAGAGCTGGCCGTCGATCCCGAGAACGATCTTGCTGAAGAGCTGGATGAAACGTCGATGCGCATCGAGCGCGAAACGCCGGTCCTTGGTGAGGGATGCGAGGCCCTCGAGCGTCGCCGAGTTCAGGCCGAGGTTGAGGACTGTGTCCATCATTCCGGGCATCGAGAATTTCGCGCCACTGCGGACACTGACGAGGAGCGGATTGCGCGCGTCGCCAAATCCCTTGCCGGTGGTCTTCTCGACGACCTTGAGCGATCTCTCCACCTGCTCCCAGAGACCATCCGGGAACCGTGCGCCACGCGCGTAGAACGCGTTGCAAGCCTCGGTCGTGATTGTGAATCCGGGGGGGACCGGGAGTCCGGCGCGAGTCATCTCTGCGACGCCGGCGCCCTTGCCGCCGAGCAGGTCGCGCATCGAGGCACTGCCCTCGTCGAAGCGATACACCCATTTGTGAGCGCGAGGCCGGACGGCGGCGTTCCGTTTCGCCCCGCCGCGCGTTGCGGTGGTGCGCGACCGCGTTTTCGACGACTTCGTGCCCCGCGTGCTTACCGCCATTCGCCAGCCCTCACCGTGATGGTTGTCGCGTGCGCGAACGCGCCACGCAGGGCGTGAGCGTAGCATCGGGCCGCCGCGTGGCCGAACCGACGCGACAGAACCGGCCGCAAGAGTCCGGCGAGGACGCTTACCTGGCCTTGCCGGAAGCTTTCTTGGGCGTGTGATGTGCCCTGGGCTTGGTCCATTCCGCCCGTTTCGGCGGGCCGGTGACCCCCGCCTTGGCCAGGGCAGGGCCCAGGCGCGTCTTCATGAATTCGTCCTGGTCTTCCTGGGACTCCCAGACCTCGACCACGATCCATCCGCCGCCCTCGGTGGGGCCGGCCAGGTGGGTATGCAGGCCGGCGGGCCAATCACCCTCGCCCGAGTCCATGTTGATCCCTAGCAGGCGGTTGACCCGCTCGTAGACATCGGCGCCGAACCCCTCGAACTCGAGGAGCAAGAGCTCAGACATGGCTTTCTCCAGTGATCACATGGAGCCCGTCGACGCGGGCCGGCGGATCATGACAAAAGGCAGCGGCAGACTACAAGATGAGCATCGCGTCGCCGAACTCGTGCCAGAGATAGCCGCGTTCGCGAACCTCGACGTACGCGCGTTCGAGCAGGCGCCGATCGAGCAGCGCGCCGAGCATGTCGAGGTGCGTCGCCGGAGGCTCGTGCAACCCAGTGAGCAGTGCGTCGACGACCCGCAAGCGGGTGCGCGGCGTGACGACCAATCGGGTCCATCCGCTCATGGGGTGCACCGCGCCGGCCTCATCGACAGCGGTCTCGAGCGTGCGGATGACGCTGGTGCCGACGGCGATCACTCGGGCCGCTCGGTTGATGCGCGCTGCAGCCGCCTGGCTGACCTCGAAATGCTCCTCGATGAGTGGCTTCTGCTGGTCAACCTCATCGTCCTGAAAGGAGCTCAGCCCGCAGTGCAACACGATGTCGGTCACGTCGACGCCGTATCGACGCAACTCGCCGAGCAGCTCCCACGTGAGGTGACGTCCAGCCGAGGGCGTCTCGACCGAACCGGGGATGCCCGCATAGACGGTCTGGTAGTGCTCGAGCGGTACGGGAAGTGGCACGTACGAGTAGCGAATCGGCTCGCCATCACTGAGCAGCGTGCGAACCGGGTCACCGCTGACGACCGCCATGCGCCAGAGCAGCGGAGCGTCGCCGCGAGGTTCGAGAACACGAAGGCGCAGTCCCGCCGGGGCGCGAAGGATCTCGCCCGAGGTCAGGGGGATATTGCGGTGTGGCGGGGCGATCTCCACGGCGAGCGCGTCCCACTCGCCGTCGCGGAGTGCTCCCGGACGGAGCTGCACCGGCTGCGCGCCGTCGCGGTCGACGAGCAGCGCCGCCGGCAGCGTGCGGCTCGAGTTGACGACGAGCAGATCGCCCGGAGCGAGATGCTCGCCAAGACGAGCGACGGTGGTGTGCCGGATGCGGCTCGTTGCCCGGTCCACGACGCAGAGTCGCGCCCCGTCGCGACGCATGCCACGAAGCTCGGCGGGCAGCGATGCGCGCAGCTCGCGCGGTGCGGCGATCATCAGAGGCTCCCCGCCTCAACCCGGTCAGCTTCGGGCAGACGCCCCGCAAAGAGAGCGATCAATCGCTCCGCCACGTCGTCGGGACGGAGCAGGTCCTCAGGGTTGGCCTCCGGGTCGGCCGCCATGTGCATCTCGGTATGCATGTCGCCGGGGTCAATGCTGATGACCCGCACCGTGGTGTGCTGCAGCTCCGCCGACCAGCTCCGCGTCAGCGCGTCGAGCGCTGCCTTGGAGGCGCTGTAGAGGCCAAGGCCCGCAAACCCGATCAATGCGGCGTCGGTGCTGATGTTCACGACGACTCCGCGGTTGCGCAGCAGCATTCCACCGATGACCGCTTGGGTGAGACGCAATGGTCCGAGGACGTTGGCCTGGAGCACGTGCTCCAGCGCGCTCGACGGAGCGTCGGTGAGCTGGGGCAGGGGCAGCGGGCCGAGCTCCGCCGCATTGTTGATCAGGACGTCCACGCCGCCGAAGCGTTCGAGTGCGGTTGCAGCAAAACGCTCGACATCGGTCGCGTCGGAGATGTCGGCGAGCACGGCGAGCACTTCGACGCCGAGGGCGCGGCACTCTTCGGCCGCCGACTCGAGCGCTGCCCCCCCGCGGGCGCAGATGGCGAGCGTGGCGCCTTCTCGAGCAGACGCTCGAGCCAGTGCGCGCCCCAGGCCTCGCGAAGCGCCCGTGATCATCACTGTCGTTCCGGACATGGTTCCCATGCCGTCAATCCTGCGCGTGCCGGCCGTCGAGCGCGTCAGCCGGATGCCGCATCAGCGGGTCCGCCATTCGGCGGACCCTCAGTCGACAAGGCCCTCTCGGATGGCGAGAACGGCGGCCTGAGTCCGATCGGCCACACCGAGCTTGGCGAGCACGCGGCTGACGTGCGTCTTGATCGTCTTCTCACCGATCCCGAGCCGCTGCGCGATCTGCTTGTTGGGCAGGCCCTCGACCACCAGACGGAGCACGTCACGCTCGCGGACCGTGAGCTCGCTGTGCCCGGGGGACGGAGACCTTCCGCGGTGCATCAAGCGTGCCGCCACCGAGGGATGGAGCGCCGGGCGTCCCGCATGCACATCACGGATCCCGTCGGCGAGCGCCTGGGGATCGATGTCCTTGAGCAGGTACCCGGCCGCGCCGGCCGCGATCGCAGCGAAGATCTGTGCGTCGTCCGCGAAGCTCGTCAACACGAGCACGCGAACGCCGGGTGCAACTTCGAGCAGGCGGCGGATCGCTCCGACGCCGCCGCCGTCGGGCATCACCAGGTCGAGGAGGATCACATCAGGCGACGATGTGCTTGCGATGCGTACCGCCTCCACAGCATCTGCGGCCTCGCCGATCACCTCGATGCCGTCCTGCAGGCGCAGAAACCCGCGCAGCCCTTCGCGGACCACCGAGTGATCGTCGACGATGAGCACGCGGATCGGTGCGGTCATCCGATCACGTCGACGGGACGGTGACGGTGACCGTCGTCCCTTTGCCGGAACTCCGGATGGCGAAGCGCGCGCCGATTTCATCGGCCCGTTCGCGCATGGTCGTGAGGCCCATTCCGCGACGCGTGTGCGGGAGCGCCGCCGGTTCGAAGCCTGGCCCGTCGTCGTTCACCCGCAGCGTCACGGTTTTCGCTCCGGCGCGCAGGGTCACGCGAACCGACGAGCCCGGGGCATGACGGATCGCGTTGTTGAGCGCCTCCTGTGCGATGCGCAGCAGCGCATGCTCGGTCCCGAGCGGGAGACGGACACCCTCGGCTGCGTCGACGACAATGGCCACGCCACTGGTGCGAAGCGCCTCGGCGTGGTCAGCGAGCGTCGCGGCGAGACCATCGCTCTCGAGGCTCTTCGGCCGGAGTGCGTGAACCAGGCCTCGCAACTCCTGCAGTGCCGCCGTGGTGCGTTCTTCGAACCCCACGATCGTGGCGCGTGAATCCTCGTCGCGGGTGGAAAGCGCCGCCGCACGGGCGGCGAGGACGAGGCTGAACAGGGTCTGGGTCGCGGCGTCGTGCAATTCCCGCGCGACCCGGTTGCGCTCCTCCACCACCGCGAGCCGCTGCGATCGGGCATACAGTTCGGTGTTCGCAATCGCCACACCCGCGTATGCGGCAAGCGTTTCCAACCTGCGCGCATCGGCTTTGGTGAAGTGGCCAGAACGGTGTCCGCTGACAAACAGGTTGCCGAGCACGCTTCCCCGATGCGTGATGGGCACACCCAGAAAGTCGGTGAGCGTGGGGTGATGCGCCGGGTAGTACGAGAAGCGCGGATGCCGGCGGATGTCGTCGAGCAGGATCGGACCCTCCTCGAGCAGGGCGCCGAGAACGCCGTGCGTCCGTGGCAGTTCGCCGATGGTTGCCGCCACCCGCTCACTGATCCCCGAGGTGACGAAGCGCGCGAACCCGCCGCGGCCGTCTGGCACCCCGATCGCTCCGTATCGTGCGGACGCCTGCCGCCTCGCGGCGCGCACGATCCGCTCGAGCACCGCGTCGAGGTCCGGCGCGTCGCCGAGGGCGAGCAGATCGAGCACACCGGCGGCCACCGCATCGGTGTCGCTGCGAGCACTCACCACGCCGGATGCTACCCGTCGTGCCCGCCGTTGGCTCGCTCGCGTGCGCGCGTCCGGCCGGCGTCGAGCTGATCGCGGAGTGCGTCGCGCAACCCGTCGATGGGAACGCGCACCTGTGACATCCCATCGCGCTCTCGAATGGTTACGGCGTGGTCGTTCAGCGAGTCGAAGTCGAAGGTGATGGCCAGAGGCGTGCCGATCTCGTCTTGACGGCGATAGCGGCGACCGATGGCCTGGGTCTCGTCGTACATGGTCGCGAAATGGGGCCGGAGGTCGTGCTCGATACGTCGCGCGGGTTCGGTGAGCTCGGCTTTCTTGGAGAGCGGTAGCACCGCGACCTGCACAGGGGCGACATCGGGGTGCAGGTGGAGCACGACACGCTTCTCCCCACGAACCTCCTCCTCGTCGTACGCGTCGACCAGAAGCGTGATGAAGATCCGGTCGGTGCTCACCGC
>PLDZ01000060.1:0-17748 GCA_003136295.1 Candidatus Dormiibacterota bacterium
CCGACGAGCCCTCGTCGGCGATGATCAGGGGCCGCTCGAACTGGCCCATGTTGTCGCTGTTGATCCGGAAGTAGGCCTGGAGCGGTATGTCCACCTTGACGCCCTTGGGGACGTAGACGAACGATCCTCCCGACCACACCGCGCTGTTGAGCGCGGCGAACTTGTTGTCGTTCGGGGGGATGACCGTGCCGAAATACTTGCGAAAGAGTTCCTCGTGCTCGCGCAGCCCCGTGTCGCAGTCGCTGAAGAGCACGCCCTGCTTCTCGAGATCCTCGCGGATGCTGTGGTAGACGACCTCGGAGTCGTACTGCGCGCTCACCCCGGCCAGGAACTTGCGCTCCGCCTGCGGAATGCCGAGCCGGTCGAAGGTCTGCTTGATGGAGTCGGGGACGTCGTCCCACGAGCGGCTCATCTCCTCGACGGGCTTGACGTAGTAGTAGATGTTCTCGAAGTCGAGACCCGAGAGGTCCGCGCCCCATGTCGGCATCGGCCGCTTGCGGAAGTGGTCGAGCGCCTTGAGACGGAACTTGAGCATCCACTCGGGCTCGTCCTTGTGCTGCGAGATCGACGCCACGACTTCGGGCGACAACCCCTTCGCGGTGCGAAACACCGAGACGTCGATATCCGAGAAACCGTACTGGTAGTCCTTGGTCAGCTCTCGTGCCTGAATTGCCATCGCGGGTCTCCTACGCGGTGGCGGCGGCGGCCGTCCCGAGAATTGGTTCGTAGCCCTCGCGCTCGATCTGTCGCGCCAGGTCCGCCCCGCCGGAGGTGACCACGCGCCCGTCATGGAGGACGTGCACGCGATCCGGGTGAAGGTGTTCGAGGATGCGCGGGTAGTGGGTGATCACGAGGACACCCATGTCAGGACCGCAGAGGCGCATCACGCCGTCCGCAACTGTCCGCAGCGCGTCGACGTCGAGGCCCGAGTCCGTCTCATCGAGGATTGCGAGCTTGGGACGCAGCATGGCGAGCTGGAGGATCTCCGAGCGCTTTTTCTCGCCCCCCGAGAAACCGTCGTTGATATAGCGGGCCCGGAAGCTCTCGTCGATCTTGAGCTCCTGCATCTCGGCGCCGAGACGGTTCAGGAACTCGCGCGCCGGCATCTCCTTCCCCTGGGCTCGCAGCGCGGCGCGGAGGAAGTTCACGGTGCTGACGCCCGGAATCGCCGTCGGGTACTGGAAGCAGAGAAAGAGACCGAGGCGCGCACGCGCGTCCGCCGTCAGGGGAAGCAGATCCTCGCCGTCGAACGTCGCGGAACCGCCGGTGACGACGTATTTCGGATGCCCCATGAGCGTGTAGGCGAGGGTGCTCTTGCCCGAGCCGTTCGGTCCCATGAGTGCATGGATCTCGCCCTGCGCCACCTCGAGATCGACGCCTTTGAGGATCTCCTTGCCTTCGACGGTTGCGCGCAGCCCGGAGATCGAAAGCACCGCCTTGCTCATCGGGTTGTCTCGGCAGGGGCCATGGAGTCGATCAGCGACTGATCGGTCACCAGCTCGGCGAGCGTGGTCTGGCTGAGCACTGCGTCGATGCTCTGCTTCAAGCGCATCCAGAGCCCGCGCGACGCGCACTCGCCCTCACGCTGGCATGTGCCGGTCACGTACCCGTGGGAGACGCACTCAACAGGAGACACCTCGCCCTCGATCACGGTGACAACGTCGAGAACGCTGATCTGGTCCGCCGGCCGGGCGAGCGAGTACCCGCCGTGCACTCCGCGAGTGCTGTCGACGAGGCCGCCGCGGCGCAGCTGGGAGGCGAGTTGCTCGAGGTAGGCGAGGGGCAGGTGCTCAACTCGCGCCACCTCGGCGATGCTCAGCGGCCCGGCGCCGTACGCCTTGGCGAACTCGGTCATCATGCGCAGGCCGTAATGCGCCTTGGAGCTCACCCGCATCGAGAAGGACGCGGCCGGCGGTGCGCTGGGATCGGATGTATGCCTGTGAGAGGCGCCCCGCGCCGAACTCGAGAGAATCCCGACTGTCATGGTCAGAATTATACCCGACCGGCTCTGTCGCCGAGAGGGAAGCGGCCAGCTCTGAGATATTCTCGGCGAGCTCCGATGCTCTTCTCCCGCACTCGCTTCACCGTGTTCCTCGTCCCGGCCGCCCTGCTTGTGGCGTGCGGCGGATCGACGAGCTCGAGCTCACCGACCCCCACCCCGCTCACGCCGGCGCAGATCCAGGCGCGCTACGCGGCAGCCGCCCGCGGCTACAACCGGGGCGAAGCGCAGATCGCACTCACAGAAAACGCGTCATGCGACGCCGCCAGCGCGAGTGTTGCGCTCGGGGCCTGCCAGACGGCGCTCAGCGGGCAGCGGCAGCTGACCATCGCCTACGACAACGCGCTCCGGGCGATCCCGTTCAGCGGCAGCGCCGCCACCGACGCCGGCCACCTGCTGGGCGACGACGCCGCGATCGAGAAGCTGCTCGAGCAGGCGGCGACCTCGCCGGCGATCGCGGTGATCGCGACCCTCCAGCAGCAGGTCATCGCGCTGCTTGCCACCGCCGCGACCGATGCAGCCACCCTGCGCGCGGCGATCGGGCTCCCCGCACCCGCCTGACCGGCGAGATCAGCGACCAGCAGCAGCAGAGCCGGCGGCCGCTCCCACCCGGATTCCGGCCACGGCGGTCGCGATCACCGAGGCGGCCGTGTCGACGTCCTCGGCGCTGGTCGAGCGACCAGTGGTGCAACGCAACGCCCCGGCGGCGAGATCGTCCGCGTAGCCCATCGCTCTGAGCACATGCGAGGGCAGAGGCGCCCCGCTCCCGCAGGCGGATCCTGCGGACGCCTCGACGCCGTCCATGTCGAGGGCGGCGAGCAGGACGTCGCTCCGGACACCGGGAAGCGCGAAGGTCGCGAACCCTGCTGCCTTGACCGCTCCGGCTGCCGTCTCGATCGCATCCGGGACCTGGGCGAGGACGGCGTCGACCAGTCGCCGGGACAGGGACGCCTGACGACGGGTCTCCGCGACGCGCACCCGTTCGGCGAGCTCGGCAGCGGCGCCAAAGCCGACGATTCCCGCGACGTTCTCGGTGGCGCTGCGCCGGTTGCGCTCCTGGCCGCCTCCCGTGCTCTGCGCGGCGAGCGCTACCCCGTGCCGGACCCACAGGGCGCCTGCGCCCTTGGGCCCGTAGATCTTGTGAGCGGAGAGCGAGAGCAGGTCGACACCGAGCGCGACGGGGTCGACCGGGATCCGGCCGAATGCCTGGACAGCATCGGTGTGCACCAGCGTTCTCGGATTGCGTCGATGCACCGCCTCGGCGATCCCCGCGACGTCCTGCACGGCACCAGTCTCGTTGTTGACGAACATGACTGAAACCAGCACGGTATCCGGTGTCACTGCAGCGGCCACCGATTCAGGCGTGACGCGGCATTCGCGATCGCAGCCGGCGATGGTGAGCATGGCCACGCCCGCCGCCTCGAGGTGATGCGCGGTCTCGAGGATGGCGTCATGCTCGACCGCGCTCACCACCAGGTGTCTGCCTCGATCCGCGCCCCAGCGCTCGAGAACGCCCCGAATCGCCAGGTTGTCGGCCTCGGTTCCCGACCCCGTGAAGACGATTTCGCGCTGCGCGCATCCCAGCACCCCGGCGATCCTGTCCCGGGCATCGTCGACAGCCGCGCGGGCGGCGCGTCCGGATCCGTGCACCGATGACGGATTCCCCTGGGTTGTTGTCAAATATGGCAACATCGCGTCGAGCACATGGGGAGCGAGCGGCGTCGTCGCCGCGTGGTCGAGGTGGATGGGTGTCACGCCGGGGAAGCCGCCGCCGCCGCCACGGCCCGAACCCGCTGGATCACGGCATCGGTGAAGGCGCTCGTCGAGGCCTGGCCGCCGAGGTCGGAGGTGGCAATGCCCGCCCGAAGAGCGTCGAACACCGCGTCGCGAATCGCGCTCCCCGCCAGCCGGCAGCGCTGGTCGGCGGCGAATCCGAGAAGGGCGGCGGCAGCCAGGATCATGGCCATCGGGTTGGCCACGTTCTTTCCCTCGAGGCTCGGGGCGGTGCCGTGGGGCGCCTCCGCCATCACCACCGACGGGACGAGCGAGTCGTCGCCGAATCCCAGCAGCAGGGATTCGGCACCGGCGATGCTGCCGAAGAGCGGCAGCACAAGGTCGCTCAGGCAGTCGCCGTCGCGGTTCAGCGCGGGGATGACCAGGGGATCGCCGGCGCGGCTGAAGAGCAGCGCGTAGGTGGCATCGATCAACTGGGGCTCGTAGTCGACCTCGGGATGGCGCCCGGCTGCGGCGTCGAGCTCCTCCTTGAACATGCCCTCATAGATCCGGGACACGGTGAACTTGGGGCCGCCGAACACCCGGGCATGGGTGCGAGCTGCATGGACGAAAGCGAACTCGGCAACGGCCCGGCACGTGGCACGCGAGATGTGCTCGGTTCGATATGCGACCTCGTCACCGTCGTCGCCCTGCTCACGCCACTCGCGGGCGTTGTACGCGCCGTCGACCGCCATGCGCACGATGCTGATCGGCGCGCTCACGCCCGCGATCCCGGCGACTCCCGGAATGCGCTGACCGGTGCGCAGGATCACGCGTCCCCCGACGCGCTCACGGAGCAGCGCGTTCGGACTGCCGACGTCGGAGCGATCGGTCGGCGTGACCGTCGCCGCCTTCAACCCGAAGCCTGCTCTGCGCATCGCGTCCGCCGCCTCGACGACCACGGCGTTGGCCGTCTCGCGGCGATGTCCGAGGGAGAGGTCGAATGTCCGCAGCTCGAGCTCCACACCGATCACGTCCGGGTGGAGCACGCGGAGCGCTTCGTCGAGCAGCTCCTGGCCGGTCTGGTCTCCGCGCAGGATCGCGATGGTGGTCACCGTCACAGCGTACGTCGGTGCCCGGATGCGGCGATCGGCCGGCGCGATGGCATCATCGCCGCGTGCCGAACTCGGTGACCTCGCGAGACGACGAGCAGGAACGCCGCCCGGGCGCCGTGCTCTTCGTGTACACCTGGGATCTCGCGCTGGCGATCCTGGCCCTCTTCGGAGCCCTCGCATCCTTCGCGGGCGGCGTCGCGACGAGCACCGGCGGGACCGCGAGGCTGCCCCTGGCGGTACAGGTGATTGCGGGAGTCTCAGCTGCGTGCTTTGCGGCGACGCTGATCATCATCGCCTCACTGCTGACCCGGAAACGAGCCTGGGTGCGCCAGACCCAGATCGGCACGCTCGGGACCGCGATCGCGCTCGCCGCGATCTCGGTGGTGGTCGGCGCCATCGTCGGCAACGGCGTCGATGGGCCGAGTCTCATCGTCACGCTGATCTTCGTGCTCCTGGACGCGCTCGCCATCGTGATCATGACCGAGCGACGGGTGGTGAGCTTCTACGATCAGCCCGCGAGCGTTCCGGTCTATCTCTGGGCGACCCTGGCCGTCTGGGTCGGCGGCCAGGTGATGATCATCATCGTTGCCGCGATCGTGCACTGACCGACCCACACGGTCACCCGGCTCAGATATATGTCAGCAGGTCCTCGACGATCTCGACGAGCTCGTCGCTGCGGACCGGTTTCATCATCACCGCGGCCGCGCCCAGCTGTTGGGCCCGCTCCCTCGCGCCGATGTCGCCGGCGGCGGTCAGAATCACGACCCCAGCCCGCGGATGCTCCGGCGCGAAGCGAAGCGCCTGGAAGAGCTCGAGGCCGTCGGTATCGAGTGTCGCGTCGAGGATGAGGACGTCCGGCTCGAAGACGGGGAGCTCGGCACGCACCTCGCGAATCGCCCTCGCCCAGTGCACGTCGTGGCCCCGCAGGGTGAATCGATTGATGACCTGCTGAGCAACCGCCGCCTCATCCTCGGCGATCAGGATGCGGGCGGGAGCTTGCGGCATCACGGCGCATCGTAGGGAAACGACTCACCGGTGTGTCTCTCCACTCATCGCCGTGATCCGGCCGCGTACACTTGCGCCGGCGATGCCGCTGCCACCCCACGTCCTGCTCGGCACAGAGCGACCCCGGCGCCGGCGTTTCGACGGGAGCCGCTTCACTCGCTGGCTGCACCGTCCAGATCGCCGTCTCGCAGCTCCCGTCGCGGAACCACCCGCGCCGCGGTCCACCCAGGTCGACGCGGGAACCAGGGCGTTCTGGGCAGGCAGTGAAACGGCCAACGTCACGTCTCGGCGTGCCGCGGCGCTTGTCGACGCGCACGAGCGTGGGCGCCCGCCGATCGGCGCCCGGCCCCCGGGCAACCCGGCATTCAGCGAAGCCCTTTTCGTGGAGCTGATGCGCGCGAACCAGTACCGGCGCGCCTTCTCGCTGCTCAGCGAGGACTGCCAGCTCAGCTGGGGCTCTCCCGAAGCATTCGCCGAGGCGCAGGGCGCTTCCGCCATGCGCCGTCTGCGTGGGGTGAGTGTCAAAGAGGTCCGCTACCTGCCGGAGTGGACCGAGACATCCAGGGGGAAGACGTATCGCGACGTCGCCGAGCTCGACGTCGAGTACGAGGTCGGCGACCCGGAACCGGTGGCCAGAGTCCGTCGGGTGGTGCACCTCGTTCCCGGGGGTGGGCGCTGGCGATCGATCTGCTACCCCGTGTAACAGCAGTTCACCGAACTTCGCACCTTCAGCTGCGCGTGGGACAATCCGCTGATGCCCGCCGCCGCCACGCGCTCGCAGCCCGGTCCGATGGAGCGGACCTGCCTGGAAATCGCTCGCGTCGAGCGTGAGGCAGCGTTCCGCCGCGAGCGCATCTCGCGAACCCGGCTTCGCGTCCGCGAGGCCGACGTGCTCATCGACCTCATCGAGGAATGCCGTCTCCGGTCCTTCCGCCTGATACCGGCCGCGCTCTGGAGCGCAGTGGTCCGCGCGGTCGGCGCGGTGGACCCGGGGTTGCGCGACCGGCTCGGCATCGATCGCGACCCGGACCATGTTGCCGACATCCTCTTCGAGGCGCAGGAGGTGCTGCTCATGCGCGCGCTCGAGTCCCGGCGACCGAGGCTCGCACCCATCATTCCG
The DNA here is from genome assembly GCA_003136295.1 of Candidatus Dormiibacterota bacterium. GTDB lineage: Bacteria > Chloroflexota > Dormibacteria > Aeolococcales > Aeolococcaceae > Palsa-851. Next base: position 6,953 of record PLDZ01000060.1, read on the forward strand.
CTCTTCGGCGAGCGGAACCGAACCGCAGCCGCGGGCTGACGCCCCTTCCGACGTGACCTGGGAGGTCGCGGTCGCCGGAACCCTCCACAGCGACGATGTGACCACCCCGGCGGGCAGGCGAGACGTGCTCGGCGGCTCAGCCGTGTACTTTTCGCTCGCGGCCGCGCGCTATGCCCCGGTTCACCTCAACGGCATCGTCGGCTCGGACACCGCTCCCGAATACCGCCGCATCCTCGCCCATCCGAATATCGACCTCGAGGGCTTGGTGGTGAGCGCATCACCCACCTTTCGGTGGCACGCTGTGCATGACTTCGATAGCTGGGTGACGTCCCACGAATCGTTCGAGCCGGGATGCGACCCCGAGTGGCGGCCCGTGCTCTCGGAGCGATCGCGCCGTGCCGAAGTGTTCTTCGTGGGGAGCATGGACCCGAGCCTTCAGCGACTGGTGATCGATCAGACCGAGGCGACATTGATTGGCGCCGACTCCATGACCGTCTTCATCGACAGCGGTCAGGGCGATGTCGGGTCGCTGATCGAGGGCGTGGACGTCCTCTTCCTCACCGGCACCGAGCTCGCGGCGCTCACCGGAGATGACGACTGGCGGCGGTCGGCGTCGGCCCTCTGCGGGACCGGCCGGCTGCGCGCGGTCGTGGTCAAACGCGGACCACTCGGGGCCGCATGCGTCACCGCTGGCGGCATCGCCGAGCAGCCCGCGGCTCTGGTCCCCAACGTCGTCGATCCGACCGGCGCGGGCGATGCCCTTGCAGGCGGGTTCCTCGGACACATCGCCCAGCTCCGGCGCGCCGACGACGCTGCGTTCGAGGCGGCGCTCACCGAGGGGCTCCGCTGTGCGGCCGACGCGATCGTCGAATTCGGAACCGTTGGGCTCCGCGGGACCCGCGCCGTATGATCGCGGGCGAATGGCAACGCGGCCGCGTGACCTGGGGACCCCGATCGACCGCAACCTTGCGCTCGAGCTGGTCCGGGTCACCGAGGGCGCCGCAATGGCCGCCGCCAGGCACATGGGGCGCAATCAGAAAGAGATCGCGGACCAGGCCGCCGTCGATTCGATGCGCCGGAGCCTCGGATTCGTCGACATGGACGGCCTGGTGGTCATCGGCGAGGGCGAGAAGGACGAGGCGCCGATGCTCTACATCGGCGAGCAGGTCGGGAACGGCAACCCTCCGGCGGTTGATGTCGCCGTAGACCCGATCGACGGCACCCGCCTCGTCGCTCGCGGCATCCCCGGCGGCATCGCCACCGTCGCCCTCGCAGAGCGAGGCTCGATGTTCCACACCCACCTCCACTACATGGAGAAGCTCATCGTCGGACCGGCCGCGGCGAAGGTGATCGACATCACCGCCTCGGTCGCCCAGAACCTCAAGCGGATCGCCAGGGCGGAGGATCGTCGGGTCGAGGACCTGACCGTGGTGGTGCTCGATCGCGACCGCCACGAGGCGCTGCTTGAGGAGATCAGGTCCGCGGGTGCGAGGGTGAAGCTGATCATGGACGGCGACGTCGCGGCCGGCCTCATGGCCGCGATGGAGCATCGCACCGGGATCGACGTGCTCATGGGCATCGGGGGCGCGCCCGAGGCGGTGCTCGCCGCCTGCGGCATCAAGTGCATCGGCGGGGGCATGCAGGCACGCATCTGGGTCGGCGAGGGGGAGCGCACGGTGCAGGAGCTGGAGGGCAAGCACGCCGGAGACGTGCTCGAGCTGGACGACCTCGTGTCCGGCGACAACGTGTTCTTCGCGGCGACCGGGATCACCAGCGGCGAACTCCTCGAGGGGGTGCGCTTCCTCGGCGAGGACCGCTGCCACACCCAGAGCCTGGTCATGCGGTCGTATTCCGGGACGGCACGCTACATCGACGCGGAGCACAACCTGGCCAAGCTGCGCCGCCGCCGCGACCCCGTCGAGCTGGCGTCCAAGGGCGAGCTCCGCCCCGCCCCAGGAGGCTGATCGCCGACCGAAGTCGGGCACGTTGGAGCCGAAGTGCCAGAATCGGGACGCGGTATGAAGGTACGAATCCGCCCGAGCGCGAACCTGATGCGCTGGTTCACGCCGGGGCTGCACGTCAAGCGCTGGTTGCTCCTCCTGTTCCTGGCGATCGTGATGATCAGCCTCGCGGCGGGCTACATCCTGCGAGACCTCTACAGCGCGTCCATCACCTTCCCCTCGTGGGTCGGCGACGTCACGCTCCAGTTCCTGCCCCGGCTGGTGCGAGCACTTCTCTTCGCGCTGGTCGGAGTCGGGCTCATCGTGCTCTGCTTCTACAAGCTCGGACGGTCGATCCTCGGCCCATTCCTGCCCGGTCGGGGCAGCTCCGATCGCGGTCTCGCCGAACAGCTCTACAAATTCCGACTCCTCGCCAAGGGCCCGCGCCTGGTCGCGATCGGCGGCGGGACGGGGCTCTCTGCGCTGCTCCGAGGTGTGAAGAAGTACACCGGCAACATCGTTGCGATCGTCACGGTGGCCGACGACGGCGGCTCCAGCGGCCGGCTCCGCGAGGAATACCGCGTGCTCCCGCCTGGGGACATCCGCCAGTGCCTCACCGCGCTCGCGGAGACCGAGCCGCTGATGACCGAGCTCTTCCAGTACCGCTTCGGCGGGGAGGGTGCGCTCTCCGGCCACTCGTTCGGCAACCTCTTCATCACCGCCATGGCGGAGATCACCGGCGACTTCGAGCACGCCATCCGCGAGTCCGGCCGGGTCCTCGCGGTGCGCGGCCAGATCGTCCCGGCGACGCTGCGCGACGTCGTNNTCGACCACATCGACCGCGTGTTTCTCGAACCAGCCGACGCGGAGATCAATCCGGAGGCCGAGGCGGCCATCCTGGCGGCTGAATTGATCATCGTCGGGCCTGGCTCGCTGTACACCTCGATTCTTCCGAACCTACTCATCGAGGGAATGGTCGAGGCGCTGCGCGCGAGTCCCGCCGTGAAGGTGTACGTCTGCAACATCGCCGGGCAGCCCGGCGAGACGATGGGTTTCTCGGTGAGCGAACATCTCAAAACCATCGAGGACCACGTGGGCGTGAGCCTCTTCGACTACGTGATCGTCAACAGCAATGTGGGGCTCCCACTCCCGCCCTCTGCGGTCGAGGCGGGTGTGACCCGAGTCGGGTTCGACCGGGACCAGGCGACGCTCCAGCCGGTGAACTACATCCTCGCCGACGTGGCGTCGTCCCAGATCTCCACCCACCACGATCCCGAAAAGCTGTCCAAGGTGATCATGAAGCGGATATGGCGCTAGGAGCGCTCGGTCAGTAGAGCAGGTCGTGCCGGACGCGGTACGCCCACTGGTGCGCGGCACGCTCGGCAAACGCATTCCATGCCGCATACCGACCGCGCCGGATGGCGAGATCCCAGGTCCCGACATACTCGGTGATCCGCTCGCTGAACCCCGATTTGAACCGATAGAGACCGAACAGCGGATGAGCCGGATTCAGCTCGGCCGCAGGGGGAACCGCCACCAGGTCGTACGCTTCGACGCCGCGGGCCCTGAGCCAGCGCATCACCTCCCACTGGAGGAGATGCGGCGCCATCACCGCGGCGTGCTCCTTGGTGGACCCACCATCCTTGTACCAGGCCTTCCTGCCGATGTGCGTGGCGAAAACCCCGGCGAGCACCGCACCGTCGAGTGACGCGAAGAACAGCTGGCCCTGACCCGCTGCGGCATGGAGGTGCCAGTAGTGCGAGAAATACTCCTTGCTGCGCAGCGTGAAACCCGCTCGATCGCGGGTGCTGGTCATCAGCGAGTACATGGTGTCGACGCTCGCGTCGTCGAGCGCCACCGGTGCGACCGTCACACCACGCCGCTCGGCAAGCCTGATGTTGTAGCGACACTTCGGCTTGAACGAAGCGATCAGGGCATCCTCGTCCGGCCGGAGGTCGACGATGATCGTCGCTCTGCTGATCTGCACGTCGTGCCGCGACTTCTCGAGGCCCATGGCGCGCAGCGCGGAGACCGCGGCCGGGCTCTGCACGATCTCCGGCTCCACCTTGATCGCGAATGCCGAGCCCGCAGTGGTGCGGAGCCCTTCGAGCAACGCGGGCAACCCGGCGGTGCCGGCAACACCCGGCCCTTTCGGGACATATCCGAGCACGCCGAGACCGGGGACCGAATGCCGCAGCACGAGTATCGCGACCGGCGGTTCGGTCTCGGACACGAGGTACTGCGGCGCCCAGCGATGCGCGCGCTTGAATTCCCCCCATGCGCGCGTCTGCAGGATCTGTCCTCCATCGGGGTTTTCGGCGACGAGCTCGTCCCAGCGTCCGAGTTCTCGCGCGCTTGCGAGCCTCATCGGCGGAAGCGGACCGCGGCTCGATACAGGCTGTAGCGCAGTGAGCGCACGCCCAGATCCCACGTGCCGGCGCGCTCAATCGCGGTGCCACCGAAGGACCGCTTGAACTGCGAGAACCCGTCCCACGGATGGGGAGGTGCACCGGGAGCAGGCTGATTCACGGGTGACACACCCCAGAAATCGAATCGCCGCGCACCCGCCTTGCGTGCGTCGAGGATCATTTGCCACACCAGGGGCGCGGCAGCCTGGAGTTTGCGTCCCAACTCGGGATCCGACACCGCGTGCGCGTAGTAGCGGGTACCCGAGAAGTCGAAGCAAAGCGCAGCGGCCACGGGGGCTCCGCCGGCTTCCGCGATGTAGAGCGTGGCGGCGTGCTCGGGCATGAGCGTGCGAGCCACCGCACGGTGATACGACTGCCCCTGGCCGCGAAATCGCCCGGCGGCAGCGGTGCGCTCCTGGAGGTGAAGAAAGACCTCGATGTCATCCGGATCGCCGCTTGCCCGAAACATGAGCCCTCGCCGTGCGGCTGCGTTGATGGCACCTCGATGTCCCGCGCTCAGCCCTCGGCGGAGGGTGGCTTCGTCCGCAGCGAGATCGAGGACCCACGTCCATCGGGGCTGAATCGGACGACTCGGATGAGCGGCTGACGCAGCCAGCGCGGGGAGCGCAGCGTCTCCGGCCGGTTCGGTGCGGACGAAATCGAGCGAACGGGTGCGAGCGGCGTTCACCGCGTCCTGGAGCGCGCCGCTCATGGCGTCGCGCGACACCGCTGTGGGACCGTGAGGCAGGTAGGCGTAGCGGGGAAAGTGGCCCGCTCGAATCGCGCCGGCCCACATCCAGTCCTCATTCCGCGACCAGATAACGTCGTGGCCGAGCGCGGTCTGGACGCGCTGCCAGAGGGTGCTCTGCAGGAAATGGCCGCCCATGCGCTGCAGTGCGGAGTCCCACTCCGCATCTGCGACGCCGGCGTGCGCCGACGACACGTGTTGCGACGCTAGCACAGCCACGGATACGATGGATGTTGAGAAAGCACCGCGCTTTTCCTTACAATCGCGGCCGTTTCCCCGTCAGAGTCCTGGAGAAAACACATGGCCACAGTCGTGACACGCGATGTGCTCGCAAAGCAACTCGCAGATCGTGCAGAAATCACCGTCACCGCAGCACGCGATGAGGTGCGCTGGTTCTTCGACACCATCGCGCAGTCCCTGGAAAAAGGCGACGAGGTTCGCATCCACGGTTTCGGTAATTTCAAGACCGCGCAGCGCGCAGCGCGGCTCGGCCGCAACCCGCGCACCGGCGAGGCGGTCAAGGTTCCTGCCCGCCGGGTGGTGCGTTTCTCGGCGAGCACCTCGCTCTCGAGCGCGGTGAAGGGCGCCCGAGGCACGCGGCGCGCCAAGGCCTGATCCGTCGGGCGGCATGACGTGATGCCGCCGCCGTCGCGACGACGTCGTAGGTAGGCACGCACGCATGCTACGGGTAGGCCCGCGCCTGCACGCCTGATGGCTCGGGCGCGGCGCACGCCGTGGGTGTGGATCGTGTTCATCGCTGTGATCGGCGCAATGCTGATCACAGCGGCCACGTTCGTCACCGTGAGACTCACCGCGCCCGCGCCTCCGGCGACCGTCAGCATCCAGGCGCCCGCAACGCTGCTGCTCGACGGCGCCGCGCCGCCCACCATACCCGCGCCCGCGGATGGGAGCTTCGCGCTCGCGACCAGCCTGAGCGGGACTGTCGCGACCCGAGCTCCCGCGGCGGTGCTGCCGATCGGATCGGTCGCCAAGGCCATGACTGCACTCGTCGTCCTCGCCGCGCATCCCGTACCTCCGGGCGCGCCCGGACCGCCGATTGTGATGACCAGTGCGGATGTGCTCCTGTACCGGCAGGCGGTCGCCGCAGGTGGGTCGAACCTCCCGGTGCATGCCGGCGAGATCCTCACGGAGCGCGATTTGCTGCTTGCGCTGCTGTTGCCGTCGGCCGACAACATCGCCGAGACCCTCGCAGTGTGGGTATCGGGCGACCGTTCGAAATTCATCACACGCCTCAACGCCACAGCAACGGCGATGGGCATGGATCACACCCATTTCGCCGATCCGAGCGGTTTGAGCGACAGAACGGTGTCCACTGCTCAGGATCTGGTGGTGCTCGCCCGAGCGGTCATCGCCAACCCGGCGCTGGCCGACCTCGTCGGCACCTCGCGCGCGGCGCTGTCCAACGGCACCGTCCTCAACAACCTGGACGTCCTGCTCAAGTCTCAAACAGGGTGGTTGGGGATCAAAACCGGGTGGACGGGAGCCGCGGGCGGATGCCTGCTCTTTGCTGCCCAGATGACGTTCGCAACGAGACAGCGTGTCACGGTGTGGGGTGCCATCCTCGGCCAACCGCCATCGGCCACAGGGGATCCCGCACATCCCGAGCTCGGCCAGGCTTTCGTGTCAGCGCAAACCGCCGTCGCGGCTGCGCTCGGTGCGTACGAGGTCATTGATCTCTCGGAATCCCTCCGTCAGATATCAGGATCCATCTCGACGCGGTGGGGAGACAGCGCTTCGGTGACCGTTTCCCAGCAAGCGTCTGACTTTCAATTCATCCGCGCCGGCGCCGAGCTTCGCTTCCATGTGTCCGTCCTGCAGTCGCGCGTCCCGATCGCTGCCGGCGCGACCGTCGCCGAGGTCACCGGTACGTTGAATCTGCAGACGTCGATCACCTGGAATGTGATCAGCACCAGCGCCATCGCCGGTCCGTCCTCGTGGTGGAAGCTCTTCTCAGCCTGAGGTGCGGCGCGTCACCATGCGGAGTCGGTCCGCTCCGCGGCGTTATGGAGGGCGGCGAGTACTTCCGCGTCATGTCCCGCCAGGTCGGGTGCGACCCGCAGGCTCTCAACCCGCTCCTTCGCGGTGACCATCTCGAGCTCGTGGAGTCCGAGGTTGGTCTTGGTGGACAGATGCCCCTTGTACGCGGCGAGCGGTGTGCGCCACTTCTGGCGCAGGGCATGGGGCGACAGCTCACCGGCTTTGACCGTGAACCCGGCGCCGCCGCGAGCGGGAAAGAGCCGGAAGCGGAATGCGTTGCGCCCGGCCTTGGCACACTGCTCGCAGCGGCCGTAGCGCTCATCGGGGATCTCCGGTCGTTTCATGCAGACGCGACACATGTAGCGAGGATAACCCGAGCCTCACCGCGGACGGGAATACGTTTTTGACTCCGCGGCGCTCAGCGCCTACCATGTGCGCTCGTTCGTTCAATCGCGCAGAGGAGCGCCGTCTTGTGATGGGTATCGCCTACATCGGGATCGGGCTCACCCGGCAAAAGGGTGGAGTCCGCACGTCCGGGGTCGCACCTTGAGTCGTTGAGCATCGACTAGCTCCGCTCACAGGATCGTGCGGCACCGGCCGGCATGGTCCTTTTGTTTGTCCAGAAAGAACAGCAATGTGAGCAGGAGAAATCGGTGTCCAGGGTAAGTGACGGCGGGGTCGCCGTCGAAGTGACCAAGCTGGTGAAGTCGTTCCGTCGCGAGCGACGCGGACGTCCGTGGAGGCGCGGCACGCCGGCGCAGGAATTCAGGCGCGCTGTCGACTCGGTCGATCTGCGTGTGCGCGACGGCGAGATGGTCGCGATCGTCGGGCTGAACGGCAGCGGCAAATCGACGCTGCTCCGCGTGCTCGCGACCCTGACCATCCCCGATGAAGGGAGTGCCTGTGTGTTCGGCCACGATGTGGTCTCGGACAGTCACGAGGTGCGTCGCCACGTGAATCGCGTCTCCGTCGAGGCGAGCTTCTTCAAAGAGATGAGCCCGTGGGAGAACCTGTCGTACGCCACCCGTCTCTACGGGCGGGGCGGTCGCGGCACCCGCGAGGCGGCGCTCGCGGCGCTCATCCGGCTCGGACTGCCGCGTGACACGCTGGACAGGCCGATGAAGCAGCTGTCACGAGGACAGCAGCAGAAGGTCGCGATCGCTCGCAGCCTGCTGACGAGTCCATCGCTGCTGCTCATGGACGAGCCGACAACCGGTCTCGACCCGCGCTCCAAGCGCGAGGTCCAGGGATTCGTCCGCGATATCCGGCTGCAATCGGGCGTGACGGTGCTGCTCAGCACGCACGACCTCGAGGAGGCGGAACGGCTCTGTGATCGGGTGGTCATTCTCGATCGCGGCCGGATCCTCGCCGAAGGCGCGCCGGATGCGCTGCGCAGGGAGCACGGCATTTCAGGCGACGGATCGTCACTGGAGGACGTCTTCCTCCGGCTGACCGGAAAGAGCTTTGACGACGACAGCGAAGCCCAGGACGAAGAGGAGGAATCGTGATGAGTGCCGGCATGCAAGATGCCGACCTGCGCTCACGTGGGATGCGTCTCGAGGCCAACGCGTTCCTGGGGTTCTTCGAACGTCAGCGCAACCTCTACCGCCGCTACTGGGTGTGGGAGGTGGTCTGGCTGGTGTACAGCATCGTCAGCACGCTGAGCATCGGGTACCTGGCATCAGGTCTCGACTCGTTCGGCGGCTCCGGCGCGCACGTCAACGTCGCGCAGGCGCAGCTGTACCTGCTGATCGGGTCGCTGCTCTGGAGCTACCTGTCCTTGATGTTCTTCGACGTGTCCTTCGCGATCGCCTGGGAGCGATGGGAAGGAACCATCGAGTACACCTTCATGGCCCCGGTTCGGCGCGTCACCCACCTGCTCGGCATCTGCTCGTTCGCGATCGTCTACGCGATGCTTCGCAGCGTCATCATCCTGGCCGCGATCGCGCTGGCGTTCCACCTCGACCTCTCCCACGCCGATGTGGGCGCAGCGCTCCTGGTGCTCGCTGCGGCAACCTTCCCGGTGCTGGGCCTTGGCATCTTCACGTCCGTCCTGCCGCTGCTCTCGCCGGAGAAGGGCGAGCAGATGACCGTTGCGGTGCAGGGCGTATTGCTGCTGGTCTCGGGCGTGTACTACCCGTTGACGGTGCTGCCGGTGGTGTTCCGCGTCATGGGTGACGCATCGCCGCTCACCTACACGCTCACCGGGATGCGCGCCGCATTGCTCGATCACGCCGGCGCCGGGGCCCTGCTCGGCACGATCCTGTTGTTGCTCGCCATGGGTTCGGTGCTGATCCCATGCGGGATCCTGGTGTTTTCGAAGGCGGAGCGGCGTGCGAAGCGGCTCGGGCTTCTCAAGCGCAACGGCTAGNNACTCACAGGTGGGTATATTTGTCCGTGTGAATGTCGAGGTGAGGGCCGTCGGTCTGCGGGCGATGCGTGATAAGCATCATCTGACCCAGCGTGAGCTGGCGCGCCGGCTCGGAGTCACCCAGAACTACATCCCGGCGCTGGAGGCGGGGACGCGCAACCCGGGACCGAAGCTGCGGCAGTCGTTGATGCAGCTCTTCGCATGTGATTTCGAGGACCTCTTCCAGGTGGTGATGGTCAACCCGGTCGACCACCACGAACAGGTGTTGCGACCCGAGGGCAGCGTTCGCGGAGTCTGAGGCGGAGCCTCGCCGACCGGACCCGGGCGCACCCCCAGCGGTTGCGCACGCCACGCCTTCGTACAATCGCGCCGTGCCAGCCTCGCCGGATCTGCTCGTTCTCGAGGGCATGTCGTTCTACGGCTTCCACGGGGAAACCCAGGCCGAGCGCACGCTCGGCAATCGCTTTCACGTCGACGTCGAGATCCGCATGGATCTCTCCGTCGCGGGCCGCACCGACGACATCGCCGACACGATCGACTATGCGCAGGCCTTCCGGCTGGTGCGGGGGGTCGTCGAGGACCAGCAGTACCGCCTTCTGGAGGCGATCGCAGCCCGGATCGCCGAAACCCTGCTCGCCCAACCGGGAATCGCGAGCGTCAGGGTCCGGGTCGGCAAGCAGCCACCGTTTGCCGGGTCGATCGACCGCTGCTCGGTGATCATCGAGCGATTCGCGGTCCAGGCGGGAGCTCACAAATGAGCGCAGTCATCGTCGACGGCAAGGCGGTCGCCGCGGAGCTCCGGGAGGAGCTCACCGCGGAAATCGTCTCCATGACCGCTGACGGCAGCCCGCCGCCGTCGCTCGCCGTGGTCCTCTGCGGCGACGACCCGGCCTCGGCGATCTACGTGCGCAACAAGAGTCGCGCCGCCGAGCGCGCGGGCGTCCACTTCGCCCTCCACACGCCGCCCGCCGAGAGCACCACCGCCGAGCTCGTCGACCTCGTCAGTCGGCTCGACGCCGACGAGAGCATCGATGGGATCCTCGTGCAACTGCCGCTGCCCGCACACATCGATGCGCAGGTCGTGACTGAGTGCGTCTCTCAAACCAAGGATGCCGACGGTTTCCATCCGTATAACTTCGGCCGCCTCGCCGAAGGCCACCCCGGACCCGTGGCTCCGTGCACACCGCTGGGATGCATGGAACTGCTCCGCCGCAGCGACCTGGAGATACGCGGCCGGCGCGCCGTGGTCATCGGTCGAAGCGCCATCGTCGGGCGTCCGATCGCGTTGCTCCTGACCAACGCCGATGCGACCGTGACGATCTGTCACTCGC
>PLDZ01000060.1:17812-18729 GCA_003136295.1 Candidatus Dormiibacterota bacterium
CTGCGCAACACGGTCTCGCTTGCGCAAGCCCGGCGCGGGGCTCTGCCGAGGTGAGCTGATGCCCTCGATCCGGGTTCGCTGGAGCGAGCAGGAGGCGCGCAAGCCCTACGCGCGCCCCTTCATGGTCACGTTCAGCGGCGATGACGGCACCGACGTCGGCAGCGTGGCGCTCAACGGCGCCGACCTCCTCTACTACACCCAGTTCCAGACCGCGGTGCTGTCGCTCGCGGGAGAGCTCTTCGTCGACACAGCGGTCGAGGCGTCGGCCGACCCGCAGCGTGCCTGGCTGGACCGCATCGCTGGGCTCATTCCCGACATCACGGCGATCACCATCACCCCGCGCTCGACATTCGACGACAACCAGGGCCGTGTCTTCCGGCTGGTGATCACCACCGAGGGCGGCGCCGCAGCGATCGTGGACGCCTCCGGTCTCCTCGAATACCAGGAGCTGCAGGCGGTCATCGCCCATCAGACGGGTGGCCTCTATCGCGACCTCGCGATCGAGGGCATCGAGGACGCTGCCGACCGCCGTCGAGCCTGGATGGGGGCGCTGCGCCTGCTCATCAGGCGGCCGGATCCCGGCGAGGCGATGAACGAGGCCTGGCACTGGGCGTGAGCACGACAACCTACGCCCGAGCTGTGGCAGCCCTCGACTCGGTCGCGTGGCGCGGCATCATGCCAGGTCTCGAACGCACGCGAGCCCTCCTTGCCGCGCTCGGCAACCCTCACGTCGGGCTTCGCGGGGCGCTGGTGGCGGGCACCAATGGCAAAGGATCCGTCTGCGCGACGGTCGATTCGGTGTGTCGCGCCGCCGGGTATCGATCGGTGCTGCTCACCAGCCCACACCTCGTCTCGTACTGCGAGCGGATCGTGCGCGATGGTGCGCCGCTCACCGATGCCGAGTTCGGAGCGCTGGT
>PLDZ01000236.1:0-3622 GCA_003136295.1 Candidatus Dormiibacterota bacterium
GCACCCGCTGGCCATGGCGGGCGATCGCCCTGCCCTGGAGCTCGATCGCGACGAACCGCCGCGGGGGATGCTTGGGATCCAGCCTGGCCAGGGCGGCGCTACCGATGAAGTCGCCCTTCTGGAGCTTGACGGTCCAGCCGAGCGCGCAGCTGTATGGGTCGGTGTTGTCGTCCATATCCTGGCCATAGAGACGCAGGCCCGCCTCGAGGCGCAGCGTGTCGCGCGCGCCGAGCCCGCACGGGATCAGGCCGTCCAACGCGCCGGCGTCGAGGAGCGTGTCCCAGAGTCCTGGGGCGTCGGTGGACTCGACGTACAGCTCGAAGCCGTCCTCTCCCGTATATCCGGTCCTGGACACGGTCGCCTGGACCCCTGCCACCTGGGTGTCGGTGGAGTGGAACGGCCGAACCTCGGCGATGTCGGCGGCGCAGAGCCGGTTCACGAGCGCGACCGCCCGGGGACCCTGCACCGCCAGGAGGGCGACTCGGTCGCCGATGTCCTCGAAGGTGCAGTCGCCGCTGTGACCGCCCATCCAGGCGACGTCCTTGGGCCGGCAGGCGGCGTTGATCACCACCATATAGCCGCCGGGTGCGCGGTACACGACCACGTCGTCCACGATCCCCCCCGCCTCATTGCACATCACGCCGTAGAGGGCGCCGCCCACGTCGAGGCGAGAGATGTCGTTGGTGACCAGTCGCTGCACCACGTCGAAGGCGCGGTCGCCGCTGAACTGGACCTCACCCATGTGCGAGAGGTCGAAGAGGCCGCAGCGAGTCCGGACGGCGATGTGCTCTTCGCGGATGGTCGAGTACTGCAGCGGCATGTCGAAGCCGCCGAACTCGACCATGCGTGCGCCCGCGGCGACATGGCGATCGTAGAGCGGAGTTCGTAAGGCCATGGGCTCGCGAGTGTAGTACGTTCCCAGACCGCTTCAAATGATCATTGCCCTCATCGTCGTGGCGGCCCTGGTGGTCGTCCTCTGCGTCGCTCTGCTGGTCGCGCGCCACCGCACCTTCGGTGTGTCCCTGCCCCGTGTTCGGGGCAGGCTCGGGGTCGCCGGGCTCGGTGCGGAGGTCACCGTGGGCCGGGACCGCTGGGGTGTTCCCCACATCAACGCCACGTCCATGGAGGACGCTGCCTTTGCGGTGGGCGTTGTCCATGCCCAGGATCGGCTGTGGCAGATGGAGGTGACCCGGCGGGTGGCGACGGGGCGGATCAGCGAGCTGATCGGCCCCGAGGGCGTGAACATCGATCGCTTCATCCGCCGGGTCGGCCTGCACCGGGTCGCCCGCGAGGAGGAGCTTCGCCTCACACCGGAGGCGCGGCGGATGCTCAAGGCATACGCCGCCGGGGTCAACGCAATCGCACACTCGGGGCGGGCGCTGCCGCTCGAGTACCGCCTCCTTGGCGTGACCCCGGAGCCCTGGGAGCCGATGCACAGCCTCGCGGCACTCAAGCTCCTGGCCCTCGGCTTGAGCATGAACTGGGACGCCGAGCTGCAGCGGCTCGAGTTGCTTCGCGCCATCGGGCCCGAGCATGCCGCCCGGCTTGACATCGTCTATCCCGACGCCAACCCGACGGTGCTGGCTGGGACGCTTCGCGCGGCGGGTGGTGGCGACAGCCGCTCGCAGCTGCTGATGATGTTCCGCGAGGCGGCTCGCTGGATCCCGACTGCAGGCGGGATGAGCAACTCCTGGGTCGTCTCCGGGGAGCGGACGCCTTCGGGCAGGCCGATCCTCTGCAACGACCCGCACATGGTCCCGGGGATGCCCTCGATCTGGTACGCAGCCCACGTCCAGGCCGGGGAGGATTTCGAATCGACGGGCGTGACCATGCCGGGCATGCCCTTCGTGATCATNNCGGTTCAGGACGGAGCGGGGATTCGAGCCCACTCGGAGGCTCCGCGAGATCATCCACGTCAAGGGCTCGTCCGACGTGCTCGAGGAGGTGGTCGTCACCCGCCACGGCCCCGTCGTTGAGAGGATCGAGGACCCGGAGCGGTCCATCTGGCGCGGGCTCGCATTGCAGTGGACCGCGCTGCAGCCGGGTGGGGCCGCCGATGGGCTGCTCCGCCTCCAGCGTGCCGGCGACTGGAAGAGCTTCAAGGACGCCTTCGCGCCCTTCGACGCTCCCTCCCAGAACGTCGTGTACGCGGACATCGACGGCCACATCGGCTATCTCCTCTCCGGGCGCATTCCCGTGCGCAAGGCGAGGCCCAGCGGGCTTCCGATCCAGGGCTGGACTGGGGACGCGGTGTGGACGAGGTATCTGACCCCGGATGAGGTCCCGCAAATGTTCGACCCTCCGGAGCACCAGATCATCACCGCCAACAACCGCATCGCGGGCGACAAGTTCCCGTTCTACATCGGCACCGACTACATGTCGGGATACCGCGCCCTGCGGATCGGCGAGCTGCTCAGCGAGCGCGTCGTCGACCTGGCATACATGGCCCGGGCGCAGATGGACCTCGTCTGCCCGCCGGCACGCCAGGTGGTCCGGCTGCTGGGCTCGATGCAATGCGCACATCCGGCCGCNNGACCTCGCCCATCCGGTCTTCCAGTATCCGGGGAATCTCGTCGGCCGGCTCACGCCGTCGTTGATCGAGCGCTGGGAGCTGGGTGACGACGGGCTGTTCGAGGGCCTGACGACCTGGGCGGAGGTGGTGTCCAAATCCCTTGAGGACGCGATGAGCGACGTCCGAGGACGTTTTGGACGCAACTCACGTCGCTGGCGGTGGGGGCGCGTCCACCGGCTCGAGCTCATCCACGCGTTCGGCCGCCGTCGCGGCCTCGCCTGGTTCTTCAACGCGCCGTCGATCAAGGTGGGTGGGAACACCGACACCGTCCTCGCAACCTCGCAGATGCCCGGGGAGCCGTTCGAGACCAGGCTTTCGGCGCCCTCGTGGCGCCAGGTCATCGATGTCGGCAAATGGGATGCGAGCGGCGGCATCCACGTTCCCGGGCAGTCGGGACAGCCCGGGTCCCGTCATTACCGCGATCTGTCCCGTCGCTGGCAAACCAACCGTCAGTTCCCCCTCTACTGGAGTCCGCTGGAAGTGCGCAGGCACGCCCGCACGCGGCTGGTGCTCCACCCTGTGCCGACAACGCACGCTACGGAGCCGGGCGGGCGAACATAGGCGGCGTGAAGTCCTCTGACCAGCGCGGGATCGTGCGCGGCTGCTGCCTCGGGCTGGTCGTGTTGCTCGTCCTCGTTGGCGGTTCGGTCTTCCTCGCCGACCGCGCCCTCGCCGCGCCCGATCTGGGCGCACCGCCGGCGGGTCCGTCTCACGGCGCCAACGAGGAGGCGATCGCGGTGGCGCTCGGTGCGGAGATGGCCGGGCAGCTCATCCAGGGCCCGCACGGTGTCGTGGTGCTGAGCGAGCAGGACCTCACGGTGCTTGCCGTGGCCAACAATCCGCATCCCAGCGAGATGAAGGATCTGCAGGTGCGCGTTCGGGACGGTCTCGTCGTCGTCTCAGCCCGGGTGTCAGCCGGCCCCTTCACGCCCACGGCCGTCGCGCACATCAGGCTCTTGCTCAGGCCCGGCGCGGGGGGGCCGGTGATCGCCGCCCAGGTCCCGGAGGTCGACATCGGGATGCTCGGTCTGCCTGGATTCGCCGGGTCCA